>CAZEZY010000105.1:0-8507 GCA_964516635.1 uncultured Tepidimonas sp. | reverse complement strand
GACGAGAGCGCCGAAGTCGAGAATCTTCGTGACGGGGCCTTCGTAGACCTTGCCGATTTCCACTTCGGCGGTGATTTCGGCGATGAGGCGCTTGGCTTCTTCGGCCTTGGCCCCATCAGCCGATGCGATGGTGATGGTGCCGTCTTCGCCGATGTCGATCTGGGTGCCGGTTTCTTCGGTCAGCGCACGGATGGTGGCGCCGCCCTTGCCGATCACGTCACGGATCTTCTCGGGGTTGATCTTCATGGTGTAGAGGCGCGGCGCGAAATCGGAGATCTCGGCCTTGGCCTCACCCATGGCCTCCTGCATCTTGCCCAGAATATGCAAGCGGGCTTCCTTGGCCTGCGCCAGCGCCACCTGCATGATTTCCTTGGTGATGCCCTGGATCTTGATGTCCATCTGCAGCGCCGTCACGCCGTTGGTGGTGCCAGCCACCTTGAAGTCCATGTCACCCAGGTGATCTTCATCGCCCAGGATGTCGGTGAGGACAGCAAAACGGTTGCCGTCCTTGATGAGGCCCATGGCGATGCCGGCCACGTGGGCCTTCATGGGCACGCCGGCATCCATCAGCGCCAGGCAGCCGCCACAGACGGAAGCCATGGACGACGAACCGTTGGATTCGGTGATTTCCGACACCACGCGCAGCGTGTAGGGAAACTCTTCCTTGCTGGGCAACGCGGCCACCAGGGCGCGCTTGGCCAGGCGACCGTGACCGATCTCGCGGCGCTTGGGGCTGCCCACGCGGCCGGTCTCACCGGTGGCGAAAGGCGGCATGTTGTAGTGCAGCATGAAGCGGTCTTCAAAGTCGCCAGCCAGCGCGTCGATGCGCTGTGCATCGCGATCGGTGCCCAGGGTGGCAATGACCAGCGCCTGGGTCTCGCCACGGGTGAACAGGGCCGAACCGTGGGTGCGCGGCAGCACGCTGTTGCGGATCTCGATCGGACGCACCGTGCGGGTGTCGCGGCCGTCGATGCGGGGCTCGCCAGCCAGGATCTGGCCGCGCACGATGGAGGCCTCGATGTTGAACAGAAGATCCTGGACCTTGACGGCATCGAACTCCACCCCGTCGGCCTTCAGGCCATCGATCACGGCGGCATAGGCCTCGCGGCAGGCCTGGGTGCGGGCCTGCTTGTTGCGGATCTGGTAAGCGGCAACGAGCTTGTCGCGACCCAGGGCCTCGACCTTGGCGATCAGCGGCTCGTCCTTGGCGGGCGGCTGCCAGTTCCATTCGGGCTTGCCGGCTTCACGCACCAGGTCGTTGATGGCGGCGATGGCGATGTTGCCCTGCTCGTGGCCGAACACCACGGCGCCCAGCATGATCTCTTCAGACAGTTGCTGGGCCTCGGATTCCACCATCAGCACAGCGGCTTCGGTACCCGCCACGACCAGATCCATCTGGCTGCTGGCGCGCTGGGTCTGACCCGGGTTGAGCACGTATTCGCCATTGATGTAACCCACGCGGGCCGCCCCGATGGGGCCGTTGAACGGGATGCCGGAGATGGACAGGGCTGCGCTGGTCGCGATCATGGCGGCGATGTCGGCATCCACTTCGGGGTTGAGCGACAGTGTGTGGATGACCACCTGCACTTCGTTGAAGAAGCCTTCAGGGAACAGCGGTCGGATGGGCCGGTCGATCAGGCGACTGGTCAGCGTTTCGAGTTCGCTGGGGCGGCCTTCGCGCTTGAAGAAGCTGCCCGGAATCTTGCCAGCGGCGTAGGATTTTTCGATGTAGTCGACGGTCAGGGGGAAGAAGTCCTGGCCGGCCTTGGCGTCCTGCTTGGCGACGACAGTGGCCAGCACCACGGTGCCGTCCATGTCGAGCAGCACAGCGCCACTGGACTGGCGAGCGATTTCGCCGGTTTCCATGCGGACCGTGTGCTGGCCCCACTGGAAGGTTTTGGTGATTTTGTTGAAGAGGCTCATGTTGTGCTCCTGCGATTGCCTGGTGAGTGGGCGCATATGGCTGCGCCCGTGGCCTGGAGTAGCGCTTTCAGAACACGATGCCATTCCAGAGAGATGCGAAGCGCCCCGCACAGCCCTTTGGAATGACACAGCTTCGATCTGAACAGCGATTCACTCCGATGATTGAAGCGAAAAACGCCTGGGGCGGCTGAGCAACCCAGGCGTCTTGTGTGGTTCAGCGAGACACCAAACCGGATTACTTGCGCAGACCCAGCTTCTGGATCAGGGCGACGTAGCGGTCGGAGTCCTTGGACTTGAGGTAGTCCAGCAGCTTGCGGCGGCGGCTCACCATCTTGAGCAGGCCACGGCGGCCATGGTGGTCTTTGTGGTGGGTCTTGAAATGGGGGGTCAGCTCGTTGATGCGGGCTGTCAGGATGGCAACCTGCACTTCGGGGCTACCGGTGTCGTGGGCGGCACGGGCGTTGGCCGCGATCACTTCGGCCTTGACGGCGTGAGAAATCATGAAACTTCCTTGAAACAATGACTTGCATCCTGCCGCAGGTGGCCGATCTGGATCGATCCGATGGTTTGCCGCAACAGGCGTGATTGCCGCGCATGCAGCGAGGCAACTTGACATTATAGACGCAGCCAGGCGGCCAGTCTATCGACCCCTTGCAACAGGCGATCGGTGTCGCGGCTGGCAAAGCACCACCGCAACCAGCCTCTGGCCTCAGGGGAAAAGGCGCTGCCCGGCGCCAGACCCAGACCCGCTTCCTGAACCAGCCGCTTGGCGGTGGCCAGGCAGTCATCATGCCCGTGGAGGCGGAAAAACGCATACATGCCGCCAGGGGGTGGTGCAACCGTGACGCCAGACAAGGCCTGCAGAGCCGGGACCAGGGTGTCGCGACAGGTCTGCAGGTGCCTGACCAGGGGAATCGTGACCTGAACTTCGCCCTGCAGGGCTGCGACACCGGCTCGCTGCACAAACACAGGGGCACAACTGGTGTTGAACTCGATCAGTTTTCCCATGGCCGGCACCAGGAAGGGCGGCATGACCAGCCAGCCCAGACGCCAGCCTGTCATGAGAAACGTCTTGGAAAAACTGTGGGCGACCACCAACCGATCGTCAGGTGTCGCCAGATCCAGCAAGCTGGGCGCTGGCTGACCCGCCTCTCCGCCGAAGTACAGGCGCTCGTACACTTCGTCAGCCAGAATCCAGGTACCCGTCTGGCGACAGTGGTTCAGAATCTCCTGCTGTTCGGCTCGGGTCAGCGTCCAGCCGGTCGGATTGTTCGGGGCGTTCAGCACCAGCAAACGGGTTCGGGGGGTCACGGCAGCCAGCAACTCGGCCATGTCGAGTTGCCAGGCGCCCCCCGCGTCAGGACGCAGGCTCACCGTTTGCAGGCATGCCCCCATGATCCGGGGTTGGGCCACCAGATTCGGCCAGACCGGGGTGACCGCCACCACTTCATCGCCGGCATCCACCAGCGCCTCGCAGGCCAGCATGAGGGCATTGACACCGCCAGACGTCACGGCGATGCGTTCGGCCCACTGAGTGGCAGGTTGCGACGGATGCCAACGAGCGGTGTAGTCCGCCAAGGCCTGCCGCAGCTCTGGCATGCCCAGGTTGTGGGCATAGAAGGTTTCTCCGCGCTGCAGCGATTCGATCGCCGCCTGACGGATGAAGTCGGCGGTGGTTTCGTCGCTTTCGCCAAACCAGAAAGGCAGCACATCGGCGCGGCCGAGACCGACATTCGCCACCTCACGGATGCGGGAACCCTCCAGGGCTGCGATCACGTCCCTCATGTTGGTGTTTGCCTGTGTTTTGTGGGTGAATGTCCACCCTTCAAGGGCGGCTCATCTGACAATTGTGGGGCATTTCGGCCGCTTGAGCGGGCAACTGACGGATGACGCGGAAACCATAGCCAGAACCTTCGACATCGAACGGGACACCCTCTGCACCCTGGCGCTCCATCACAGCGACCACCAGCGGCTGCTGGGCCTGGTGATCGGCCGCTCGCATGGTGAGGCGCTGACCTGCCAGCGTCACGTCGGCACGCTCCAGTTCGCGGGCTATCGCCAGCGCGTCGGGCACCTGCCCGGGCGCCATCGTCGCGCCAGCGCGCTCGATGGCCTGCGCCAGCGCCTCGACCATCAGTTGCATGCGCATGTGCACGTAATCGTCCTGCGGACGGGGGAAGCGCTGGCGGAACGCTTCGTAAAAGGCCTTCGATTCGGCCGTGGGCACGTTCGGGAACCAGTCGGCCACCGCAATGACGCGGCCAATCCCGGCATCGCCCATGGCGGCAGGTGCGCCCAGCGCGTTGCCGTAAAAGGTGTAGAACTTGCCGTTGTAGCCCGCCTCGCGAGCGGCCTTCACGAGCAACGTCAGGTCGTTGCCCCAGTTCCCCGTGATGACGGCGTCGGCCCCGCTGGCGCGAATTTTGGTGATGTAGGGCAGAAAGTCCTTGATGCGTGCCATGGGATGCAGTTCGTCACCGACGATGCGGATGTCGGGTCGCTGCAGTGGCAATTGGCGACGGGCTTCGCGAAGCACCGCCTGACCGAAGCTGTAGTCCTGCCCGAGCAGGTAGACGGTGTTGACGTCCTTGTCGCCTTTGAGAACCTGCATCAGCGCCGCCATGCGCATGTCCACATGGGCGTCAAAACGGAAATGCCAGAAATTGCAGCGCTCGTTGGTGAGGATGGGATCAATGGCCGAGTAGTTCAGGAAAACCACGCGACGCGAGGGATCGCGTTCGTTGTGGCGCTGAATGGCCTCGATCAGACCGGCTGCCACCGCCGACGAATTGCCCTGCATGACAATCGAAATCTGCGCGTCAACGGCTGAACGCAGCACCGACAGGGCCTCCTCGGTCTGACCCTTGCTGTCAAAACGTTCCATCTGGAGTGGGCGGGCGCCGCCTGGCAAGGGCACACCACCGCGAGCATTGACCCGTTCGACCGCCCAGACCAGGTTGCGAAACACCGCCTCCCCGGTATTGGCCATCGGGCCAGACAGGCCTTCGATCATGGCAATGCGGATCGGTGGCGGGTTGCCCTGACGGGTACCGGAGGGCGATGCCGGCTGAGCCATCACGGCAACGGCACCCGCTGTCAGGACACCCAGCGCCAGCAGGCGCGCGACCAGACCCAGCCCCTGGCGACGAGGCATCAAACGGCGCGAAACATCACGGAAAAACAGGTTCATGAAAGCCCCAGCAAATCACGGAAACGCCCCATGATTGACACGGGGCGCGCCAGTTTACTGCACCGCAGCAAGCGATCCTGAATGGGGTATGCAACCAGAAAACAGGGGGCGCATCAGGTCTCGGTGCATTCGCTCAGAGGCCAGCGGGGCCTGACATCAAAGGCATAGGGATCGCGGTTCGATGGGCTCGAGGGTTCGGGAACCAGGCCAGCCTGCAACCGCATGGCGGCTGCCATCGCAATCATGGCGCCATTGTCGGTGCAGAGGTGAAGCTCGGGATAGTGCACCCTCACCCCGATGCGTCGACAGGCGGTGTCCAGCTGTTGCCTCAGCATGTTATTGGCCCCTACCCCACCCGCGACCACCAGCCGTTTCAGACCGGTCTGCTTCAAAGCCGCGATCGATTTCTTGACCAGCACCTCGACGATGGCGGCCTGGGTGGAAGCGGCCAGATCGGCCTTGCGGGCCTCCAGATCATCAGCCAGCTTGCGGGCCTGGGTGAGCACCGCCGTCTTGAGGCCGGCAAATGAAAAGTCCAGGTCACCGCTGTGCAACAGGGGGCGGGGTAGCTGGAACGCGTCGGGCCGACCTGCTTGAGCCAGCCGCGCGAGGGCTGGCCCCCCCGGGTAGCCCAGACCGAGCACTTTGGCGGATTTGTCAAAGGCTTCACCTGCGGCATCGTCGATGGTTTCACCCAGCAACTCGTACCGCCCGACCCCTTCCACCCGCATGAGCTGGGTATGGCCACCCGACACCAGCAACGCCACAAAAGGGAACTCGGGCGGATCGGCGCTGAGAAAGGGCGACAGCAGATGGCCCTCCAGGTGATGAATACCGATCGTGGGCTTGTCGAGCGCGGCGGCCATGGCGCAGGCCACACCCGCCCCGACCAGCAAGGCCCCGGCCAGCCCGGGACCACGGGTGTAGGCCACCCAGTCCACCTCGGACAGCGAACGGCCGGCTTGTGTGAGCACCACCGCGGTCAGGGGCAACACGCGCCGGATGTGATCGCGGCTGGCCAGTTCGGGGACCACGCCGCCGTAAGCCTGATGCATGTCGATCTGGCTGTGCAAGGCGTGGGCCAGCAAGCGCGGAGCGCCATCTGCGCGCGTTTCCACCAGCGCCACGCCCGTTTCGTCACAAGAGGATTCGATACCCAGAATCAACATGACGGGTAGTTTAAGTGGACCACACAGGACGATATCTGTTTATTACCTGAATTCATGATGAATACATCAAAATCACCGAATCAAGCCATACAAAGCAGCCATGACCACGCCGCACACTGTCATCCCCAACCCAGAAGGCCGAGTCACCCTGGTCGGCGCTGGTCCCGGCGATCCCGATCTGCTCACCCTCAAAGCCGCCAAAGCCATCGCGTCAGCCACCGTGATCCTGGTGGACGACCTCGTGAACGAGGCCGTTCTGACGCATGCCCGCCATGGTGCACGGATCATTCATGTGGGCAAACGCGGCGGTTGCACCTCCACGCCGCAGGCCTTCATTGAAAAGCTGATGATCCAGCAGGCCCTGGCGGGCGAAGCGGTGGTGAGGCTGAAGGGGGGAGATCCTTTCATCTTTGGCCGGGGAGGCGAAGAAGTCGAACACCTCCAGGCCGCAGGGGTGCAGGTGCAGGTGATCAACGGCATCACCGCCGGACTGGCGGCCGTGACCTCCTTGCATGCGCCATTGACCCACCGTGAGCATGCCCACGGCGTGGTTTTCGTGACCGGACATGCCAAACCCGGAGACCCGGGCACCGACTGGGAGGCGCTGGCCCGTTGTGCCCATCAGGCCAGGCTCACCCTGGTCATCTACATGGGCGTTTCCAGCGCCACACGCATCCAGGAAGGCCTGCTTCAAGGCTTGCCAGCGGCCACGCCAGTGGCCATCATCCAGCACGCCAGCCTTCCGCAGCAACGGCATGCCCAAGGAACCCTGGACACCCTGGTCGACACGCTCCAAGCCCATGACCTGGGCAGCCCCTCCATCATCGTCGTGGGGGATGTGCTCAAAGGGCTGGTCGCGACACGGAAACCACCCTTGGCAGACGCCGCAAGCGGGTGGCTCGATGCCGCCTGAGTGGACTATCTGGCGATCCGTTCTTCACGCAACAAGGGGCGCATCGCCCACAAGCCCAGCATCGGGCCGACGGCCAGCCACGGCAGCACCTGCGCCAATGGGGCGTGCTGAATCCATTCCACGTACAGCAAGATGCTGACAATCGAGATGGTAAATCCGATGCTGTTGGTCAGCGTCAGCACGCTGCCAACGGCCTGGGGTGGCGCGTTTCGCGCCGTGAGCGCAGAGAACTGAGGCGAATCGCCCGATACCGTGATGCCCCAGACCAGCAACCAGGCGTAAAAACCCAGATCACTGGCGATCAGTGCCCATGGCGCCATCAGGCAGCAAGCCCCGCTGATGGCCAGTTGAAACGACGCCACCCGCGCGCCGCCCCATCGCCGGACCAGCAAGCCACCCACCACACAGCCCAGCACGCCCGCGCCCAGGATCAGAAAGGCGGCCAGCGACAAGGCCTGGCCTTGCAGGCGCGTGGCCAGCACCACGGGAACCAGCACCCACATGGTGTAGAGCTCCCACATGTGGCCAAAGTATCCCAACACCGAACTTCGGACCCGCCGGTCGGTCCAGATCGCTCCCACATCGGTGAAGCGCAGCGGCATGGGCACCCCCCCGCGTACCGGGGGATCGCCCAGCGCCAGATAGAGCAGCAGCCCACCCGCCGCGGATAGCGCCGATACCGCCCACATCAACTGGTCCCAGGGAAGTTCATGACCCCAGGCACGCAAACCATGGGCACTGGCCGACCCGAGCACCAGCGCGCCCACAAGCAGGCCCAGCGCAGCCCCCAGACCCTGCCGGTACCATTGCGAAGCGATCTTCATGCCCACGGGGTAGATGCCCGCCAGAAAGAAGCCCGTCGCGAATCGCCAAGCCATCAGGGCCTCCTGGTCGCGCACCTGGGCCCAGGCGCCCAGGGTGCAGATGGCACCCGCCAGCGAACAGATCAGGAACACCTTGCGCGCCGCAAACCGGTCGGCGATGGCCAGCAACGCGAACACCAGCGTGCCCACGATGAATCCGAACTGGAGGGCGGAAGTGAGCGTGCCGAGCGTGGCCTCGGGCCAGCCCAGCTCCCGTTGCAGATCGGGCATGATCGCATTGACGGCAAACCACAGCGAGGTTCCGGCAAACTGGGAAAACACCAGCACCGGCAGCACGTGGCGAGGAACGGTCTCCATGGCACGCACTGTAATCGCAGCGGCCCATGAAAAACAAAAAAGCCGTTGCATGCGTGACAGCAACGGCTCATGTGGGCTGGCGGAGTGGACGGGGCTCGAACCCGCGACCCCCGGCGTGACAGGCCGGTATT
>CAZEZY010000104.1:0-8569 GCA_964516635.1 uncultured Tepidimonas sp. | reverse complement strand
TGACGATGGCCCGGGCAATGGCCACGCGCTGCTGCTGCCCGCCCGAGAGTTCGGCCGGCGTGTGGTGCTCCCACCCTGCCAGCCCCACCGCCGCCAATGCCTGGCGAGCCGCTTCGCGCCGAGGCCCCAGCTTCTCCCCGCGGTAGATGAGCGGCAGCTCCACGTTCTCCAGCGCACTGGTGCGAGGGAGGAGATGAAAGCCCTGGAACACGAAACCGAAGAACTTGCGGCGCAGGCGGGCCAGGCCATCGCGGTCCAGCCCCTGCACGGGCACGCCATGAAAGCGGTATTCACCGCTGGTCGGCCGGTCGAGGCAGCCCAGGGTGTTCATGGCGGTGGACTTGCCCGAACCGCTGGGCCCCATGATGGCGACGAATTCGCCCTGTCGGATGTCCAGGTCCACCCCCCTGAGCGCCAGAAACGCCGTGGCACCCTGACCGTACACCTTGGTGATGCCACGCAGGGATATGACAGCGGCGCTGGCGAGGTCGCTCATCGGGCACTGCCTCCACGGCGCTGCTCGGTGATCACTTCCATGCCCTCCGCCAGGCCTTCGCCCGACACCTCGGTCTGGCGGCCGTCGCTGATCCCGGTCACCACCGTCATGGCAACAGGCTGACCGTCCTGCAACACCCAGATCTGACGGGGGCCTGCACGACGGTCAAAGCGCACCGTCTTGGGCGCGGAAGCCGGCGGACCGGGCATCATGCGGGACAGCACACTGCCCGTGGGCACGGGGGTGTCGTTGAGCTGTGGCATGAAACGCAAGGCGGTATTGGGCACCAGCAGCACACCCGTGCGCTCGACCGCCACGATGCTGGCGGTGGCCGTCATGCCCGGGCGCAGGGTCAGGTCGCTGTTGTCGACATCCAGGGTGGTGGTGTAAGTGACCACGTTGTCGGTTTTGGTGGAGCCAAAGGCCACCCGCTGCACTTTGCCAGGGTAGCGGCGGGCCGGGTAACTGCTCACGGTGAACGTGGCCTTCTGGCCCTCTTTCACCACGCCGATGTCGGCCTCGTCCACATTCACGTCCAGTTTGAGTTCGCGCAGGTCCTGCGCCAGCGTGAACAAGGTGACGGCCTGCAAGGAAGCGGCCACGGCGTTGCCCGGATCCACCGATCGAGACAGTACCACGCCATCAATCGGCGAGCGGATGGACGCCTTGAAGAGGTTCGTTTCGGTGGTGGCCAGGTTGGCGCGGGCCTGTTCCACCGCGGCTTCGGCACTGAGCACGCTGGCACGGGCACGCTCCACGGCGGCGGTGGTGCGCAGGGCAGCGGCGCGGGCGGCGTCGAGTTCGGCCGCCGAAGGCACTTGCCCACCTGACAGACGGTACACCTCCTCCTGCCGGGCGAGTTGCGCGGCCGCCTCCTGGGCAGCGGCTTCGCTTTCGCGTTGGCTGGCCTGTGCCTGCGCCACCTGAGCACGGGCGGCCGCCAGCGCCGCACGGGCATTGCTGACCTGGTCTTCCAGCTTGGCAGTGTCCAGCACCAGAAGCACCTGCCCCTGACGCACGCGGTCGTTCACGTCCACCCGAACCTCCTTGACCGTGCCGGAGAGCTCACTTCCGATGTTCACGGCCCGCACAGGCTGCAGGGTGCCGCTGGCCGACACGGTCAGCGTCAGATGACCGCGTGCCAGCGGCTCGGTCACATAGACCGGCGCGGCCTGCCGGGCCTGTGATGTCTGCCATGCCATCCAGCCCCAGACAGCCAGGGCAATGACCACGGGAACCAGCCACAGCCATGGACGCTTCCACCACGATGGACGGCGCTCAGTGCCAAGGAGTTGGTCCAGATCGGCCGAGGGGGTGCGTTCAACGGGGCTCATGCAGGGAAACTTCCAGGTCTTTGATCAGGGTGTCGCGGCTCCAGCCGCCGCCCAGCGCCTTGTACAGGCGCACATGGTCGGTGCTCCAGCTGGCTCGGGCGGTGGACAGGTCGCTTTCGGCATTGAGGCGGGTGCGCTGGGCGTCCAGCAGGGCCCGGGTGTCGATGAGACCGCCGGCGTGGCGGTGACGCGCCAGGGTTTCGGCCTGGATGGCCGCTGCAGCGGCATCCGCCAGGTGATCCAGCCGCAGCCGGCTGGCCTGCAGGGCCAGCAAAGCCGTCTCCACTTCCTGCAGGGCATTCACCATGGCGACCTCCAGAGAGATGCGGGCTTGCTCCAGCGCGGCCGCTTGTGCACTGACCTGTGCACGGGCCGCGCCGCCATCCCACAGGGAGGCGCTGACACTGGCCACCAGCGCGCGAGTAAGAACCCCGGTATCGAACAAATCAGCCAGGCGCGGTGAACGCCAGTCCAACGAGCCCCCCACGCTGAAGCCTGGGTAACGCGTCGCATCGGCCTGTGCCACGCGGGCCACCGCCGCCATCACGCGGGCCTCGGCCACCTGAATATCCGGGCGCTGGCGCAGGGTGTCAGCCGGGATGCCCATGGCCAGTGTGAGCGCCGCCTGCGGCACCTCGGCCCCTTCGCGCAAGTCAAGTTCGGCCTGCGGTGCCAGGCCCACCAGCACCGCAAGGGCATTGCGATTCTGCTGCACCCCCGATTCCAGTGGCGCGACGGCGGCGCGGGTCTGGCCCACGGCCGCCAGCGCTTGCGCCAGATCGAGCTGAGAAGCCAGCCCCGCTTCCACGCGCCAGCGGGTCAGCTGAAGCGACGCCTCCTGCAAGGCCAGGTTGTCACGCGCCACCTGCAGCCTCTGCTGCTGGGCTCGCCATTCCACATAAGTGAGGGCCACTTCGGCGGCCAGGGTGACCCTGGCCTGCCCCAGCTGGGCGGCGCTGGACCGTACCTCCGCCTCGCTGGCTGCCAAGGCACTGCGACGGGCGCCAAACACGTCCAGTTCCCAGCTGGCATCCAGCCCGGCGCGAAACGCGTTAGCGGCTGTCACCTCACCAGTCGCCGACCGCTGCGCACTGCCCGATGCGCGCACCGCTGGCAAGGTGGCTGCGGCGGTTACATCGCGCTGGGCACGGGCCTGGGCCAGTGCCGCCTGGGCGCTGCGCACGCTGGTATGGACCTCCAGCGACCGTTCGATGAGGCCGGCCAGATCGTCGTCCTGGAACACACGCCACCACTGGACAAGTGCACCGGCTTCTGCCGTGGGTGAGGTGGCACGCCAGCCAGCCACCTCCGCCAGGTGCACAGGCATCTCCGGTTCAGTCACCATGGAAGGCGCAGACGCGCACGCCGTGAGGCCCAGGGCCACCACGACCGGGCCCAGCCAGCGGGGAGAAAGCAGCAAAGGTTGGGGTAGACGGGGCATGTCGTGCTTGTTTCAATGACAGGCATAGTGTCGTGCACCCGGGTGATCATTCGGCAAGTGCCGTGTGAAGTCTGTGTAAATTGACGGGTTACTGGAAGGCTAAAGCGCCATCTGCACGTGCTCGATCACCCGGTCGTCACCCAGCACAATGAGGGCAAAAAGGGCTTCCTCCAGCGTGGAGGCCTGCGCCCATTTCCGGGCCAGCATGGGCCTGGCTTGCGGGTTGATCACCACGAAATCGGCCTCGTATCCCGGGCCCAGATTCCCCACGACACCGCCCAGCCCCATGGCCAGGGCGGCGCCCGCCGTGTGCTGCCACCACAAGTGGGAGGGTGCCAAGCTCACGCCCACCTTCGGCAAACCACCGCCCGTCACGGATGCGCGGCCCACCTGGTAAGCCGCCAGCATCGTCTGAAAAGGACTGAAACTGGTGCCGCCACCCACGTCACTGGCCAGCCCGTAGCGGAAACCGACCGCATCGGCACGTTCGTAATCGAAGAAGCCACTGCCCAGAAAGAGATTGCTCGTGGGACTGACCGCTGCCGCTGCGCCGGTGTCACGGAGTTGGGCACGGTCTTCCTGGTCCAGATGAATGCAGTGGGCATACACCGCCCGTTCACGCAGCAGGCCGAAGTCGCCGTACACGCCCAGGTAGCTGCGGGCAGATGGATAGAGCTCACGCACCCAGCGCACCTCGTCGAGGTTTTCGGCCACGTGTGACTGGATCCACACATCCGGATAGCGGGTCGCGAGTTCGGCGGCGCCGCGCATCTGGGCGTCGGAGCAACTGGGGGCAAAACGCGGCGTGATGGCATAACCCAGCCGGCCATGGCCATGCCAGCGCTGGATGAGTGCCTCGGTGTCGAGCAGGCTCCGCTCGGTTTCATCGCGCACGCCATCGGGGGAGTGCCGATCCTGCAACACCTTGCCCGCCACCAGTCGGAGGCCACGGGCCCCGGCCGCCGCCATCAGCGCCTCCACCGAGGCCGGGTGTGACGTGGCAAAGGTGAGGGCGGTGGTGACACCGTTGCGCCGGAGTTCGTCCAGAAACACCTCCGCCACCCCCGCCGCGTACTGGGGGTCATGGAAACGCGCTTCATGAGGAAAGGTATAGGTCTCGAGCCAGGGCAGCAAACCTTCGGCCGGGGAGCCGATCACATCGGTCTGGGGGTAATGGATGTGCAGATCCACAAAGCCCGGCGCGATCAGGCGACCCGGCCAGTGAGTGACAGGCGCATCGGAAAAACGGGCATGCAGCGTCTGCCACGGCCCGATCGCCTCCACCCGCCGCGGCGAACCCGGCGAGACGCCGGGGCCGGTGACCAGCAGGCCGTCGGACTCGTAGCGAACCATTGGACCCGATGCGTCGGGGTCGAACCAGAGGATGGCGGCGCGGAAGGCTTGCTTCATGGCCACAAGCTTAAACCTTCAGGCGGGCTGACGCGTCCAAGGTCGGATAATCCGGAAACTTTCGCAACAAAGTTGCAACTACAAGCGATAGCATGATCGAAAGCCGCGAACTTCAACTGGCCTGGCCAGGAGGGCTGACCCTCACCTTTCCGGACGTCCAGCTTCGGGCCGGCGAAACCCTGCTGCTTCGTGGCGCATCGGGCAGTGGGAAATCGTCCTGGCTGGCGCTGGTGGCCGGGCTCCTCACCCCCACACAAGGCACTCTCACCGTCCATGGTCAGCAACCCGCTGCCCTGCCGCAGGCCCGTCGGGACACCTGGCGCAGCCGCACCATCGGTTTTCTGCCCCAGGGCGCCCGACTGAGCCCGGTACTGACCGTGAACGACAACCTGCGCCTCGTCTCATTTGCTTCGGCCCAGGCGCCAGAGGCCTTGCACCGCCAACGCCTGATTGACCGACTGGGCCTGCAACCGCTACTCGATCAGCCTGGGCGTGAACTGTCAGGCGGACAGGCGCTTCGCGTGGCACTGGCACGCGCCCTGCTACTGCAACCGCCCTTGCTGCTGGCCGACGAACCCACGGCCAGCCTGGACGACGACAACGCCCATCAGGCCATGCAACTGCTGCGAGAACAGGCCGAGCAGCATGGCAGCACCCTCGTGGTGGCCACTCACGATCATCGTGCGGTACAGGGATTGCCCGGCGCACGCACCCTCACGCTGGAGGCCAAGCGGTGAACACGGTGACCCTGGCCTGGCGATATCTGTGGTCGCGCCCGCTGACCACCGCCCTGAATGCGCTGATGCTGACACTGGGCTTCGCGGCCATGGCCTTTGTCTTCAGCGCCCGGGACCAGATCGACCGGGCCTTCGAACGCGACCTCGCCGGGCTGGATGCCGTCATCGGCGCCAAGGGCAGCCCGCTGCAGCTGATCCTGGCTGGTGTGTTTCACCTCGATGTTCCACCGGGCAACATCCCGCTCAGCGAAGTCGAAACACTGCGCGTTCACCCGCAGGTGCGACAGATCATTCCACTGAGTCTGGGCGACAACGTGGCGGGATACCGCATCGTGGGGACCACCCACGACTACGTCCTGCACTATGGGGCGGGCGTGGTGCTGGGGCAGTTGTGGGACCAGCCCATGGAGGCCGTGCTGGGTGCACAGGTGGCCCAGACCACCGGCTGGAAGCCGGGCCAGCGGTTTGTCGGCATCCACGGGCTCGGGGCGGGCGGCGAGGCCCATGAGGACACCCCCTACACTGTCAGTGGCACGCTGGCCCCCTGCGGTTGCGTCCTCGACCGCCTGGTGCTCACCGCCACCGAATCGGTCTGGCAGGTGCACGACGACCTGCACGGCGACGAGGAGCTGTCGGAGGAAGACAGAGCCAGCCTTCAGGCCGATCGCGAAATCACCCTGGCGCTCGTCACTTACCGCAGCCCGATTGCCGCCGTCACCTTTCCTCGTTTTGTCAACAGCACCACCTCGATGCAGGCCGCGGCACCGGCCAGCGAAATCACCCGCTTGCTCACCTTGCTGGGCGCAGGCACCCAGGTGCTGCAGGGATTCGGGCTCACGTTGCTGATCATGGCCGGGTTGTCGGTTTTCGTGGCGCTGTGGTCGGCGGTGCGAGAACGCGAGCCTGATCTGGCCATGCTGCGCATGCTGGGCACCCGTCCCGGTCGCCTGGTCGGCTTGCTGCTGGCCGAAGCCAGTTGGCTGGCCCTGCCCGCCGCGGCTGCGGGATTGCTGCTGTCTCAGGTCCTGCTGGCAGGGCTCGGAACGTGGCTGCCTGCCGGAGGGAGTTCGCTGCTCGGCGCCTGGCGCTGGACGCCCACGCTGGCGTGGATCCCCCTGATCGCCGTTCTCATGGCCTGCCTGGCTGCGGCACTGCCGGCCTGGCGCGCCTGGCGGCTCGATGTCATGACCTTGCTCAACCGGAGTTGAACGATGCGAAAATCTTTGATCACCTGGCTCGTTTTCACCCTGATCGGCACCCCTGCCTGGGCCCAACACACCCAGAAGCAGATAGAGGAGGACATCCGGCGCCACCGGGCCATGGCCGCTGCCCATGAAGCAGCGGCCATCTGCCTCGAATCGGGCCGTGGCGAAAAGGTCTGCCTGCAGGAACTGCAGGCCGCGTGCAAGGGTCTGGCCATCGGAAAGTATTGCGGCATGCGACATGTACATTGAATCGGCAGATCTTTCTCGTCGGCGCAGCCTTCGGCTTCTGACAGCCGCAGGCCTCTCACCCCTGCTCACCCTGGGCACGGCGGCGAGGGGGCAGTCCGCCCCGCCGCCAGGGGGCGATGCCCATCCGCTGACGGGCGGGCAGGGAGAGGGCTATCACAGCCCGCTGAGTCCCTTTGCCCCCCTGCCCAAACGGGACGACGTGATCCCATGGTCCACCCTGGCACAGGTGGAGCAGCGGGTGGAAAAATCACGGGTGGTGCAGGTGTACGCGCCTGCCGTTCAGGCCCTGAACCAGAAAACCGTGCGGCTGCAGGGCTTCATGTCACCCCTCGATCCCGGTGAGCGACAGGTGCATTTCCTGCTGACCTCCGTGCCACTCACGTGCGCGTTCTGCACCCCGGGTGGTGCCGAGAGCATCATTCAGGTCCGCACACGACACCCCATCCGTTACACCATGGAGGGGCTGGTGGTGGAAGGCCGTTTTCACGTCCTTCAGAACGACACCTTCGGCTTTTATTACCGGCTGACCGACGCGGTGGCCGTCAAGTGAAGATCAGACCGCCCCCCTGATGGTTTCGCGACGTTTCGCCTCGCGGTCTTTGCCGAGGGTGGCATCCAGTGCATTGTGCAGACGCGCGCAAGCACCCAGCAGGGCATCCGACACGCGGTCCGCCACATGCGTCACCGCGATCGGCTGACGGCCAGCCAGGCGCACTTCCAGCAGACAACGCTTGTCGAGTTCGCCGCTACGGGCCGCGTTCACATCGGTGAG
The DNA here is from genome assembly GCA_964516635.1 of uncultured Tepidimonas sp. Classification (GTDB taxonomy): domain Bacteria; phylum Pseudomonadota; class Gammaproteobacteria; order Burkholderiales; family Burkholderiaceae_C; genus CAZEZY01. Next base: position 925 of record CAZEZY010000104.1, on the reverse strand, counting down.
GTGAACCTCGATCCGGGTGATGTGGTCGCGAAAGCGGGCCAGTCGTTCGTTCAGCTCGCGGGTGGCCCATTCGTTCATCGACTCGGAACCCTGGATGCTGGCGTCGGTATTGACCTGGATATGCATGAAATCGTCTCTCTCTGTTTAAAAGACGATGGATGCCCGCGGGACCGACAAGTTCAACGCACGAGTCGCAGATAAGCCTCACGGGTCTGGGGGGACACGGCCTCAATCAGCTGGGCGTAGTGGGTTTTGTGCCGTCCGAGCATGCGGGCCGAAGCCACCGTGCGCGAGCGACAGAACCAGTGACAGGTGTGCTGCATCAACAGGATCTCTGCCGTCAGGGTGAACGCCTTGTCACGGTCCGAACGCGCCGCTTCATTTCGTATCACCGCCTCGATCCCATCGGCGTGGATGCTGAGGGCCTGGCGAAGGTCGAAAGTGGCGCCTGGCACCAGCTTGTCGGCGTATGGCAAGGCCACCGGCAGGGTGCTGACCAGCGCTTGTTCGCCCCACACCTTGGAAAAATCGTTGGCCAGCCGCCTGACCTGCTCACCCAGTTCACCCTCGGCGGTTTGCAGCATGCTCCAGATCTGACCCCGGCGTTCGGACTCTTTTTCGCCGAGTGCGCGCATGTACCCTTCCAGCAGGGTTTCCATGAGCTTCTCGATCTGGTACTGGTGCAGATAGCGCCCCAGCAACTGAATGCGGCGACGCTGTTCACGGCCTTTGACCACCTGAAAGCCCGCCACGAGAAAAATCAAGGGAAGAAGCAATTCCATGGCGTGACTTTACGAGAATGCAAGCAGGGTGGGGACCGATGAAAAGCAAAACGGGTTAGCGTCACATGGAAGCTAACCCGTTTTCAATTTGGCGCGGCTGGCAGGATTCGAACCCACGACCCCTTGGTTCGTAGCCAAGTACT
>CAZEZY010000103.1:0-8815 GCA_964516635.1 uncultured Tepidimonas sp. | reverse complement strand
CGACCCCTTGCACCCCATGCAAGTGCGCTACCAGGCTGCGCTACACGCCGAAGCCCTAAAGTATAGCTTGAAATTCAGGTGGGGCCTGCCGGAGCACCCAACAAATTTCGGATGGCGAGCAGTTCGCGCCGAACCGACGACCAGTCGAGCGGGCGATCGGAAGCGACGAGAAGAGCAGGCGGCATGACTGGGGAGTGGTCGGCTTCCTGGCTGGGCCCGCTGGGCTCGGTAGGTGGTGCCTTGCGCAGTTCCCTTTCCTGCTGGGCCATTTCCTGCAGCCGGTTGCGGGCACCGTGAATGGTGAAGCCCTGCTCGTACAGCAATTCCCGGATCCGGCGGATCATCAGCACCTCGTGATGCTGGTAGTAGCGTCGGTTGCCGCGCCGTTTCATGGGTCGCAACTGCGTGAATTCCTGCTCCCAGTAACGCAGCACGTGCGGTTTGACGCCGCACAGTTCACCCACTTCGCCAATGGTGAAGTAGCGTTTGGCCGGGATGGGAGGAAGCGTGTTGTCCATGAAATCAAGACACTGCAGGAAAAACCTTGGAATCTACTCCAACTTGGGCGCCAATGCAAAGCCGATACACTCGCAGCTGGTCCAAATCCCGGTGTCCCCTCATTCACGCTCATGAAACACGTTGAACTTGGAAACAGTGGCTTGCAGGTCACGCCCATCTGCCTGGGAACCATGACTTTTGGCGAACAGGTGGACCAGGCCAATGCCCATGCCATTCTCGATCGCGCTGTGGAGCGCGGTGTCAATTGTCTGGACACGGCCGAAATGTACGCCGTGCCCGCCCGTGCCGAAACCTGTGGCGCCACCGAGCGGATCATCGGCGAGTGGCTGGCCAGCCGGCCAGGTCAGCGCGACCGGCTGGTGATTGCCACGAAGGTGGCCGGGCCGTCGCGTGGGATGCCGTGGATCCGTGGCGACCAGTCAGGTCTCACCAAAGCCGAAATCGTCGCCGCCTGCGAAGGCAGCCTCAGGCGCTTGCAGGTCGATGTCATCGATCTCTACCAGATCCACTGGCCTGCGCGCAACGTGCCGGTGTTTGGCGCCATGTACTTTGACCCTTCCAAAGACAGACCCTGTGCATCGATGCTCGAGCAGCTTGACGCCATGGACACCCTGGTGCGCCAAGGCAAGGTGCGCGCCATCGGCCTGTCCAACGAATCCGCTTACGGGGTGCACGAATTCGTGAGGCTGGCCGAGCAGCATGGTCTGCCGCGGGTGGCCACCGTTCAGAACCCTTATTGCCTGGTCAACCGATCGCTCGAGAACGGGCTGGATGAAACCATGCACCGCCTGGGCGTTTCCCTGCTGGCGTATTCGCCCCTGGCGTTCGGGCTGCTCACGGGCAAGTACGATGACACCGGTCTGGAGGGCCCTGGTGCCCCTGTCGGGCGCCTTTCGCTGTTCGATTCCATGAAAAAGCAGCGCTGGGGTCGCCCGGAAGCGCTGGCGGGCGCACGCCGGTACAACCAGCTGGCACGCGAGCATGGCATGACACCCGTGCAGATGGCGCTGGCTTTCTGTTACACCAAGTGGCAGGTGGCGAGTACCATCATCGGTGTGACGTCGCTGTCGCAACTGGATGCATGCCTGGATGCCTGGGGCACCCAGCTGTCTCCCGAACTGCTCCAGGCCATTGACGCCATCCGTCAGGGTGTGCGTGATCCGGCTGTTTGACCTGGAGGATGACATGATGGACTGGATGTGGCTGCCCGCGACGGTGGTGGCTTACCTGATCGGATCGCTGTCTTTCGCGGTGGTGGTGAGCCGCGTCATGGGTTTGAGCGATCCCCGCACCTACGGCAGCAAGAACCCGGGCGCCACCAACGTGTTGCGTTCGGGCAACCGCAAAGCCGCTGCGCTGACGCTCTTTCTGGACGCCTTCAAGGGCTGGCTACCGGTCTGGTGGGCGCTGACCCACGGCAGCGCCTGGGGGCTGGATGCCGGGGCGGTGGCCCTGGTCGGCCTGGCGGCCTTTCTGGGCCATCTCTTTCCCGTGTTCTTCCGGTTCAAGGGTGGCAAGGGGGTCGCCACCGCAGCAGGCATCCTGCTCGCTTACGACCCCTGGCTGGGCTTGGCGGTGCTGCTGACCTGGGTGGCCGTGGCCTTGGTGTTCCGCTATTCGTCGCTGGCGGCCATCGTGGCCTCACTGGCCGCCCCTTTTCTGTATCTGATGGGTGACGGCCTGGCCTGGGAGGCCGATGGTGCCATCGGTCTGTCCATGGCGGTCATGAGTGTGCTGTTGCTGTGGCGGCATGCCGACAACATCCGGCGCCTGCTGGCCGGCAAGGAAACCCGCATCGGCAGCAAGAAAAGCTGAACCAGGCGCTTTATCGGGCCAAGGCCATCCGCGAGAGCTGCAGCAGGCGAGTGTGGTTGAGTCGCACCCGAACCGTTTGGGTCACGAGCGCAGCGGCGATGCCTTCACCCTCATCGTCACCGGTGTCGATGAGGGCAGGCTCGGCCACGGGAAAACCACGGCCATCCAGAATGGAGGCCACCCAGGGCTCGCCGGGCCGATCCGAACGACGCAACACGATCGCGATGCGTTCGTCCTGAAGCCGGACAAACGTACCGGGAGGGCAGATGCCCGCGGTTTTCACGAGGGCATGCCCAAGTTCGTCAGGGCCGGCGCCCTGACGCAACAGAGCGAACCGGCTGGAGTCGGTGACGCACTGTCCGGGTCGGCTTTCTCGGGGGCTGATCATGGCTGTGTAACGGTCGACCGCCTGTAGCAGCCGAGTGGTGAGCCTTTCAGGCTGCGGGTCGTGGTGTTCGGCAATGGTCTGCAGCCAGAGGGCGTCGCTGATGCCCAATGACTGCAATCGGCTCACGGCCTCTTCCGGATGGGTGTCAATCTGCTGTCCCTGTTCAGGGCTGGGTGGCGTGGCCTGTTCGGCCAGTTCGTCCTGCAGCCGGGTCATGGCAATGTTCATCGTCAGCGCTGCCATGGCCAGGGCATCCTGTTCGCGATCGGGCAGCCCCAGCGATCGGGAGACCAGCCGGCACAGTGCCCAGCAGACCAGTGCGTGAGAGGTGCTGTAGCCCACGGTCGAACTGGCAGACAGCTGGAAGAGCCAGTACAGCGTGGCGTCCCCATCGATGTCCAGCAGTTCCCGGGCAGCTTGTTCGGTCTGCACAAGCTGCGAGCCGAACGGGCTGGCCTGCTCGGGGGCAAGCAGCAGACTGGACAGACGCGTTTCGATGTCGGACCAGCGCTCCATCCAGTCTCGCATGGCGCCATAGGCGGGGTCGGGTTGGGCAGAGAACGTCATGGTGATTCAGGACCGGGGGGTCAGGGTCATGATGGCGCCTTCGCGCCGCAGGTTGAACTGATTCAGAAAGCTGTTGCCCAGCAAGACATAGGGGATGTCAGCAGGGAGAACGACCGCTGTCACGTTGGTGCTGGTGTGATTGCCCACGCGCACGCTGCTGAGGAGGACCTGATGACCCTGAATCGTTCCGTTCGCGGTTTGTGCCTGCACGGGTTGCCCAAGGGTGTGGTTCAGGCCAATCTGCCTGGCCTGCGCAACGCCCAGCGTGATCACGGTGGCCCCCGTGTCGACCAGAAACACCACAGACCGGCCGTTGATCTGGCCCTGGGCCATGAAATGCCCACCCGCATCGGCCATGAGCACGATCTGACGAGAATGCCCCGTGGCTGAGGAGGACACCGCCAGGGGTTGCTCGCCCAGCTGCAGGCGCAATCGCTCGTTGCCCACCTGCACCGTGGCGGTGCCCTGGTCGACCTGCAGGAGTTTGACGCCCATCACCGTCTGCCCGACGCCGACAAACCGCGGTGGCGAACCGTCGATCGACAGCAGGGCCCGACCATCGGCCGTTCCGGTGAGGTGCACTTTCTGTGCCCAGGCGGGCCAGAGAAAGGCCAGACTCAGCCACAACCACAGCCCAGAACGTCTGAAGGAACGACAAAGGGGCACTTGACGCAGCGGCAGTCGGGTTTCAGTCACGGAAATTGTTGAAGGACAGAGGGAGGTCGGACAGTTCTTTCTTGATCAGCGCCATGGCGGCCTGCAGATCGTCACGCTTGGCACCCGTGACCCGGACGGCGTCGCCCTGGATGGCGGCCTGCAACTTCATCTTGCTGTTCTTGATGGCCTGCTGGATCTTCTTGCCATCTTCGGTGGCAATGCCGTTGCGCACCTTCAGGACCTGCCTGACCTTGTCACCGCCGATCTTCTCGATCTTGCCGGCGTCGAGAAAGCGCACATCGACGCTGCGCTTGGTCATCTTGTTGCGCAGGATGTCATCGACCTGGCTGATCTGGAAGTCGCTGTCACCAAAGAGGGTGATTTCCTTGTCCTTGAGTTCCACGGCGGCCGAGCTGCCTTTGAAATCGAAACGGGTGCCGATTTCCTTGGCGGTCTGGTCGACCGCATTCTTGACTTCCACCAGGTTGGGCTCGAGGACGGTATCGAATGAAGGCATACGCTGAAATGTGAGGTGCACGAGTGAGACAATGCCCGCATGTTAGTCGAGAACAACGTGGCGCTCCAGCGCTACAACACGTTTGGCATTGCCGCCCGGGCATTGCGGCTGGCGCGTGTGCGCTCCGAAGCCGGTCTGCAGGCCCTGATCCGCCACCCGGATTGGCGTGCCGACGATGTGTTTGTGCTGGGCGGCGGCAGCAACATCGTGCTCACCGGCGATGTGCGCAAGCTGGTGCTGAAAGTGGAGATTCCCGGCCGCCGGCTGGTGGAAGCGGGCGAACGGGGCTGGCTGGTGGAAGCCGGTGCCGGTGAAAACTGGCATGAACTGGTGGCCTGGACCCTGGCGCAGGGCTGGCCCGGGCTGGAAAACCTGGCGCTCATTCCCGGCACGGTGGGGGCTGCGCCAGTGCAGAACATCGGGGCTTATGGGGTGGAACTGCAGGATCGTTTCGATTCACTGGACGCGGTGGACCTCGAAACCGGTCGGCCGTTCAGCCTCCATGCGGCCCAGTGCGGTTTTGGTTACCGCGACTCGGTGTTCAAACATGCGCGCGCCGGCGAGCAGGGTTTCGGTCTGGCCGGACGGGCTGTCATCACCCGGGTACGGTTCTGGCTGCCCAGGCCCTGGCAACCGGTACTGGGCTACCTGGACCTGGAAAAGAAGAGGGCCGACACCGGGGTGGCCAGTCCGGACGCGAACCAGGTTTTCGACTGGATCTGCGAGATCCGACGCGCCAAGCTCCCCGACCCCGCGGTGGTGGGCAACGCCGGCAGCTTCTTCAAGAACCCCACGGTGTCACCCGAGCAGTGTGCCGACATCATTGGCCGTGACCCGAAGGTGGTGCACTACCCCATGCCCGATGGCTCGATCAAGCTGGCTGCGGGCTGGCTGATTGACGCTTGCGGCTGGAAAGGCAAGACCGTGGGCCATGCGGGTGTGTACGAGAAGCAGGCCTTGGTGTTGGTGAACCGGGGCGATGCCGAACACCCTTGCACCGGAGGTGAGGTGATGACGCTGGCCAGGGCGATTCAGACCAGTGTCTACGAACGGTTTGGCATTCGGCTGGAGCCAGAGCCGGTCGTGGTGTGAGAAGCCGCTGTTCAGCAGCGCGACCGGTCGCTTCAGCCGGCCTGTCATGCGGCTTTGCCGTTGGCGGCATACGCGGCCGCGATGCCGCGCTTCACATTGACCCGTGTCAGCAGAGCCAGTCCTGCCACGAAGAACAGGCCAGTTGATACGATGGCCAGACGGTGGTTGCCATCGGTCAGCCAGGTGACCAGGCCGTAGGTCATCGGACCCACGATGGCCGCCAGTCGTACCGCGAACATCCACAGCCCGAAGAATTCGGCGCGGCGCAGTTCGGGCGCCAGCACCCCTGCCAGCGCGCGGCCGGCCGACTGGCTGCTGCCCATGCACAGACCGGCAATGACGGCGGCCACCCAGAAAAGGCCTGGCCCGGTGGCCAGCGCCGCCAGCACCGTCATGACCATCCACCCGACCAGGGTGATGGCCAGCGCCGGCCGGTGGCCGATCCGGTCCTGCACATAACCCCAGGCCAACGCACCGAGCGCCGCCGCAATGTTGACGAGGAAGATCAGCATCATGGTCTCGGTCTGCTGGAAGCCAAGAACCTGTGCGGCGTAAACGGCCGCCAGCGCAATGACCACCGATATGCCGGCCTGGTAGGCGACCGAGCAGGCCAGCAGGGCGGTAAAGTCCTGGAAAGAGCGCGCTTCATGCCATGTGCGCTGAAGACGGGCCAGCGACGCCCTCAGGCCTGCCTCCTGCGACGCCCTGGTCTGGGGGGCTGCGTGCTCCTTGAGCAAAGCGAAGGTGACCATGGCCGAGGCGCCGAAGATGCCGGCGGTGATGAGCATGGTCACGGGAACAAAATGGGACGCCGGCAAGCCTTGGCCCTGAGCCCAGATGACATACCAGAGGCACAGCCCCAAGGACAGCATGCCTCCCAGGTAGCCCAAACCCCAGCCCCAACCTGAAACGCTGCCCATGCGGTCTTCTTGCGCCAGTTCGGGCAGAAAGGCCGCTATCAGCGCCTCACCGTAGGTATAGAACACGTTCGACAGCACAATCGCCAGCAGCGCCCAGGCCACATCGCCTGGCCCGGCACCGGCCAGTGCAACCGTGCCCACCACGCAGCCGAGCGTCGACATCACCAGCAAGCGTTTCTTGACCGCCCGCAGATCGGCGTAGGCACCGATGGCGGGCATGGTGAACATGACGATCAGGCTAGAGACCGCCAGCGCACTGGTCCAGGCCAGGGTGCCCCAGGCCTCGCCGCCGGCGACACTGCCAACGAAGTAGGCACTGAAAACCGCCGTCAGCACCACGGTGGTGTAGCCGGAATTGGCGAAGTCGTACATGGCCCAGCCGAAGACCTCGCGCTTGCGGACGCCGGGCTTGAGGGCGTCTTGGGGAAACAGGGGCATGGCCTTGAGTGGCGACGGGCGCCGTTGCTCCAATGGACGCCAAGTGTAGAGGCAATTGCGCTGACCGTCACCTGCCCGGACCAGTGACGCTGGCCTGTGTCACACTTTGAGCCATGCAGTGGAAATGCCGGTCCCTTGAACCGATGGCCTGACCAACCATTTGCCCACCCAGGTGGCATGATGGCTTTCGCCCACCGTGGAGGCGGCGGCCGTTGCCCGGACAATACGATGCTGGCGTTTCAGAATGCCGTTCGATGGGGAGTGGACGGATTGATCACCGATTGCCCCGACCGTTTGCTCAAACGGCTCGGTCGTCGGGAACGCAGTCTGGATGATGGACCGGTGACCTCGGGTTCAACCCCCCAGCCTGGCGCGCGTGTCCACGATGTCCAGGCCGGTGGTGATCTGAGGTGATTCCAGCGCCCCTTTCAGACAACAGGAGATCAGGATGGCATGTCCCCAGATGGAAAGCAGGCCCCGCGGGCAGTCGGGCCGCATCCATTCGCCGCTTTGGCGAGCCGCGTTTTTCGGGCTGGTGCTGGCGCTGGCTGTGTTCTTTCTTGGTCCGGTCAACGAGTTTGGCCCGGACCAGCCTGCGGCGAGGGATGCCCCCCCGGACAGTGCCCAGCTCGACGACTGGCTGAATCAGCAGGAGTCGCTGTTTTCCGACATTCGCCCGGGTCTGCAGCGACAGATTGTCTGGCACGGCGTGCCCGGGGAGCGGACACCCTGGGCGGTGGTTTACGTCCATGGGTTTACCGCGTCGCGCCTGGAAACCGCCCCGCTGGCCGAGACGGTGGCCAGCAAGCTGGGGGCCAATCTGTACCACACACGCCTGACGGGTCACGGGCGAACCGGTCAGGCCATGGCAGAAGCCACCGTTCAGGACTGGCTGGCCGACACCGTGGAGGCGGTGTCGGTGGGGCAGCGTATCGGAGACAGGGTGTTGCTGATCGGGGTGTCCACAGGGGCCACGCTGGGGACCTGGATCGGGAACCGGCCTGAAGGGCAAGGCGTAGCCGGGTATGTGTTCATCTCGCCCAATTACGGCCCCAAAGACAAAAAATCGGAATGGATCAACCAGCCCTGGGGGATGAAGCTGGCTTTGCACCTCGAAGGCGCCATGCACGGTCAGCCCAGCGAGAGAGAGATGGAGAATCTGGGCTGGACACAGGTCTATGACACCCGCGCGCTGTTTCCCATGATGGCGCTTGTCAAGAGGGTGCGGGAAAGCGACCTGAGTGCATTCACCGCGCCATTGCTCATGCTGTATGCCGATGGCGATCAGACGGTGGATCCTGAAGAGATCCGCTTGCTGTTTCCCCGCATCGGCTCGGAACGCAAGACACTGGAGGTGGTGGATTACAGCGAGGCACGGGGACAGCACGTGCTGGCAGGCGATGTATTCGCCCCTCTGGCCACCGGTCGCATGGCCCAGCGGATCACCGACTGGGCGCAAGGTCTCTGATCGCGCTCACTGCCCCAGCTTCAGGAAGTCGTCGCCCTGGCCCAGCGACAGCAGCCCGGCATTGGAATACACACCCAGCTTGGCGCGGGTGTCCACAATGTCCAGGTTGCGCATGGTCAGCTGGCCGATGCGGTCCAGCGGGGTGAACGGCGCGTCCTCCACCTTTTCCATGCTCAGGCGCTCCGGGGCGTAGGTCAGGTTGGGCGACTCGGTGTTCAGGATGCTGTAGTCGTTGCCACGGCGCAGTTCCAGCGTCACTTCGCCCGTGATGGCGCGGGCCACCCAGCGCTGGGCCGTTTCGCGCAGCATGATGGCCTGCGGGTCAAACCAGCGGCCCTGGTACAGCAGCCGGCCCAGCTTGAGGCCGTTCATGCGGTATTGCTCGATCGTGTCTTCGTTGTGGATGCCGGTGACCAGGCGCTCGTAGGCGATGT
>CAZEZY010000102.1:0-8836 GCA_964516635.1 uncultured Tepidimonas sp. | reverse complement strand
GTCAGCCACTGTCCGCTGTGCGGGTGATGCAGGGCCAGTTCCTGGGCATGAAGGAGCAGCCGCGCTGCCTGGCCAGCCACTTCCGGTGGAGCGTAAAGCTCATCCCCGACGATCGGATGACCGATGGCTTGGAGGTGAACCCGCAACTGGTGTGACCGGCCGGTGATTGGCTTCAATTCGAGGCGTGTGGTACCAGCAAGTGGGCTGGCCTGTTGGTGTCGCCGCCATCGGGTATGGCTGGGTTTGCCAAGTGGGTGATCCACCTTGCTGCGAGGCCGGTTGGGCCAGTCCACGATCAGGGGTAACCGGATGTCGCTCCAGCCATCCGGGTCGGCGTTGCGGTCATCGGGTGTTCCCGCCACCACCGCCTCGTATCGCTTGTGCACTTCGCGATGGGCAAATTGCCGATTGAGCGCCCGCTGGGCGTCCAGTCCGATGGCCATGACCAGCAGCCCGGATGTCGACATGTCGAGCCGATGCACCACCCGCGCGTCGGGATACGCCACCTGCGCGCGGGCGCTCAGGCAGTCGGCGAGGGCCAGGCCTTTGCCAGGGACAGAGAGCAGCCCGGCGGGTTTGTTCAGCACGAGCAGGGCGTCGTCCGCATACCGCACCTCGATGCCTGCCGTCACCACTCCGCCCCTTCCACCAGAAACCGCACCCGTCGCTGACCTTGCCATTCGTCGGCGTCCATCCGGAAGGCCAGTTTCACCCGGGGGGGCAGGGGGTCTGTATGGCCAAACCAGATGCCGTCGACCAGTTCGCTGCCATGCCGAACCCGGATCTGCAGGTGTTTCTGCCCAACCAGCCGCTGGGAAACCACCTCCAGTTCCTCGCAAAAAACGGGTGGGGCGAATCCCTGTCCCCACACCTGCTGTTGAAGGGTGTCGATCAGGTCTACCCGTCGGTATTTCGGATCGAGTGCGCCATCGGCTTCGAGCCGACGCTCGAGGGTGGCAGCATCCAGCCACTCGCTGGCGATCTGCTGGAAGGCCTGGTCAAACGTGTCCAGGTGTTCCTCGGCTATCGTGCAGCCGGCGGCGGCCGCGTGGCCACCGAAGCGCAGCAGGACGCCAGGGTGCCGTTTTGCGATCAGGTCAAGCGCATCGCGCAGATGAAAACCCGGAATGGAGCGCCCGGATCCCTTGAGTTCGTGTGTCTTGCCGGGCGCCTGGCTGGCGGCAAACACAAACGTGGGACGGTAGAGTCTGTCCTTGAGGCGGGCCGCCACAATGCCGATCACGCCTTCGTGAAAGTCGGGGTCGAACAGGCAGAGAGCCGGTGGCGGCGATTCGGATTCGTCCCACAAGGCTTCTGCGAGCTGCATGGCTTGCTCGCGCATGTCGCCTTCGAGCGATTTGCGCTCCCGGTTGATGCCATCGAGTTGCTGTGCCAGGGCGTCAGCGCGTTCCGCATCCTCGGTGGTCAGGCATTCAATCCCCAGTGTCATGTCACTCAGCCGGCCGGCTGCATTGAGTCGGGGGCCCAGCGCAAAACCGAGGTCGAAACTGCTGGCCGTCGGCGCCTGACGACCCGCCACGGCAAACAGGGCCTGCATGCCGGCAGGCATCAGGCCGGCCCGTATGCGCCGCAGTCCCTGAGCCACCAGGCGCCGGTTGTGCGCATCCAGCCTGACCACATCGGCCACCGTGCCCAGGGCCACCAGCGGCAGCAGCGAATCGATGCGCGGTTGCTGCTGGGTCGTGAAGACACCGCGCTGACGCAGTTCCGCGCGCAGTGCCAAGAGCACATAGAACATCACCCCCACCCCGGCAATCGACTTGCTCTGAAAGGTGCATCCGGGCTGGTTCGGGTTGACGATCACACAGTCCTCGGGCAGGGTGACCCTGCCGTCCACCACGGCGGGCAGATGGTGGTCGGTGACCAGCACCTGCATGCCGAGTGCGCGGGCATGTGCCACACCTTCCACGCTTGCGATGCCGTTGTCCACCGTCACCAGCACATCCGCGCCACGCGCCTTCACGCGATCGGCGATGGCCGGTGTCAGGCCATAACCATCGGCCACCCGATCCGGGACCAGGTAATCCACCGAAAACCAGTCGAGGGGTTCGCCGAGCAATCGCAGCCCGCGAATCGCGGTGGCACAGGCGGTGGCACCATCGCAGTCGTAATCCGCCACGATGCAGACACGGCTGCCCTGCTGCAGGGCGTCAGCCAGCAGGACAGCGGCCTCGCTGGTCCCCCGCATGGCCTGTGGCGGCTGCAACCGTGCCAGGTTGTCGTCCAGCTCATCGGTGTGGTGGACACCGCGTGCAGCGAACAGGCGAGCCAGCAGGGGATGGATGCCTGCCTGTTCCAGTGCCCACACGGAACGGGGCGGTGCGTCGCGCAGTACGATCTTCATAAACCCTCGAGTATGCCTGTCACTGAGGGCGGGGTGGCACGGCCTTTCCACCATCGGCGCCACCACGACGTCCCAGTCAACACGGGTCTGACGCCGGTCGGCGACTGGGGGGTCCAGCGGCGCCAGCCTCGTTCCCCGCAGAGTATCAGTGTGAGGTGTTCGCCTCTCTGTGCCCGTTCGAGCCAGGATGGCATCACCGTTGCATCCAGCGCCTGCCACGCACGAGCCCAATCTGTCCAGTGGCCTTGCAGGGCCGGTTGACGTAGAGAGGTTTCCATCTGAACGTTTGCGCCCCTTCTTTCAGAGGCCTCCAGTTGCCCGCAACCGCTGATCCAGAATCCATTCACCGACGCCAGGCCCCTCGCCGCTCGATCGTCGTTCGCCGGATGGGTGTAAAAAAGCATCTGTGCTTCGTTCTGCAATCGGAGCAGTGGGCGGGCAGCGGGGGTGCGTTCGGCTTCGGGCAGCCATCCGTCGATGCGGCGGTATGCGACGCGATCGAGGCTGGCCCAGGGCAGATCGCGGAACACCGGTCCTTCGGCACGCCATCGGCCAGGTTCTTCATAAAGCAGCGCCAGGCCATCCTCCTCTGCCAGCGGTTGCAAGGCCTGCAGCAGGGCCAGGGATTCCGCTTCGGTCACTTCCAGCCCGTCGGCGCTCTGGAGGCTGACCTGTTCCATGCCCACGTTCCAGTGGCAGGGGTGAAACCAGGCGCAGGGTCGCTCTGTGAGGCCTGCCGCGTGGGCCGCCAGGGGCAAGGTGCCATCCGGGCGACTGGCCCAGCCCAGCGCTTCCCCGAGGGCATGCTCGTGTGGTGTGTTGAGGTGATAAGCCCCCACCTGCCTCAGCGGGCCCGGATGCCAGTTGACCAGCAGGGTTTGCAGATGCGGCAGATGGCAACGGTCCAGCACGGGCCGGCAGGCCTCGTCATCGGTGATGGCAAACGGAACGATCAGGGTGTCAACGGGGTCTGGAAGGGTCATGGCAGAAAGTCTTCGAAGGCGACGGACCACATGCGATTGTCCGGGATGCCACAATCCTGCCTGGCGAATGCGGAGAACCATGCAGATTCCCTATGAAATCCTTCTGGGCTGGCGATACACCCGCGCCGGCCGTGGAACCCGGCGCAACGGCTTCATTTCTTTCATCAGTGGCGTGTCCATGCTGGGCATTGCCCTGGGTGTCGCCGCGCTCATCATCGTGCTCAGCGTGATGAACGGTTTTCAGAAGGAGGTCAGAGACCGCATGCTGGGCGTGTTGTCCCACATCGAGGTGTTTGCCCCCGGTGGCGAGGCCATTCCCGATCTGGATCTCACCCTCAGCGAGGTGAGGTCCCATCCGGCCGTGGTGGGTGCTGCCCCCTTCATCGCGGCGCAGGGTCTTCTGGCGCGCGGCGAAGACATGAAGGGCGCACTCATCAGAGGGATTGATCCGGTGCTGGAGCCACAGGTCACGGCGCTGGCCGCCGATCAGGCACAGACGGCCATGACCCGGTTGCGGTCAGGCGAGTTTGGCATCGTGCTCGGCGCCGCTCTGGCCCGAAGCCTGGGCATCACCACGGGCGATGCCGTCACCCTGATCGCGCCCAGCGGCCAACTCACCCCTGCAGGCGTGGTCCCCCGGCTGCGTCAGATGACGGTGGTCGGGCTGTTCGATTCCGGGCATTACGAATACGACTCCGCTCTGGCCTTTGTCCATCAGGATGACGCCGCACGCATCTTCCGTCTGGAAGGCCCCACCGGCGTGCGACTGAAAATCCGCGATCTGCATCAGGCCCGAGAGGTGGCCATCGAACTGGCGGGCACCCTCAGCGGCGATCTGCTGATCCGGGACTGGACGCGACAGAACCGGACCTGGTTTGCTGCCGTGCAGCTGGAAAAGCGGATGATGTTCATCATTCTCACGCTCATCGTGGCCGTGGCGGCTTTCAATCTGGTGTCCACACTGGTCATGACCGTGACCGACAAGCGAGCGGACATCGCCATTCTTCGCACACTCGGTGCCAGTCCGGCCAGCATCATGGCGGTGTTCGTGGTCCAGGGTGCGATGGTGGGCATCATCGGTACTGGGGCAGGCCTGTTGCTGGGTCTGGGCGTGGCCTTCCACATTGAAACCATCGTGCCAGCTCTCGAACATCTGCTGGGCGCGAGTTTCCTGCCGCAGGACATCTACCTCATCAGTCGCATGCCGAGCGATCCCCAGCAGGGTGACATCATTCCCATCGGGTTGATTTCCCTGGCGCTGGCTTTTGTTGCCACGCTCTACCCGAGCTGGCGGGCCAGCCGAGTCAACCCCGCCGAGGCACTGCGCTATGAATGAGCCGATCGGTCAAGCGAATACGCCGGTCGTCTCGGCGCAGGGCATCGTCAAGCGGTTTCAGGAAGGGCGGGTGGATGTCACCGTGCTGCAAGGCATCGACCTGAGCGTGGTGCCGGGTGAAACGCTGGCGATCGTGGGGGCATCGGGTTCCGGCAAAAGCACGCTGCTGCATGTCCTGGGTGGGCTGGAAGCGCCCACGGCAGGCCATGTCCAGTGGTGCGGCGAGCCCATTGCGGGCCTGGGTGCTGCTCGCCAGGGGGAGCGCCGCAACCGTTACCTGGGTTTCGTCTACCAGTTCCACCACCTGTTACCCGAATTCACGGCCTTGGACAACGTGGCCATGCCGCTGTGGATCCGGCGCATGCCGCGTGATCAGGCCGCTCATGAGGCCAAGACCTGTCTCGCCAAGGTGGGTTTACAGGATCGCCTGCACCATCGACCAGCCGAACTGTCTGGTGGCGAGCGGCAGCGCGTGGCCATGGCGCGGGCCCTGGTGACCCGTCCGGCCTGCGTGCTCGCCGACGAACCCACCGGCAATCTCGACAGGGCCTCTGCGGATGGCGTTTTCGAGCTGATGCTGAGCCTGGCGCGGGAGCAGGGCACGGCCTTTGTGCTGGTCACGCACGACCAGGAACTGGCCCGCCGCTGCGACCGCATCCTCCGGATGTCGGCAGGGCGTCTGCTTCCCGACTGATCCGGATCGGTGCGGCCCAACGGCTTTTGTTAGCTTGCTGTCAGGTGTGGATCCGTATTAGGGTTTACACTAATCACTATATCAGCAATCAATCATATAGTGTCGGCATGTCGTCCAGCACCACCGTCGATTCGCCCCATTCGAATGCCATGCAGCAGGTGTTCGAGGCGGTCGCTCGTTACTTTGGTGTACTGGGTGAACCCACCCGTTTGCGCATCCTTCATGCGATCTGTCAGGAGGAAAAATGCGTGAACGACATCATCCGGGTCACGGGCATGGCGCAGGCCAATGTCTCTCGTCACCTGAGTCTGATGTACCAGGCGGGCATGCTGAGCAGGCGGCGCGAGGGCACGCAGGTGTTCTATCGCGTGGCAGACAGGGTTTTCGTGGAGTTGTGCCGAAGTGTCACGGTGCAGGTGGTGTCTCGGATGGACGAGATGCAGCGTGCCGGTGTGCTGGAGTTCGACGCTCACCCGACGGGGCTGGCCGGCCCGGTCGGATCGGATTTACCGGCCAATCATAAGGAACAAGCAAGTGTCTAGAGACCTGAGCGAAGTCATCGGGCGTGTACTGCCAGCGCCCGAGAACCACCTGAGCCCCGAGTTGCTCGAGAAGGCGCGTACCGCGCGCCGCAGTTTCATGGGCAAAGCCCTCGCCATGGGGGCAGGTGCCATCACCGCAACGGCCACTGCCACCCAGGCATTGGCATCGGAGGGTGAGGCTGTCATTCTCAACCTGCCCGAGCACACCAAGGGTCTGGGCCTGCCCGTGGCCTACGAAGGTTATGGCAAGCCCAGCAAATGGGAGGCCAATCTCCAGCGCCGTGAAAGCCCGGGACTCACCCGGGTGTCGGCCGCTTCCGTGAGTTTCACGCCCCTGCAGGGTCTGTTCGGCATCATCACGCCCAGTGGCTTGCACTTCGAGCGCCACCACCAGGGCTGGTGGGACATCGATCCCTCTCAGCATCGCCTCATGGTGCACGGCGACGACGGCATGATCAAGCGGCCGCGGGTGTTCACCATGGACGACCTGATGCGCCTGCCCAGCGTGTCGCGCATCCACTTCATCGAGTGCGGCGCCAACTCCGCACCCGAGTGGGGCAACGTGGCGCTGCCGTCCGTGCAGTACACCCACGGCATGCTGAGCTGCTCCGAATTCACGGGCGTGCTGCTGTCCACCCTGCTGGAGATGTGCGGCATCGACCGCAAGAAGGCCAAGTTCGTGCTGGCCGAGGGCGCCGATGGTTCTTCCATGACCCGCACCATTTCCATTGAACAGGCCATGGACGACTGCATCGTCGCGTGGGGCATGAACGGTGAAATGCTGCGCCCGGAAAACGGTTATCCGCTGCGTCTGGTCGTTCCTGGTGTTCAAGGGGTGAGCTGGGTCAAATACCTGCGCCGCATTGAAGTGGGTGACCAGAAGTGGGGCACCAAGGACGAGGCCATTCACTACGTCGATCACATGCCCGATGGCACGCATCGCCAGTACACCGGCATTCAAGAGTGCAAGTCCGTCATCACCTCCCCGTCGGGCAGCCAGACACTGCTGGACCGTGGCTACTACAACATTTCCGGTCTGGCCTGGTCGGGTCGCGGTGCCATCAAGCGCGTCGATGTCAGCATCGACGGAGGCCGAAACTGGCGCACGGCCCGTCTGGAAGGGCCGATCCTGCCCAAGGCCTGCACCCGCTTCAACATCGACTGGGTCTGGGACGGCAAACCGGCCATCCTGCAGAGCCGTGCGATTGACAGCACCGGCTATGTCCAGCCCAAGATCAACCAGTTGCGGGCCGTTCGCGGCACACGCTCCATTTACCATCAGAACGCCATCCAGAGCTGGCTCGTGTCTGAAAACGGTGAAGTCTCCAACGTGCAGGTGTACTGATGAAAAGCAAGCTCCAAAAAACCGCACAGGCACTGGCACTTTCTGCCGCCTTTTTCACGCTGGGTTCGGGTGCCGCATGGGCACAGGCGTCAGCCAAACCCTGGCATGACATTGGACGGGAAGCCAAGCCCGCTGAAATCAAGGCCTGGGATATCGACGTACGGCCCGATTTCAAGGGTCTGCCCAAGGGGTCAGGTTCCGTCTCACTCGGCGAACAGGTCTGGGAAGCCCAGTGCGCCTCCTGTCACGGGGTGTTTGGTGAGTCCAACGAAGTGTTCACACCGATCGTGGGGGGCACCACCCAGGAAGACATCAAGCGCGGTCGCGTGAAAAATCTGGAACAGGGTTCAACCTACCCCCAGAAGACCACCATGATGAAAGTGCCTACCGTCTCGACGCTGTGGGACTACATCAATCGCGCCATGCCCTGGAACGCGCCCAAGAGCCTCAAGGTCGAAGAGGTTTATGGCGTGGTGGCCTACATCCTCAATCTGGCCGATGTGGTGCCCGGCGACTTCGTCCTGAGCGATCAGAACATCGCTGAAGTGCAGAAGCGCATGCCGAACCGCAATGGCATGGTGTTCTATGAGCCACTCTGGCGTGTCGATGGCAAGGGTGACGTCCAGAACGTGGCCTGCATGAAGAACTGCCCGACCGATGCCAAGATCCGTTCCGAATTGCCAGGCTTCGCTCGTGACGCTCATGGCAATATTCAGGAACAGAACCGTGTGATTGGCCCGGTCCGTGGCGCTGACACGCTGAATCCCCCTCGTGCGGAACCGCTCACCCAGCGAATCACCGTTCAGCCGGTTTTGGTGGCTCAGGCCGGTGGCGCAAGTGATGCCAAGGCCCTGATCAACACCAACTCCTGCACGGCGTGTCATGGCGTGGCCAACAAGATCGTTGGCCCGGGCTTCAATGAAATTGCCGCCAAGAACAAAGACCGTGCTGGCGCAGAGGCCTACTTGATTGATAAGATCAAGAATGGTGGTTCTGGTGTGTACGGCGCGATCCCGATGCCAGCCCAGCCTCAGGTCAGCGATGCCGATGCCAAAGCCATTGCCGCCTGGATCCTTTCTGGTGCCAAGTAACCGATTTCAACCCCGGAGAACTTACTCATGAAGACGAACAAGACCCTGTTCACCCTCTTTGGCGCAGTGGCCGTGCTGGCTTCTGGCGCTGCCCAGGCCAGCGTGGACGGTGCTGCCGCCATGGCGCTGGCTCAAAAGAGCGCCTGCATGGCTTGCCATGCCGTGGACCGCAAGATGGTGGGCCCATCTTACAAAGACATCGCCAACAAGTACAAAGGCATGGATGTGGCCAAACTGGCGGCATCCATCAAAGCCGGTGGTGCTGGCAAATGGGGCCCCGTGCCCATGCCCGCCCAGGCCAATCTGAAGGAGGAAGACGCCAAAACGCTCGCCGCCTGGATTCTGGCTGGCGCGCCAGCCAAGTGAACCTGGCCTGGCTTTTTTCATCTCACGGATCATCCCGAAGGAGTTCAATCATGATTCAAAACCGCCGAACCGTTCTGAAGAGCACGGGGGCGATGGCCACGCTGCTGTCGCTGG
>CAZEZY010000101.1:0-8840 GCA_964516635.1 uncultured Tepidimonas sp. | reverse complement strand
CAGCAAGCGCCTGGCCGAGATGGCGCTGCAGGCCTTGGCAGCGGCACAGTCGGCCACCCAGGCGGGCGAGGGTGGAACAGTCGGAACGGGCGGCACCAAGTTCAGCATGGTGCGCTTTGGCAACGTGCTGGGCTCGTCGGGCTCGGTGGTGCCCAAATTTCGCCAGCAGATTCGCGAGGGTGGGCCGATCACCCTGACGCACCCGGAAGTGACGCGCTACTTCATGACCATCCCGGAAGCGGCGCAGCTCGTCATCCAGGCGGGTGCCATGGCCAAGGGCGGTGACGTGTTCGTGCTCGACATGGGCCAGCCCGTGAAGATCATGGACCTGGCGCGGCGCATGGTGGAACTCTCGGGCCTGACGGTGAAGGACGAGCAGAACCCCGAGGGTGACATTGCGCTGGAGGTGACGGGTTTGCGCCCTGGCGAGAAGCTCTACGAAGAACTGCTGATCGGTGACAACCCGAAGCCCACCGTGCACCCCCGCATCATGAAGGCTCATGAAGAGTTCATCCCCTGGGCCGAGTTCGAGGGCCAGCTCAACGCCCTGGAAATGGCCCTGAACGTGAACGACGTGGGCGTGATCCGCCTGATGATGCAGCAACTGGTGGCAGGCTACACCCCCAGCGACGACATCGTGGACTGGGTGTACCTGGAGCAGGAGGCCGAGGCGCAGGCGTTGGGCGTGGCTGGTTGAGTCTGGCACGGTCAGCGTTGCCGGCCGGCAAGCACAGGGCGAAAGCCTTTGATGCTCCAAAGGATTGACTCAGTCGGGGCGAATTGGCATACTATGCCAATTAATCCATTGGGCCATTCAAATGCCAACACGCAATGTGGTGCTAACTGACCATCAAGCCTCACTCGTAGAACAGCTCGTCACAAGCGGTCGTTACCAAAATGCCAGTGAAGTGCTGCGAGAGGGACTTCGACTCATTGAGCAACGTGAAACAGAAGACGCATACCGTCTTGAGGTCCTCCGCACTGCTTTGCAAGTTGGCATCTCGGACATTGAAGCCGGCCGATTCAAGGTCTTTGACTCCAAGGAAACGCTGCGGGCTCACCTCAAATCGGTTTCCGCTAAAGCCATTACTGCCGCATGAGTTTGGCATGGACAGTTCGGTTGGCGGATCAAGCCGAGCTTGATTTCCTCGATATCACCACCTGGACGGCTGAAAATTTTGGCTCGAGGCAGGCAGATGAATATTCAGAGACGGTCATGCTTGCAGTCGAGGCATTGACCGATGGCCCTGAAATTCTGGGGGCCAAGGTACGTGAGGATATTGGACCAGGCATCTGCACCCTGCACGTCGCACGGCAGGGTCGAAAAGGTCGTCATTTCGTGATTTTCAGGAAAGCGGAAGAGCGCACCATCGATGTCCTACGACTGCTGCATGACAGCATGGATCTGGCCAGACATATTTCTGATGGTAATGATCACACGCACTGAAGGGCCCCCACCGTTTGATGGTGAGAAGGCGCAAGAGTTGTTCCGCCAAGAAACGCTCACAAGATGGGAGACCGTTCAAGCGACCGGATTACATCTCACCGTCGACGAGGCCGACGCTTGGATGTCAACGCTCGAACAGGGCGAAGATATCGAGTTACCCGCCGCGCACTTGTGAATGGCGTGCGTCATCAGAAAAAGGTCGCGTTCTGATGTTGTGAAACGGTGATTGGTGGGGGCAGGTCACAACCCCAAGCGTTACTCAGGCGTTTGGAGAGCGGGTTCGCAAACAGTCGACTCTGCACCACCAGAGTTCCAAGTCCCTGTTTTCACAGGGATTTTTTATGGCCGGATCGGGCGGGTGTCAGACAGCAACGCCAGTTCGCCTCGGTCCGTGAAAAAGACCGCCAGTTGAATGGGGTGGGTCTGGCCGAAGCAGTCGCGGTAGCGTTCCAGCTGGGCGCGATGAGCCTCTGCCGTGGCCTGCGCGTCGCGCGTGGTTTTGTAGTCCACGATCCAGCGCATGCCGTCTGCCACGAAGGTGCGGTCGATCACGTGGTTGGCATTCGCGTCCGAGACCGCCCATTCGCTGGCCGCCTGCTCGTGAGCTTGAAGCAGCCATTGGCCCGCTGTGGATTGGCGGGTGATTTGCAGCTGCCTCATCACCTCCTGGGCCCCCCGTCGGGCCTGATCGATGGGGTGGGCCTGCCTCTCCAGCCAGTTCTGCATGGCCGATTCCAGCGACAGGATCCGGGATTCGGGCCAGTGGTCCAGGCCCTCGGTTGCCATGATTTCCAGGTAGCGGTGAACGAGCGTCCCCAGGTCGGCCGCCCATCGGGCCTCCACGCCGAGTGCGTCGTCTTTTGATGCCAGGGATCGATGGGTATCCGGCTGGGAGCTCTGCGCCTGGGAGCGCAGATCGTCCGGTACCCGAAGCGCGGCCGGTGTCTGGGGTTGCGCCAGGCGGGCCAGTTGATGTCGGAACTCGCTCAGCGGTGTTCGGGTGGCGGATGGGGCGCCCGAATTGGGTGCACCGGGCGGTGAAGCGCCGTCGAGTGCAGCCAGAAATTCACGCTCGGCCACGTGCCACAGGAGCGAGAGCAGGCTGTCGCGGGCAGGCGGTTTCAATGCGTCGGCTTGTTTGCTGTCCGGCTTGGCAGAGCCCAGCAGATGGAGTTGGGTCTTGGCACGGGTGGCGGCCACGTACAGGAGACGCTGGGCTTCATTGAGGGTGCGTTCGGTTTCCAACTGGTGCAGCAGGCCGTATTTGGAGGGCGCCGGACTTTCTCCCTCGACGGGCCGACTCGGGGCGGGTTGGGCGGCCACGACCAGCCTTTCCACGCCATCCTCGTCCAGGACCTGGTCCCACAGCAGCAGGGGCCGGTCGGTCTGGGCGGCTTTGCGGTGCAGGCCTGGCAGGATCACGGTGTCGAACTCCAGCCCCTTGGATTTGTGGATGGTCATCAGCTGGAGTTGGCTGGTGGCCTGCGGGTCGGGCGCGGCGTAGAGCTTCTCCAGTTCACGCGGGAGTTGGCTCAGCAGGAGCGAGCCGTGGCTTTCGCAGCGTTCCAGCGCATCGAAAAAGGCGCGCGCGTCGGTCAGGTCGCTGGCGGCGCGTAGGCACAGGGGTCCGCCCAGGGCCTGCCAGACGCCTTCCACCCACCGGCTCGGTCGCTGGATGCCGCGATGGGTGTACGCATCGGCCATCACCTGCCTGACGTGCAACAGCCGCTGCTGGCCATCGTCACTCAGGCCTTGAAGGCGCTCGGGTTCGTGCATCAGCGACCAGATGGGGCGGCGGTGATCCTCAGCGGCCAGTGCATGGAGATCGGCCAGCGTCAGCCCGCACCACGGCGCGCGAAGGATGGCGAGCCAGTGGGTGCGGTCCGCGAGGTGGTGCAGGGCATGGGTGAGGCTGGTCAGGTCCTGAATCACCTGGCGATCGGCCAGCGGCTCGATCTCGACCGCCTGAAACGGCAGGGGGGGGTCCTGGGCACGCAGCAGGCTCACCAGGGCTTCCAGGTGGGTGCGCGCACGCACCAGCACGGCCATCGTGCCGTCCGGGTTCTGCTCGCGACAGGACCGGATGATCTCGATGACCTGTCTGGCCTCTAGCTCGGGCAGGGTGTCGGCTGCGTCGTCTTCGTCGTCGGGGGCGGTGGTGTCGATCAGCGGATGCCACTGCACGCGCGACCCGGGATGGTCACCTCGGGTGGCGGCGGCCGGCGCGAACCGGACCGCTCCACGGTGGTGGTTGTCCGATGAGGCAAACACCCCCGGGAAGGTCTGGTTCACCCACTCCACCACCGCCTCGTGAGAGCGGTTGTTGCGGTACAGGTGCAAGGCCTGCAATGGCCAACCCCCCAGCCCGCGCTGGCGGATGTTCAGAAACAGGCCCACGTCCGCCTTGCGGAACTTGTAGATCGACTGCATCGGATCGCCCACCAGAAACAGGCTGCGCCCGCTGTCGGGCTGCCAGCCCGCCGTCAGCCGTTCCAGCAAAGCCACCTGGGTCGGACTGGTGTCCTGGAATTCGTCCACCAGCAGATGCTGGATGCGATGATCCAGTTGAAGCTGCAGGTCGGTCGGGGCATCGGATGTGCCCAGTGCCAGCAGCGCGTTCTGTGCCATGGCCGTGAAGTCCACTTCTCGGGCTCGCTGAAAACCCAGCCAGAGTTGAGCGGTGGCCACCTCGAGCACGGCCATGAGGTCTTCGATGAAACCGCACTCTTCATCGCTGTAGGCCGGGTCGGGCAGGCGAGCCAGCTTCTGTAGCAGCGGCCCGGCGTTCTCGGCCTTGAGGGCTTGCATCACGGGCTTGGCTGCATCGGCAAGGGCTTTGCCTTCCGGGGTGTGCAGGCCGGGATCGGACGGGAGTCTGGCCCGGACGGCGCCCGCCTGCGTGAGCAGCAGCAGCGGCAGTGCCCGCCAGAGGGGCAGTTCCTCGGGCTGGCCTTGCAGCGGTTGCGTCCACCCCTCCAGCGGCGCCAGGCCTTGCCACCCTTCCAGCGGTTCGCCACAGGCCTGGGCGGCCAGCACGTTGGCCGCTGCATGGCGTGCGGCCGGCATCAGCGTGAGCTGCCTTTCCAGCGGCAGGCACACCATGACCTGTTTGAGTTCTTCGGCTATCAGGTCCCGGATGGCGCCTTCGGCCACCGCCAGGTCGATCCGGCTGTGTGAATGCCTCAGCCACTGATCCCGCTGCGCGAGCATGGCCACCAGCTGTTTTTGCAGGCGCTGGGTGTCGTTGTCGAAACGGTCCAGCACCCGTTCCAGCACGTCGGCAATGCCTTGCGCGCTGCCCAGCAGGGACAGGGTGTCGCTTGCCGCCTGGAGGTAATGGGGCTCCGGGTCCATGGCCACCCCGGGCTGGCTGCCCAGCCTGGAGAGCAGGGGCATCTGCCGGGCCAGCCGGCCGCACAGGGCATCCAGGGTGGTGATCTGCAGCCGACCCGGATGGGCCAGCAGGTGCCATTGGCGCGCGGCATCGCGTTCCAGTGCCCGCCGGCCCAGCTCAAAGGTGATCAGCTTGTGCGGCTCATCGGGTGCCTGGCCCGAGGCGGCCTTGAGCAGGCTCTGCATGACACGGTCACGCATTTCGGCGGCGGCCTTGTTGGTGAACGTGAGGGCAACGATTTCTTCGGGTTCCTGGACGCGGCCGAGCAAGGCCAGGAAGCGCTGGGTGAGGAGCTCGGTTTTGCCCGCGCCCGCAGGGGCCTCGATGATGAAGGAGCGTTCGGGGTCGATGGCGGCCTGCCGGTGGGCAGCGTCACGTTCAAGCAGGTCAGTGGTCGATGCCATGGCGTTCCCATGCCTGCCATTGCTGGCGGCGTTCACTCAGGCGCAACAAGGGTTTGACGTCGCAGTAGGCCAGCAACGTCTCGTCGGTGCACCGCACCGCCGCTTCGCCGTCCCGAATGTCTTCCGCCAACGCCAGCAGCCGCGTCTGCCAGTGGGTCAGGACGTCGGCCCACGTTTTGAAGCGGTCTGGCGGGTAGCGCTTGCGGTTGTGGGCGCTGTCAAAAGCCGTGACGCGGGGCAGCCGCATGTCCTCCTCAGCCAGACCCGCCCACCCCGGTTCCTTCAGCAGCACCTTGGCAAAGGCAATGCCCGTGACCGGATGGCCCTCAGAGGCATACCAGACCGCGTATAGCGGCAGCTGGGGTTCGGTGAGGTGCTCTGTCAGCCAGTTGCGGGTGTCCACCGAGGCGCCGGTCTTGTAGTCGATGATGAGGTACTGCCCATCGTCGAGCTGGTCGATGCGGTCGATCTGCACCTGGATCGGGAGCCCGCCCCAGTCCAGTTGCTGTTGCAGTTCGGTGGCCACCACGCGGAAACGGTGTTTGCGCTCCCGCTCCATGGCCAGCCAGCCGTACAGGAGGCGCTGCAAGCGCCGGGATTCCAGCGCCCGGGTCCGCGGTTCCAGGGTTTCCTGTGCCGGATCTGCATCCCGGACCGCCCAGGCCGCTTGTACCGCCGATGCCACACGAGACGAGAGGGCATCTAAGTCTAGAGCGTGCAGCTGTTCGGACGACTGCAGATGCCGCCACAGGTGTTCCAGGGCCATGTGCAACAGCGTGCCCCGCTGGCGGGCATCCATGCCTTCGGCAGCCTCATCCAGGAGGCCCGCTCCCAGACGGTAACGGAAATAGGCCCAGGCCGGGCAGATGGCCTGGGCCTTCAGGAGCGCCGTGCCCCCTCGCACGGTTTCGCCCATTCGAACCGGGGGGGCGCGGTGGTCGTCCATCAGGGGTGCCCAGGCGTCGCGGGCATCTTCTCCTGCGGCATCGGTCCAGCGAATGACGCCGGCGCTCGAGAGGTACGCAGGCGTGACCGCCTGACCGGCTTCGGCCAGCAGCGGGCTCGGCCTCAGGGCCGCAGCGCCCGACACATGGGGCCATGACCAGACCACCTCGGGTGCCGCTTGCAGCAACTGCCGGTGCACCTGTCGGGCAAAGTCAAGCTGGACGTCGGCGCTGGCGTTCGGGGCCTGGGCCTGCCGCTGGGCCGAGGCCGGCAGCAGCGGGTTGGTGCGGATGGGGGGCGGCCATGTGCCTGCCTCCATGCCCATGACCCAGACGGCATCGAAGCGTTGCCCGCTGGCCTCCAGCAAGCCGAGGAGGTCCAGTGGTTGACGACCTTCCGTCTGTGGCTGAAAAATCCGCTCCCGACAGAGTTGCCTGAGCCGGCGGAGGGCTTCGGGCAGGCCCATCGCGCCGGTGAAGGCATCCAGCGTGGCGAGCTGGCCGATGCATTCGTGGAAGGCGTCCTGCAGCTGGTATTCGTGGCTCGAGAGAGGGTAACCGGCCAGCCAGCCCGCTTGCTGCAGCGCCAGGCGGATCCATGCCGCCCATTCCGAAGGGGTCTGCCTGTCAGGCAGGTGGTCAACGAGGCTGGCCAGGGCCTGCACATGCTGGCGCAGGGTCTGACGTTCGGGTGTTTCGCTGGCCTCTTGGTTTTGCAGGAAACGGGCAAGCTTCGTCCAGCTGAGCTGCGCGGGCAGCTTTCGCCGGATTTGCGCTTCCACCTGGGCCCGCCACAGCGCGGTGGCTGGACCGCACCAGCAGGGGTGGAGCAGCACGGGGCTGAGGGTTTTCTGATCGAGCCAGAAGGGGGGCGTCAGGGTGTCGAGCAGGGCCAGTGCGCCCCCGGCCAGGCCGTGGTCGATCACGGGCCGGCCCAGGCTGATGTTGAACGGGCGCTGGGTTTCGGCCTGAGAGGGGTGAGCCAGCCAGGGTGCCAGCACATCTTCCAGGCTGTTGAGCAATCGCTGCCGCCGCTGGGCGAGGTCAGGCACCACGATGGCCAGCCGGGCATCCGGGTGGCGCGCCAGCCATGTCTGCGCCCAGCCAGCGGCTGCCAGGCATTCGGCATCGGCATCCGGATAGCGGCGCACATCCGGCGGGGCCGGCGCGCAGGTGTTCATCAACGTCAGCACCTGGGTGCCGGTGGTGGGCAGCCGCGCCATGAGGGTCTGTTCCACGGGATTCAGGCGATTGAAGCCGGCCAGCACCACCTGCCTGGGCCAGGGCAGACCCGCCATCGGGCCATTCAGCGCCTGTGCCGTGGCCCGGTCGAGTTCATGCCGGGTGGCCCAGCCGTGCCGTTCACACCAGGCCATGAAGTCTGCACGCCAGCGCTGGAACTGCTGGTGTTCTTCGGCCTGCCCCCCATGGGCCACGTTCACACTCCATACCGATTGGAGCTGGTGCGCTTCCTGGGCGGTCTGCGCGAGCGCTGGCA
This sequence comes from uncultured Tepidimonas sp., assembly GCA_964516635.1. GTDB lineage: Bacteria > Pseudomonadota > Gammaproteobacteria > Burkholderiales > Burkholderiaceae_C > CAZEZY01. The sequence goes on along the minus strand of CAZEZY010000101.1, from coordinate 1,153 downwards.
GGTCGAACAGCAGGGTGGCGTGATCGCCCAGGCGTTCGCGGATGATGCGCTCCCACAGCAGTCGCTCCTGGGTGGGGGAGAGCTCACGGCGCGACAGTGCCGGATGGGGGGTGGTGCCCGACAGCAGCCAGGCTTCGCGCCAGTCGGCCAGCCATTGCTCGATGGTGCAGCAAGGGAGTGTTTCCCATTGGGTGTTGCCACGCGCTGCCTGCCACCTGGCGTGCTGTTCGCGCAGGGACTGGGCAAGCCGGGGCGTGGCGCAGACCACCCGTGTCTGGGGCCCGCCTTCGAGGTCTTCAAGTCGGACCTGGGTCATGGTGTGTGCATGGCTGGAGATCTGGGAGTCAACGCAGTCTATCGCAGTGATGTGCTATCCCCTTGATTGAGAAATCTGAATCCGTTGGACACCTCCCGGGGGTACACTGAATTTCGCCATTCGATGAACCCACCCAGGAGATTGCCATGACTGCAAACACCCCCCAGGCCACCAGCGGCTGCCCCGTGATGCACGGCGCCAATTCCAGCGCCCACCACGCCAACCAGGCCCAGGCCTGGTGGCCCGAATCGCTGAACCTCGACATCCTGCACCAGCACGACAGCAAGACCAACCCGCTGCAAGGCTTCAATTACCGCGAAGCGGTGAAGCAACTGGACGTGGCCGCGCTCAAGCAAGACCTGACCGATCTGATGACGAGCAGCCAGCCCTGGTGGCCCGCCGACTGGGGGCACTACGGCGGCCTGATGATCCGCATGGCCTGGCACGCGGCCGGCACCTACCGCGTGGCCGACGGCCGTGGCGGCGCCGGTACCGGCAACCAGCGCTTCGCGCCGCTGAATTCCTGGCCCGACAACGGCAACCTCGACAAGGCCCGCCGCCTGTTGTGGCCCATCAAGAAAAAGTACGGCAACCGGATCAGCTGGGCCGACCTCATCATCCTGGCCGGTAATGTGGCTTATGAATCCATGGGCTTCAAGACCTTCGGCTTTGCCTTTGGCCGCGAAGACATCTGGCACCCCGAGAAGGACATCTACTGGGGCAGCGAGAAGCAGTGGCTGGCGCCCAGCGGCAGCGAAGGCAGCCGTTACAGCGGCCAGCGAGACCTGGAAAACCCCCTGGCCGCGGTGATGATGGGCCTGATCTACGTGAACCCCG
>CAZEZY010000100.1:0-8994 GCA_964516635.1 uncultured Tepidimonas sp. | reverse complement strand
GTGCTACGGTGGCGATATCACCCGCAAGCGCCAGCTCCTGGAAAAGCAGAAGGCGGGCAAGAAGCGCATGAAGCAGATCGGTTCGGTGGAGGTTCCGCAAGAAGCCTTCCTGGCCATCCTGCAGGTGGAGGAATGATGAACGATACCCACATGAGTGCCATCACGGCCGTGGTCCTGGGTGCCTTTGTGGCCTATGGCGCCGCCTGGTACGCCGGTGCCATCGAGGGCAACTTCGCCCTGCTGCTGTTGCTGGCCGTGGTGGTCACAGGCATTTACTGGTTGGCAGAAAAGCTGTATTTCCTGCCTCAACGTCGAAAGGCAGCCGAGCGGCTGGCCAGCGAACAGCGCCAGCGGGAAGCCGAACTCACCCGCATGGGCGTCAAGGCAGATGCCATCAACCTCGAGGAAGCGCAGCACAAACTCCTGATGCAGCCCTGGTGGCTGGACTGGACCGCTGGTCTGTTTCCCGTGATCTTCATCGTCTTTGTTTTGCGTTCTTTCCTGTTCGAGCCATTCAAGATCCCGTCGGGCTCGATGATTCCCACCCTGCATGTCGGCGACCTGATCCTGGTTAACAAATTTCACTATGGTGTGCGTTTGCCCGTCATTCACACCAAGATCGTGTCCAACAACAGCCCGGAGCGGGGCGATGTCATGGTGTTTCGCTACCCGCCGCAGCCCACACTGGACTACATCAAGCGTGTGGTGGGTCTGCCTGGAGACGAGGTGGCTTATCTGAACAAGCAGTTGTTCATCAATGGCCAGCCTGTGACCAAGATGCCCATGCCCGAGTTCTACGACAGCGGCAACATGCGTTATTCGCAGCAGTTTGGCGAGGCGCTGGGCAGCAAACGCTACAGCACCCTCAACGACGCGGATCGTCCGGCATTCATTCCTGGCACGGCAGACTTTCCATTCAAGGAGCAATGCCGGTATTCGGTGGAAGGGGTCATCTGCACCGTTCCCGAGGGGCATTTTTTCCTGATGGGGGACAATCGGGACAACTCCCTCGATTCGCGCTACTGGGGGTTCGTTCCCGAGGCCAACATTGTCGGAAAAGCGTTTTTTGTCTGGATGAATTTTGGCGATTTGGGTCGAATCGGTTCATTCCAGTGACGCAAACGTGAGGAAGGTGATTAAGATGTGTGGATGGCTATTCAATGGAGCATGCGTATGAGGCAAGGGCAACGCGGGATTACTTTCATGGGCATGGTGTTTGTCGGTATCTTGGTGGCTGCCTTCGGTATCCTGACCGCGAAGGTGGTTCCCACGTATCTCGAATACCAGATTATCATGAAGGCTGCCCAGAGGGCATCTGAGTCGGGTAAAACGGCAGGAGAGATTCGCACGGCATTTGAACGCACCAAGGCCGTTGATTATTTTGAAGCGATCGGTGGAAATGACCTTCAAATATCAAGGGTCAATGACCGTTTGGTGGTGGAATTCGCCTACGCCAAAGAGATTCATCTTGCCGGACCTGCCTATCTGGTTCTCAAGTACCAGGGTCGCACCCGTTAATCCGTTTCGCACGAGTTGACTCAGACACTGAACGCGTTGCAAGCCCGACTGGGCCATGCTTTTCATCACCCGGATCTGCTGGAAAGGGCACTCACTCACCGCAGTTTTTCGGCAGATCATTACGAACGCCTGGAATTTCTAGGGGATTCGGTGTTGAACCTGGCGGTTTCCGGGTTGCTGTACGAGCGGCTCAGTCGTCAGAGTGAGGGCGATCTTTCGCGGATCCGCGCGAATCTCGTCAAGCAGGATGCCCTGCATCGTCTGGCACTGGATCTGGGCTTGCCACCATGGCTGCGTCTGGGTGAAGGCGAAGTGAAGTCTGGAGGCCGCCATCGGCCTTCGATCCTCGCTGATGCGCTGGAGGCGATCATCGGTGCCGTCTACCTCGATTCGGGCTTCGAGGCCGCGGACCAACTGGTACGCCGCCTGTATGCCGATATTGACCTGAGTCCCGGCAAAAGCGCACAGGACAAAGACGCCAAAACCGCGCTTCAGGAATGGTTGCAAGGACGCAAGATGAGGCTTCCCCAGTACACCGTGGTGGCCACGCAGGGAGAAGCCCATCAGCAAGTCTTCGAGGTGCTCTGTGAAGTCACCGAATGGGGTGTGGGTGCCCGAGGCATCGGCCCGTCTCGTCGTGCGGCCGAGCAGGCCGCTGCCGCCCACCTGCTCGATCAATTGAAACAACACCGCTCATGAACGATCCTCAAAAGCCGCACCAGGACGATCTGGAAGCCATGTTGGCACAGGCTTTGCGTAAGCCCGCCACCCCTTCTGCCTCGGATGCTGTTCCGGCCCCAGAGACTGTCGTGGAGGAGCCGGTCGGGCCCCGGCGAAGTGGTTTTGTGGCCATCGTGGGCAAGCCCAATGTCGGCAAATCCACGTTGCTGAACGCACTGGTGGGACAGAAAATCAGCATCACTTCGCGCAAGGCCCAGACGACACGCCACCGCATCACGGGTCTTCGAACCATCGGTGCCACCCAGTTCGTGTTTGTGGATACCCCGGGTTTTCAGACCCGGCATGGCAATGCGCTCAACCGATCGCTCAACAAGACGGTGCTCGGTGCGGTGGCTGATGTGGATGTGATCGTCTTTGTCGTGGAGGCCGGACACTTCAATCTCGCTGATGCCAAGGTGCTGTCGTTGCTGCCTTCCAGCGTGCCGGTGATTCTGGTGGCCAACAAACTGGACATGGTTCACCGACGCGGCGAACTGGCCCCATGGCTGCGCAGCATGCAGGAGCGCCACGCCTTCGCCGAATTGGTGCCGATGTCCGCCAAGAATGCCAAGGATATCCAGCGGTTTTATGCGATTGTGGAAAAGTACCTGCCTGAACAGGACTGGATGTACGACGCCGATGAACTCACCGACCGAAGCGAGCGTTTCATGGCCGCCGAGATGGTTCGGGAAAAGCTGTTCCGCCTCACCGGCGATGAACTCCCTTACACCTCCACGGTGGTGATCGACACCTTTGAGGAAGAGGGCAGGTTGCGGCGGATCGCGGCGACCATCGTGGTCGAACGCGATGGTCACAAGGCCATGGTCATCGGCGAGAAGGGCGAAAAGATCAAGCGCATCGGGACCGAGGCCCGCCAGGAACTGGAAAAGCTCTGGGATTGCAAGGTGTTCCTGGAGTTGTGGGTCAAGGTGCGCTCGGGTTGGGCCGATGATGAGGCCCGTGTGCGATCCTTCGGTTACGAGTAAGCGGGTTGTCTGTCATGGCCAAGGCATCGGCCAGTCGGTCACGGGTTCAGGATGAGCCGGCCTATGTGCTGCACGCCCATGACTGGAGCGAGTCCAGTCTGATTCTGGAGGTTTTCAGTCTTCATCACGGTCGGGTGGCGCTGGTGGCCAAAGGCGTGAAAAGGCCCACGTCTCAATTTCGGGCGGTTCTGCTGCCTCTGCAGCCGTTGCGGCTGGGCTGGGGTGGGGATGCGGAAGTGCGTACCCTCAAGTCGGCGGTATGGGAAGGCGGACAAGTCATGCCACAGGGTGACGCACTGCTGTCTGGCTATTACCTGAACGAACTGCTGCTCAAGCTCCTGGCTCGGGATGATCCCAGTCGGCGCCTGTTCGAAGACTACACAGAGGCGGTCAGGGGGTTGTCCCACGGGGTGGCTCCGGCGACTGTGCTGCGGGCTTTCGAACTGCTTCTGCTGCGAGACATCGGCCTGATGCCAGGACTCGACCATGAAGGGGCGAGTCTGGCGACGTTGAGGCCCGAAGCCCACTATCGGCTCAGACCGGAGCATGGTCTGGTCCCGCAGACACACGAACACCAGGCGGCGTGCACGGGGGCTTTCTGGCAGGCTTTGCAGCAGGCGATGGACGGGTCTGAACCGTTCTCAGACCTGTGCCAACTGTGTCAGACCGACAGGTCAGGCATGTTGCGTCGCCAGCTTCGGGAATTGCTGCACTACCATAGCGGTGTGCGCGTTTTTCAGACGCGCCAGTTGATGGCGGATGTCCAGCGTCTGGCTGGCTGATGTCATTCCCCTCCTGACGGTCAGAGTCGAATGCCATGTCTTCTGCGGATTTCTTTCGCACGGCGCTGTCCGTGAATGTCAACAAGGTGGCGCTGCTGCGCAACAGCCGACATCTCGGCATTCCGTCGGTGACCCGGGCTGCCCAGCGGTGTCTCGAGGCTGGTGCCCAGGGCATCACCGTGCATCCACGGCCCGATGAACGGCATATTCGTCATCACGATGTGTTCGATCTGGCCCAACTGCTGCAGGCCTGGCCCGACCGGGAATACAACATCGAAGGCAACCCCTTTCACAACCTGATGTCGGTGGCCCGCGACGTGATCTCGCGTGGGTTGCCCCTGCACCAGCTGACGCTGGTGCCCGACAGCGTGGGCCAGTTCACCAGCGACCACGGCTGGCGGTTTCCGCAAGACGACCCGCGTTTGCGCCCCGTGATCGAGGAGGCACATGCACTGGGATTGCGTGTGAGCCTGTTCATGGACGCCGAGGCCGACCAGATGGCGGCTGCAAAGTCGGTGGGCGCTGACCGGGTGGAACTCTACACGGAACCCTATGCCGCCGCTTTCGCCGCAGGCGTGCCAGCGGATATCCAGCAGCAGCTCGCCCGGTTTGCGGCTGCCGCGCAAGCCGCACGGGAGGCAGGCCTCGCGGTCAACGCCGGGCACGACCTGAACCGTGACAACCTCACGCTCTTCTTGCAGACCGTGCCTCACGTCCGCGAGGTGTCGATCGGCCACGCTTTCATGGCAGATGCCCTGGAACACGGATACGACGCAACGGTTCGTGCCTACCTGCAGTGCATCACGGCGGCCCAGGTCAGCGCATGATTTACGGCATTGGCAACGACATCTGTGATGTGCGCCGGATCCGCGCCAGCCTGGAGCGGCACGGAGACCGGTTTGCGGCCAAGGTGCTGGGCGACCAGGAACTGGGGGTCTGGCGCCTGCGTAGCGCGCGCTGGCCCGAACGCGGCGTTCGCTATCTGGCCACCCGTTTTTCCGCCAAGGAAGCGTTCAGCAAGGCCATCGGCCTGGGGATGCGCCTGCCCATGACGTGGCGTCATTGTGAAATCCTCAACTTGTCCAGTGGTCAGCCTGCGGTGGTGCTGCACGGCGCCCTCAGGAACTGGTTTGACGCACGGGGCCTTTCGGCCCACGTCAGCCTGACCGACGAAACCGATTACGCCGCCAGTTTTGTGGTGGTTGAACAACGTCAAACACTTGAATCATGACCCAGCACGCCCCTCTCATCATCGACGTGGCCGGTACCCGTCTGACCAAAACCGACAAGCAGCGCCTGGCGCACCCCTTGGTGGGCGGCATCATCCTGTTTGCCCGGAATTGGGAAAACCGCGAGCAGCTCACCAAGCTGTGCAAGCAGATCAAGAAGGTGCGGGCCGATCTGCTCATCTGCGTCGATCACGAGGGTGGCCGTGTGCAGCGCTTCCGCACCGATGGCTTCACCCACCTGCCGCCCATGCGGTCCCTGGGTGACCTGTGGTTCAGCGGCAAGCCAGGGCAGGAAAGTGAAGCGGCGCTGAAGGCCACGAATGCCGCCACAGCGGCCGGTTTTGTGCTGGGTGCCGAGTTGCGAGCCTGCGGTGTGGATTTCAGCTTCACCCCCGTGCTGGACCTGGACCATGGTGGCAGCTCCGTCATTGGCGATCGCGCGTTTGCCCGTGACGCACGGGTGACCACCCTGCTCGCCAGCGCCCTCATGCACGGTTTGATGCAAAGCGGCATGCGAAACTGTGGCAAGCACTTTCCCGGCCATGGCTACGTGAAGGCCGACTCGCACGTGGACATGCCGGTGGATGGCCGTGGCCTCAAGGCCATTCTGGCCGATGACGCCGCCCCCTATGGCTGGCTCAGCGCCAGTCTGAGCAGCGTCATGCCTGCACATGTGATCTACCCCAGGGTCGACAGCCGGCCGGCAGGGTTTTCTTCACGCTGGCTCAACGACATCCTGCGTGGGCAACTGGGATTCACGGGCGCGGTGTTCAGCGACGACCTGAGCATGGCGGGTGCACGCCAGATCGATGGCCGCGAGGTGTCATACACCGAAGCAGCCCTCACGGCCCTCGAAGCAGGCTGCGACATGGTGCTGCTGTGCAACCAGAGCGCCGAGAACGGCGGCGAGCCGGTGGACGACCTCATCAACGGACTCAGCGAGGCGCAGCTCAAAGGCCGCTGGCAACCCAGTGGCGCCAGCGAGCAGCGCAGGCAGGACTTGCTGCCCCAGGGCTATCCAATGCCCTGGGACGAACTGATGGTGGACGCGCGATACATGCACGCCCTCAGCCGCTTGCCCTGAGGTTGGTGGTGCGTTCTAGTGGGCGATGCCCAACTGGTCCAGCGCATCCCCGACCAGTTCCAGGCGGAGCAGCGGACTGTCCAGAGCGAGCAATCGTTGCTTGAAGTTCGACGGCAGGGGCAGCAATTCGGCCCAGCGGTTGGCCAGCCACCCTGCATCCTGCCAAGGGCTGTCCGAATCGGCCCATGGGGGCAGGGCAGGGAAGGTGTGGGGGTGATCGGTCTCCAGACGCTCATGGAGTTGTCGCAACGCACGAGCCATGCCGGTCAATTCGTCGGGCACTGGCATTGGCATATCGGTTGGCAAAGCCCTCACATCGGCCATCCAAAGCCCATGCTTGAGTTTTTCGCTGCGATCAATGAGGAAGCGCTGAGTACCTTGGCATTGAATCAGCACCAAGCCCGGTCGTGGCTGTTCGAGCCGTGAGATGTGTGCCAATGTGCCCTGCGACTCAAAACCTTCGGTGCGAAAGGTCTCACCCCGAGAGGGATCCCGCTGTTGGACTTCGTGCCCTTCGGTCAGGCACACCACCCCGAATGGCGTGCCATCGCGGTGGCATCGCTTGACCATGTCCAGGTAACGCACTTCGAATATCTGAAGCGGGAGATGGCCGCCAGGGAACAGGACCGTGCCCAGGGGGAACAGGGGGATGCGCAGCGCGGGACTCACGCCACGGCTTCGGCGCTTTGTCGTTGCAGCATGGCCAGGACGCTGGCCACGGTGCTGCGCAATTCGCGCCGGTCACAAATGAAATCCACGGCGCCTTTGGTCTGCAGGAACTCGGCACGCTGGAAGCCTTCGGGCAGTTTCACACGCACGGTGTTCTCAATCACGCGAGGGCCGGCAAAGCCGATGAGCGCCTTGGGCTCGGCAATCACCACGTCGCCCACAAACGCAAAGCCGGCACTCACGCCGCCCATGGTCGGGTCGGTCAGCACGCTGATGTAAGGCAGGCCCTTCTTGGCGAGTCGTGTGAGCGCCGCGTTGGTCTTGGCCATCTGCATCAGGCCTTCCTGCATGCGTGCGCCACCCGTGGCGGTGAAGCACACAAAGGGCAATTTCTGTTCGATGGCGGTTTCAACGCCGCGCACGAAGCGCTCACCCACCACCGAGCCCATGGAGCCGCCCATGAAATCGAACTCGAAGCACGCAGCCACCAGTTCAATGCTCATGACCGATCCACCCATCACGATGAGGGCATCGGTTTCGCCAGTGGCTTCGAGCGCTTCTTTGAGGCGTTCGGTGTATTTCCGGCTGTCCTTGAACTTCAGGGCATCGACCGGGATCACTTCCTGTCCGATTTCGTAGCGGCCCTCGCCGTCGAGAAACGCGTCGAGACGGGCCCGTGCGCTGATGCGGTGGTGATGGCTGCAGTGCGGGCAGACGTTCTGGTTTTTTTCCAGATCATTCTTGTACAGCACCGCATCGCAGCTGGGGCATTTGATCCAGAGCCCTTCTGGGATGGAGCGGCGACTCGCCGGGTCGGTGTTGGTGATTTTGGGCGGGAGCAGCTTTTCAAGCCAGGACATGTTTTCTCCTTGCGTGGCAAGTGACAGGGCAGATTATCTCGCAGCCAGCCATGTCGTCAGATGTTCAAGCCGTCCAGGGCACTTCGGATACCCGATAAAAACGCGCTGGCCGTGAGGGCCACTTGGTCGCGTGGGACGGGTTCAATCAACTGGATCAGCCGGGTGCCGATCACCACGGCATCGGCAGATTTTCCCACCGCACAGGCCGTGGCGGCATCGCGGATGCCAAAGCCCACGCCCACCGGCGTGTTCACGTGTCGGCGGATGCGAGGGAGCATGGCTTCCACCGCATCGGTGTCCAGGTGGCCGGCACCGGTCACGCCCTTGAGCGACACATAGTACACGTAGCCGCTGGCGATGCGCCCGACCTGGGCCATGCGCTCGTCGGTGCTGGTCGGTGCCAGCAGGAAGATCAGGTCCAGCCCGTGGGCCTTGAGGGTGTCGGCAAAGGCTTCGCACTCTTCGGGTGGATAGTCCACGATCAGCACGCCGTCCACACCAGCCCCCGCGGCATCACGGGCGAAGCTGTCCACGCCGTGTTTCAGCTCATAGCGCTCCACCGGGTTGGCATAGCCCATCAGCACCACCGGGGTGGTGGCATCGGTCTGGCGGAAGGCCCGTACCATGTCCAGCACCTGCGTCATGCCAATGCCATAGGTCAGGGCTTTTTCACCCGCCTTTTGAATCACCGGACCGTCGGCCATGGGGTCGGAAAACGGCACGCCCAGCTCGATGATGTCAGCCCCTCCCTTGACCATGCCGTGCATGAGTTCGGGTGTGACGTCGGCATAAGGGAAACCGGCGGTGACGTAGGGAATGAGCGCTTTGCGGCCCTGGGTCTTGAGCTGCTGGAGGGTGGATTCGATGCGGCTCATGGACGACCCCCTACGCTGGCCACTTCGTGGGCGGGGCTGAAGGTCAGGCTTTGCTCGGTGCCGCCCTTGACGGACTGGCCCCGACAGCTGGGCCGGCAGTAGAAGTCGGCTTGCGACAGGTCGGCCACGGTGCCGATGTCCTTGTCCCCCCGGCCAGACAGGTTCACCAGAATGGACTGGTCCGGGCGCATGGTTTTGGCCAGCTTCATGGCAAAGGCCAGGGCGTGGCTGGATTCCAGCGCTGGAATGATGCCTTCGGTGCGGCACAGGT
>CAZEZY010000099.1:5219-9005 GCA_964516635.1 uncultured Tepidimonas sp. | reverse complement strand
CGCCGCGAGATCAAGAACCTCAACAGCTTCAAGTTCATGCAGCAGGCCATCGACTTCGAGGTGCGCTGGCAGATCGAGCGCCTGGAGGATGGTTACAAGATCGAACAGGCCACGGTGCTGTTTGACCCCGACACCGGCGAAACGCGTGCCATGCGCACCAAGGAAGACGCGGCCGATTACCGCTACTTCCCCGACCCGGACCTGCCGCCGCTGGTGATCGAGCGCGAATGGGTGGAGCGCGTGCGCGCCGCCATGCCCGAACTGCCGCGCGCCATGGCCGAGCGCTTGGTGGCAAGCTACGGCCTGCCCGAGTACGACGCCACCACGCTGACGCAGAGCCCCGCCATGGCCGCCTACTTCGAGGCAGCGGCCAAGGCCTGCGGCCAGCCCAAGCTGGCGAGCAACTGGATCATGGGCGAGTTGTCGCGCCGCCTGAACGCCGAAGAGAAGGACATTGCCGCCGCACCCGTGAGCGCCCAGCAACTGGCGGCCCTCATCACCCGGATTGCCGATGGCACCATCAGCAACAATGCAGGCAAACAGGTGATGGACGCGCTGTGGACTGGCGAGGCTCCGGCAGGTGAGCCGCTGGCCCAGGTGGATGCGCTGATCGAGGCGAAGGGCCTCCGGCAGATGAACGACAGCGGCGCGCTGGAAGCGATCATCGACGAGGTGCTGGCCGCCAACGAGAAAAACATCGCCGAATACCGTGCTGGCAAGGACAAGGCGTTCAACGCCCTGGTCGGTCAGGTCATGAAAGCCAGCAAGGGCAAGGCCAACCCCGGTCAGGTCAATGAACTGCTGAAGAAGAAGCTGGGCTGACGTCGGGGTGGGCTCCGGTCACTGCGCGAATGGCGCCGCACCACGAAAACGCGTGGGCAGGGGCAAAGCCGGTTAACGGGAGGGGATGGCCACCCCGTAGCGGTCACGGTACGCCTGCACGCGTTCGCGATGAGCCGCCATGTCCTCCCCGGCGTTTTGCTGCAGATATTGCATCAAATCTGACAGATTGGCGATGGCGCACACCTGCAATCCCAGTTGCTCCCGCACAAACTGCACCGCACTGTAGGGCACATCGCGTATCTGTCCATCGGGCGCGACCTCGGTGGCCTTCTCCTGCCGATCCAGCGCAATGGCCACGGCATGCGGGGTGGCACCTGCAGCGCGGATGATCGCGATGGATTCGCGTGCAGCGGTTCCGGCACTCATCACATCGTCAATGATCATCACCCGCCCCTTGAGCGGGGCCCCCACCAGCGTGCCGCCTTCGCCATGGTCCTTGGCTTCCTTGCGGTTGTAGGCAAAGGGCAGGTTGTGCCCCAGGCGTGCCATTTCCACGGCCACCGCCGCCGCGAGCGGAATCCCCTTGTAGGCCGGGCCGAAAATCATGTCGAACTCGATGCCACTGGCCACGATGCGCTGCGCATAGAACTGGGCCAGCCGGCCCAGCTTGGCGCCATCGTCGAACAGGCCGGCGTTGAAGAAATAGGGGCTCATGCGGCCGGCCTTGGTCTTGAACTCGCCAAAGCGCAGCACACCCGATTCGACGGAAAATTGCACAAACGCCTGCGCCAGTGCATCGACCGGCGCGCCTGCTTCAACCACCATGGGGACATCCTTGTTTCGACTGACCAGCCTCAACCTCAACGGCATCCGTTCGGCCACCACCAAAGGGCTCGAAGAATGGGTCGCGACCACTGCGCCCGATTGTATGGGCGTGCAGGAGCTCAAGGCCCAGGCCCCCGACGTGGTCGGCAAGTTCGAGGCCATGGCCGGGTTGCAGGGGTATTTCCACTACGCGGTCAAAAAAGGCTATTCGGGTGTGGGCCTGTATACCCGCCACGAACCCAGCGACGTGGTCATCGGCATGGGCGAACCGGCGTTCGACGACGAGGGCCGCTACGTGGAGCTGCGCTTCGACACGCCCCAGCGCCGCTTCAGCCTCATCAGCTGCTACTTTCCCAGCGGGTCGTCTGGCGACGATCGGCAGGCGGTCAAATACCGTTTCCTGGACCGCATCTACCCCTGGCTGGCTGGCCTGCGTGCCCAGCGCGAATTGCTGCTCGTGGGTGACGTGAACATCGCCCACCACGAAAAAGACCTGAAGAACTGGAAAGGCAACCTCAAGAACAGCGGCTTCCTGCCCGAAGAGCGCGCCTGGATGACCCGGCTGCTCACCGAAGGCGGCCTGGTGGACGTGTACCGCCGCCTGCACCCCGACGAAACCGAGGCCGCCTACACCTGGTGGAGCAACCGGGGGCAGGCGTATGCGAAGAACGTGGGCTGGCGCATCGACTACCACCTGGCCACGCCGGCGCTGGCCGAAACCGCCCGCCGTGCGCAGGTCTACAAAGACCAGCGCTTCAGCGACCATGCACCGCTGACCATTGACTACGACTTCACGCTCTGAACGGCTCACCTCCCTGCAAGCGGCCGCCCACCCAGCCAGGCCGAGGCCACCCCCAGCGCCCTCCGGGTCCATGACTTTGAGTTACGCTACGCTTTTGCACAGACAATGCAAGGTTGACGCCTGCTTTGCAGCAGCACAAGCGAATCACCCTACTGATGGCCAGCCTCCTACATGATCCGAAAAAACCTGATGAATGCCCTGCTCGGGCTTCTGCTTTTCATTGTGTTCATGGGTCTGCTGGGCTATCTGTACGAGGAAGAACTCACCCGGGTCACCACCTGGATCGTGGAGCAGATCGGGTTTGCCGGTATGGCAGTCATTCTGGCCTTCACCGATACGCTGGTCACGCCATTCCCCCCGGACATTCTTCTGGTCATCATTGCCAACAGCCCGCTCCAGGAAAACTGGCCTGTTTACGTCGGGATACTGGGTGTGGTGTCGGTGTGCGCTGGCATGACGGGCTACAGCATCGGGCGCTGGCTCGGACACTTTGAGTGGACCCAGCGGCTGTTTGGCCAGTTCAAGGATGAGCACCGCGACTTCATCCGAAAGTACGGCTTCTGGGCCGTTGTGATCGGGGCCATCACCCCGCTTCCTTACTCAGTCACTTGCTGGACCTCAGGTGTTCTGGGGGTCCGTTGGACCGTGGTACTGGCGGCTTCGGCCCTGTTTCGCATTCCGCGGTTCTATCTTTTCTACTGGCTGCTCACCAGCACCAGTGGTCTGCTGCCAGGCGCCTGAAGTCGGCCAATACCGGACCTTCAAATCACCACCGGGCGTCTGTTTGCGGTCCCCTTCACAGCCGAAGAACTGGAAAAGCTGGGCCTGTTGCGCAGTGCCGACGAGTGGGTGGCGTTGCGCAAGCTGCGCAACCGCATGGTGCACGAGTATTTGTGGCAGTACCCGGATCTGCATGGCGCGCTCATGGCGGCCCAGGAAGGTGTGGACGCCCTGAGCCATGCCGCGCAACGGTTGACCGCCAAGGTTCGAGCGTTAGAACTTTGGCTACTCACCCGTCAGCAACGCCTGGCTGTAGCGCAAAAAATCGTCCAGATGGTGGGCAATGATGTTCACGGTAATGGGTAGCACCAGTGCCTGGTATTCGTGTACCGCCACATTCCTGAAGCCCACCATGCGGCGCATGGCCTCCGCCGTGACAGCGTCGATTCGACCGGCAGCTTCCAGGAGGGTGAAAACGTCGCGAGAACTCTGGGTGATGCCCAGTCTGTCGCGGCGAATCACGTGGTTGCCCATGTCGAGCGCGGCCTCACAGGCCCGCTGAATGTTCAGTATGGCTGCGTCCTGATGGGTGTAGTTGCGGGCAAAGTTGGCCGGGTCGGCGTTGTATTCTTCCCGCGCACGGGCCACGCAGCGTT
>CAZEZY010000099.1:0-5119 GCA_964516635.1 uncultured Tepidimonas sp. | reverse complement strand
CAGCCACGTCTGCCAGGGCGCCGCTCAGCTCAAACAACGTCAATGGATCGGCATAACCTTCGACGAGCACCGCGAGATCGAGGTCGCTGTCGGCACGGGCAAGTTCGCCATCGTTCGCCACGCGGCTGCCAAACGCGTACACCGCCATGAGGCCATGCAGGCGCTCCCTGAGCAAGCGAACGATCGGCTGAAAATCCATGAGCAGATTGTGGCGCAAAAGCCCTCACGACCGCACTCAGGCGTTCGAGATCCCGCTGGCCACGTGCCCGGCGGGCACATGCCGGGCGGCGTGTTCGATGTGGCCGGTCTGGTCGTCAAAGAAAAAGTCGGGCTCGAACTCGCGCAGGAACTCGCCCTTGGGCAGGCCGCCCAGGAACATCGCTTCGTCCACCTGGATGTTCCAGTCCATCAGGGTGCGAATGGCGCGCTCGTGGGCCGGCGCGCTGCGCGCCGTCACCAGCGCGGTTCGGATGCGCATGTCCGGGTTGCCGGCATTCTGCAGGCGGTGCAGCGCTTCCAGCAGCGGCTTGAACGGGCCGCCCTGCAGCGGCAAACCGGCCTTGCTGGCCTCGTGCTGCTGGAAGGCGTTCAGCCCTTCGGCCTGGAACACGCGCTCGGCTTCGTCGGAAAACAGCACCGCGTCGCCGTCAAACGCAATGCGCACCTCGTTGGGGTGGGCACCGCTGGCGCGAACCGACTGCGGGTACACCTGTGCCGCGGGCACACCCGCGTCGAGCGCCGAACGCACGTCGCTCAGGTGGGCCGAGAGGAACAGGTTGGCCCGCAGCGGCCGCAGATAGCGCCAGGGCGACTGTCCGCGCGTGAACACCCCGCGCTGAATGGTGAGCCCGTAATGCTTGGCCGAGCGGAACACCCGCATGCCCGAGACGGGGTCGTTGCGGGAGAGGATCACCACCTCCACCCGCTGCTGCCCGGGCGTGTTGAAACTCAGCAGCTTGTGCACCAGCGAAAACGCCACCCCCCGCCCGGCGGGCTCTTCCAGCCGGCTGAGCTGCAACTGCATGTAGGCGTGGTCGTCGGCCTGCTCGAACACCTCGTTCTCGGCTTCAAAGTCGAACAGGGCGCGGGAGGAAATGGCCACAACCAACTGGCCTTCGAGGGTGACGGGCATGGGCCTAGATTAGCACGGCGGGGCTCAAAAAGCATCCTGAGCCGTCCTTCAACGGTCCATGGAAAGACGCCATCCCGTGTGTCGTGCCCTGGGGGTGAGAACCCGGATGAAATCCGCATCCCCAGGGACTTCAGCACCGCGTCGGTGTCGGCGCCGTTGCGCACCTGGTCCTGCGTGGCGGGAGTGGATGGGGTTTTCTTTTTGTGTGGAATCGGTTCGCTGAAGATGCGAGTCTTCTGTGCTGTTTGGGGGATCCCACCCAAAAAGAAGAACACCGCATGGCGGTTGCCAGGCGGTGTCTTTCGTATGGTGAGTGACTGCTGCGTGCTCAGAAGCGATGTCGCACACCAAATGCCACGCTAGTGCTGTCCACGCCCGGTGCACGCGTAAAGCCGCCGAGGTAGCCATTACCGCCGGGAGCCGCCTGCCCGTTGGAGCCGTTGTCCACCCTCACCAGCACCGCGTTCAGGTCCGTGCGCTTTGAAAGGGCATACGTGTAGGCCACACCGTAGGACTTCACGTCAGCGTTGGCCGTCCGCTTGTCATTGAAGGTGTTGTAAGACACCGTCACGGTGCTCGCACCGAATGGAATCTTGTAGCCGATGTGGAACAGCCTGCCGTCCTGCTTCAAAGCGTTGCTGTAAGCATCAGCAACCGTACCTGCAGCTCCACCAAGTGCGGTATTGGTTCTGATCGAGTTGACGCTCGGATTGTTGTCTTTATTGGTGATGTAGAGCGCGCTAACGGTACCGGGGCCCGCTTTCATGGAGGCGCCCACCGCCATGTTGGTGAGTGACTTCAGGCCAACATCGTTTTTGCGGGTGTTGTAGGCCACCCCCACAGAGTAGTCATCGACCTTGTACATGGCCATGAAGCCATAAAAACGGTTCACACCGCTCGTTGTCGCGGTGTCTGCTTCACCAAAAGCGTACATCACGTTGGCGGTTAAACCGTCTTTCTGAATCCGGTACTGCAAGGAGTTGTTCAAGCGGATGTCAACCGAAGGCGGGAAGGACGCAATCTGACCCGCCGCAAGCCCGGACTGGGTGCCCATACTGTCAAACGCTGCATTCACCTCAAACGCCGGTGTGTACTGGCGGCCCGCCATGATGGCACCAAAAGGCGTCACCAAGCCAAGGAACGCCTGCCTGTCAAACAGCCTGTTTCCACTGCTGCCCACGTTGACACCGAGTGTCTGACCCAAGCCGCTGTTCACTGCCGTGACTGCGGCAGCGAGACCACCGGGGAGTCCAAGAGCTGTCGTGGACGAGATGCTGGCCGGCAGTTGCGTGCCTGAAATGGGTGTGTTCGACAGACTGCCTGTATCGACTTCAAAGCGGTTTTCAAGGGTGAAGAAGGCACGATAGCCGCCGCCCAGGTCTTCATTTCCACGCAGCCCCCAACGCGATCCTTCCATGATCCCGCTTGCCAGCTGGGTCTGAGTGCCAGCGGTCAGGCCCGATACACGGGTGACGCCTGCATCCACAATACCATAGATCTGCACGCTGGATTGAGCCTGTGCACTGGTGGCGGCGCACAACAGCATGGCGGCCATTGCCGTGAACCGAATGGGAAGTCTTGTGCCGTTCATGAAGCGATGTCTCCGTTTTTGGGGTTGACTGAATGAATCAAACTTCATCATACCTACGTCAGTCAAAAGTTTTCGAACGACCGTTCTATTTTTGGGGAAAATACCACGGGGGTTTTCCCCAAGCATTTGTTGCGCAGATGTGACGCCGTTTCTGTGTTTTTGTAAAAAAACAACGTCATATTAGGGAAAACGTGATGCAATAGGGATGCGGACTTCATTAAGTCATGCCAGCTTTTTCGCTGAACCCACTTTCACTCATTCAAGGGGAAATACATGAAAAAATCGCTCGTCGCACTCGCGGTCATTGCTGCCGCCGGCGCTGCCTCTGCTCAGTCCAGCGTCACGCTGTATGGCGTTGCTGACCTCTGGTTCGGTAGCAAGTCTGTCAAGCAAAACGGCGTGAAGGTTTACAGCAACAACAACAACTCTCAAACTGGTCTGTTTGACGGTGGGGTTAGCAACAGCCGATGGGGTTTGTCGGGTTCCGAGGATCTGGGTGGCGGACTGAAGGCCAACTTCCTTCTGGAGCAGGGCTTTTCGATTGATGATGGTTCTGCCACTAACGGGTTTAACCGCACATCTTGGCTGGGTTTGTCCGGAGGCTTCGGTGAAGTTCAACTGGGCCAGCCTTGGAGCGCTTTTGATGACGTGAGCGCGATGGCATCGTCCGTCTTTGACTCCGATCTTGCACCAATCAATAATGTGTTCGTCACAACTGCAGCTGCTGACTCGTTCAACAACTCCATCAAGTACATCTCCCCGGATTTCGGTGGTTTGAGTGGCTCTGTCAGCTACACCTTTGGCGAGGATAAAACGGCTGCTGCCAGCGCATCAAAGCTCTACTCGTTCAGCTTGATGTATGAGGCTGGGCCGGCAGCCGTGGGTTTCGGTTATCTGGATGCCAAGTCTGATGTGCTTGGTTTCGGTGTGGCCGATGCAAGCGCGACGCGTCTTGCTGCAACTTACGACCTTGGGATGGCTAAGCTTCTGGCCTCATACGGTCGTGGCAAAGCATCTCTTGGTGGCTTCGAGGGCAAGGTCACTGAATGGGAAGTCGGCGCAGATGTGCCGCTATCTGAGGCAATGACTCTTTCTGTTGGGTACGCTCGTTCCAACTCTAAGCAGAACGCTGTCAAAACTGACAAGGACAGGAGCTTCGGCATTGCCGTGGCTTACAGCCTGTCCAAGCGCACGACCGCTTATGCCGGTATCAACAGCACGACCAAAGACGATATTGGTACCACGCTTGAGAAGACCCGCATTTATGCCGTTGGCCTGAAGCATACCTTCTGATTGCTCAGTCGCTTCCGTCATCCTAGCCAGCCTTTGACGGCTGGCTTTCTTTTTTGGGTCGCTGACTCGGCCACGTATCACGATCACGGCATGTTGCATTTTGACAACGCACAGTCAGGTAATCCGCCCCGAAGCTTGGATTTGTCATGGTGAATCTGCTCTAATCAATTCCGATCCATGTTGGGTCTGCTTGTGGCGAAGAGTCGCTGCGGCACATGTGTTTCAACAACAGGAGAAATCTCTATGAAAAAGAGCCTCATCGCTCTGGCCGTGATCAGCGCCACCGGCGCCGCAATGGCCCAATCGTCGGTCGAATTGTTTGGTCGTCTGGATGTGAGCCTTGCCAGCACCACTCAAAAGGTTGGTGGTGTCAAGCAGTACGCCGCTGGTGGGAATGGTCAGCAGGGTATCAACTCCAGCAACCTGAGCACCCAGTTCTGGGGCCTGCGTGGCACCGAAGATCTGGGCGGCGGCCTGAAGGCCAGTTTCATGCTGCAGAGCAACTTCAACACCGACACGGGTGCTGCAGCTGCCAGCATGTTTGACCGTGAGGCCTGGGTGGGTCTGAGCGGCGGTTTCGGTACCGTGAAGCTGGGTCGTAACTACAACGCTTACGATACGGTCCGGGGCGCAACCAACCACACGCTGAACACCAATATCAACGTGACCAGCGCCGTGTCCGCTGTGGGTATTGCTGACTACGCCGTGCGTAGCAGCAACTCCATTCGCTATGAAGCGCCCAAGATGGGCGGTTTCAACGCGGCTGTGAGCTACGGTTTCGGCGAAGACAAGACCGCGACGACCTCTGCCAATGACAACACCAGCCTCGCGCTGTGGTACGCACAAGGTCCGCTGCTGGTCGCTGTCGGTCATCAGCGTGAAGAGGCCGTTGCTGCGACCGGTGACCGCAAGTACACCATGGTGGGTGGTTCATACAACCTGGGCGTCGCTTCGATCACCGGTTCTTATGAGACCGCGAAGCAACTGACCCGCAAGGACAAGAACTACCAGATTGGCGTCAACGTGCCGATGGGCAAGTTCGGCTTCCACGTGGGCTTTGCTGACGGTGAATCCAAGAACGCCGGTGTGAAGGCCAATGCCGA
>CAZEZY010000098.1:0-9009 GCA_964516635.1 uncultured Tepidimonas sp. | reverse complement strand
GGCCGCCTTCGGCCAGGCTCATGCCCATGATGGTGTCGCCGGGCTTGAGGAAGGCCAGGAACACGGCCTCGTTGGCAGACGCCCCGCAATGCGGCTGCACGTTGGCGGCGTCGGCACCGAACAGCTGCTTGACGCGGTCGATGGCCAGTTGCTCGGCCACGTCCACGTATTCGCAGCCGCCGTAGTAGCGCTTGCCGGGGTAGCCTTCGGCGTACTTGTTGGTCAGTTGCGTGCCCTGGGCGGCCATCACGGCCGGGGAGGCGTAGTTTTCGCTGGCGATCAGCTCGATGTGGTGTTCCTGGCGGGCGTTTTCGGCTTGGATGGCGGCGAACAGCTCGGGGTCGGTCTGTTCAATCAGGATGTGGCGGTCGTACATGGCAGTCCTGTGGAGGTCGGATGACCCGTGGCGAAATGGCTGATCACGGGCTGCCCAGGCGAACGGCTCTGCACCGGGCTGCTTACTTGGCCACGGTCGTGCGCTTCCCAGTGGTGTCCCACATCAGCCTGCCCGGGTTTGATGACCCGAAATGGCCTATCGCCAGTTGCGCACCAGGTTATTTTATCAGGACGCCTTCGCGAGTGCCGGGTGCGGATCGGGGCGGGCTTCGGCCTCGAGCTCGAGGGGTTCTTGCTCGGACGGCATCGGAGCGGGGGTGGTTTCTGCGGGTGAGCGACGCTGGAAAGCATTGAATGCCACGCGTTGCCCTTGTGCCACCCGTTTGAGGCGGTCGTGTTCCGACAGAACCTTGTCGATGTAATCCTGTCCGTCACTGGTCACAGCCCCCACATAGAGTCGCAGGCCACCCTCGGTGGAGCCGGCTCGACGGATGTTTTCTTCGAGCACCATGGCACCGACACGGAGGTTGGTCACGGGGTCGAAGGCCGCCATCGTGCCCCCGAAGATTTCGTATTTGTCGGTGTGCACCCGTGTCATCACCTGCATGAGACCATGGGCTCCCACGGGACTGGCAGCGAACGGGTTGAAGCCGGATTCCATGGCCATGACGGACAGGATCAGCTTGGGGTCGATCTTCAGCTTGTTGCCAACCTCGTAGGCTTCTGCAACGAGGGCGCTGATCGGCTCCTTGGCCACTCGGTACTTGCGGCTGAGCCAGTCGGCCAGCAGGGCCTGGTGTTCCGGCAGTTCGGTCGGGTCGGCCGCTGTCACCCGGTCGATGGCGGTCGGGTCGGCCAGTTCACCCTGCGCGGCGAGTTGTCGGTCCATCAGCCAGCCGAAGATGCGGTTTTCCACGCTTTCGCGCAAGCCGGGCTGGGTCAGCAACATACCGACGAGCAGGGCCAGTGCGACGCCCAGCATGGCCATGCTGTTGTGCGTGACGGTCATCAAACCATGTGCCGTGTCGCGGCACGCGGTCTGCAAAGGTTTCAGATACCCGGTTGCCCGGGCGGATGGTGGCGCTGTCATAGCACACTCCTTTCTGCGCAACATGCTGACTGTCCGGCAGCAAGCCGCACTCGATTGGGGGTCGCCATTGATAACCCTTTCCGGTCATCAACTTAGCCGGGGTCGGCAGCGTCCTAGGGTTTATACCAAGGGATAAGTTGGAGCGGATGGTAGGGGTGTGCAAATGCGATGTCAATACTTTAGATTAAGTTCTTAATTCAATTTTGATATATGAAAAGCATCTCTTTCCTGTGAAGTGACCTCGATGTTGCAAAAAAACAATGGCAACTTGGGTGGCCATATAAAAAAACAGCTGGCCATGCTCGGGCCTGTTGATTACATTGGAATCGTCTGTCAGGGCGCTTAACGATCCAGCCCGATCAGGCCACTGCCCGCGATGAGGTCCGCCTTGTTGCCTGGCAATCCTCAGGAAGCAATCGTTGCTTCCGGCTTGGCGCGACGATAAAACTCCGCCAAGCCTATCGGCATCGGACTGGGTCCGGCCGGAGACCCCGGTGGGTAAAGCCTGCCGGGGTCTTGTTGTTTCCAAGGGTCAATCTCGGGTGGCTCTGGCCCTGACCGCGGCCATGTAGGCTGCTCCATCGGGAGGACGTCCGTTGCGCTGACTTTCCCAGATCGTTCGACCCAGGCAATCCATCACCTCGTGGTGGGCCTCGTGCAGCGAACCCAGTCGGGCGGCCAGCAGTTCCACCGCCTGCCGGATGCCGGGCGGCTGATCGATTGAGCACTGTTCACTGACGCTGAGGTGCATCGACAGATGCAGGAAAGGGTTGTCCCGGTCGGGCGAAACCGTCTGCATGTCAGCCATTGCCCGATCCAGATCGCCCAGGATGGGGTGGTATTCAGGGTGACGCTGTATCCATTCGCCTGCGAGGATTTCGATGGGTTCCATCGGAGTCGCCTGGGCCTGCTTGAGGTAGACGCCGCAGAAAAAACGGCGCACGTCGGCTTGGGAAGGTTGAAACATGTGGGAATTGTCGTCTTTTCAGATTTTCCAGGCAGGCAATTCCCAATGGCGCCACAGGGCCAGCGCTCGCAATCCGAACGTGACGATCACACAGAGCAGCATGGCTTGGCCCGGTGAATCGGTCCAGGTCCACCAGCCCACGTAAGCCCATCCGCCGGCAAATGCACACAGGGCATAGGGTTGGTGATCCTGAAACGCGCGGGGAATGTCGTTGCAGATCACGTCGCGCAAGACCCCGCCGAACACGCCCGTGACCACCCCCATGAGCACAGCCACCAGTGCGGGCGATCCGCTGTGCAGCGCCTTGCTCACGCCGGCGGCCGCAAACAGCCCCAGGCCCAGCGCATCGGGCCATTGCATGGCTTTTTCGGTGGGCTCGAAATGCCGGTGTTTCATGAACAGCATGGCTGCGACGCACAGACCCATGAGGAGCCACAGCCAGTGGACATGTTCGACCCAGAAGAAGGGTCGCTGGTCCAGCAGGAGATCACGCAAGGTGCCACCGCCAAAGGCGGCGAGGAAGGTCACCGTGAACACACCCACTGCATCCAGCTGTTTGCGGGCACCGGCAATGAGCCCTGACAAGGCAAATGCCAGCACAGCGGCGGCTTCGATGGCCACACTCAGGCGGTAGGCCCATAGGGAGAGTTCCTGCATGGCTTGATGTTAGAGTCTTTTCGTGACATTTGCGCCCATCACCGATCCCTGGTTCTATGCCGTGGCCGTCCCGGCGGTGCTGCTCATGGGCATCAGCAAGAGCGGATTCGGTTCCGGTTTGGGTTCGCTGGTGGTGCCCATGATGGCACTGGTGGTGACCGTTCCTCAGGCCGCGGCCATCATGATGCCCCTGTTGCTGATCATGGATGTGCTGGGCATGGCCGCATTCCGACGCCATGTCGATTGGCGGCTGTTTCGTTTCCTGGTGCCGTATGCCCTGATGGGGACCCTGGTGGGCACCTTGCTCTTCAAGTGGGTGGATCCCCGCCTGGTGGCGGGACTGGTTGGCCTGCTGACACTGCTTTTCCTGGCTCAGCGTGTGCTGTTTCCCCCGCGCCCTGATGCCCCGCCACCGCCGCGATGGATCGGGGCACTTCTGACCGTCACATCGGGCTTCACCAGTTTCATTGCTCACGCCGGTGGCCCGCCACTGAACGCCTATGTCATTCCCTTGCGGCTCAAGCCCATCGTCTTCACGGCGACACTGGCCTTTCTGTTTTTCGTGGTCAACCTGTCGAAGTGGATCCCTTACGCCTGGCTGGGCTTGCTGGACTGGCAGCAGATGTCGACGGCTGTGATGCTGATGCCACTGGCTCCCATCGGCGTATGGGTGGGGGTGTGGCTGGCCCGGCGCATCCAGCCGGCGCTCTTTTACCGGATCGTCTACCTGGGGATGCTGCTGACAGGGCTGAAACTCGTCTGGGATGGCTGGCTGGCCGGCTGATGGTTGTCCCTCCGATGACACGCTGACGTTGCATTCGTCGGTACATTTCGGGCATGCGACAGTTTGAGCGTCTTCAGGACATCGATCAATGCGTCGGAACGTTAGTGGCCCTCAGCCCGTGGATCGAAGTGAATCAGGAGCAGGTCAACCGCTTCGCCGATGCCACCGGCGATCATCAGTGGATCCATGTCGATCCGGAAAAGGCCCGTCAGGGTCCTTTCGGTACGCCCATTGCCCATGGTTTTCTGACCCTATCGCTCATGCCCCGTTTCCTGGAGTCGAGTCTGGGGTTCGGGGATGTGAGGATGGGCGTGAATTACGGCATGAACCGGGTTCGTTTCACGGCCCCGGTACCGGTCGGAAGCCGGTTGAGGGCGCATCTGCATCTTCAGGCTTGCGATCCGATTGAGCCGGCGGGTCGTCAGCTGACCTGGCAGGTCCATGTCGAGCGCGAGGGCGGTGACAAGCCGGTGTGCGTGGCCGAGTTCCTCGCTCGGCTTTACACCTGATCCATGCCAAAGCCCTGCTGTCGCCAGGCTTCGTAAGTGACCACGGCCACCGCATTGGACAGATTCAGGCTTCTCTGGCCGGCCCGCATCGGCAACCGCAGCCGTTGCGCTGGGGGAAACGACTCCCGCAATTCAACCGGGAGCCCCTGGGTTTCCGAGCCGAAAACCAGCCAGTCACCGGACTGAAACCGGGTTTCATAAACGCTTCGGGTACCTTTGGTCGTCATGGCAAAGAGCCGCCCGGCATCGGGTTGCTCGCGATCGAGAAAAGCCTCCCAGTGGCTGTGACGCCGCACATCCGCGTATTCGTGGTAGTCCAGACCGGCTCGGCGCATGTGCTTGTCTTCCATGGAAAAACCCAGTGGCTCGACAAGGTGCAACCGGCAGCCCGTGTTGGCGCAAAGCCGGATGACATTGCCCGTGTTGGGTGGAATTTCGGGGTGAACCAGAACGATATGAAACATGGACCACTCCTTACGCCGTGCGTACCCAGGTAGCCTGAGGGGCTTCCTGAGGATGGTTGTCGGGGTCCGGTGCCGGTGTTCGGGCAAAAACCAGCGCGCTCACTTCACTGGCGCCGGCCTCCATCAGCAGCCGGGCGGCGGCCCTCAGCGTCGATCCCGTGGTCATCACATCGTCAATCAATATCCAGTGGCGGTTCTCCAGGCGGTCACGCAGATCGGGTGGAATCGCAAAGGCACGCGCGGCATGCCTTTCCCGGTCGTTCAGCGCCAGCCGATGCTGGAGCTGCGTGGTGTGGTGCCGGATCAGGAAATGGGCATGGATTGGGACCGACACGGATTTGCCGATCGATCGAGCCAGCTCCCAGGACTGGTTGTAACCCCTTTCCACCAGGCGATGCGTGGTGAGCGGGATGGGAATCAACCCGTCACACCCCGCCAGCCAGGTTTTCACACCTGGAATCTCGAGCATCATTCGGGCCATTTCCCGCGCCCATGCCGGGCGGCCCCGAAACTTGAATTCACCCACCACTTCGGTCCATGGCCAGGCATAGGGCACCCGGGCCAGACAGGTGCTCAGGTCGTGATCGGGTTTTTTTTCACAGGACGAACAGAGTTCCAGCCCGGGAGCCAATGGCAGGGCGCACCCAGGGCAACGGGGCTGGAGACGGCCGTATGCCGTCTCACAAGCCTTGCAGACGGGTTGATCGGCCCAGGATCGGCACACGGCACACAAAGTGGGTAAGGAAGGAAGGGTGAACCGAGGTGGCATCCCGCCACTATACTGGCTGCGCTTTCTCCTTCCGTCATGTCCCAATCTGTCACTCCTGCTGCTGTTCCTGACCTTGATCCGGTTGCGGTCGACCGCTGGCTCAAGCGTCCCAGGCAGTCCAGCCCCTGGCTCAACGAAGAGGTGGCTCGCCGGATGGAATCCCGGCTGGACTGGATCACGCAACGCCCGCAACACTGGATCCATTGGTCCCCGCTGCTGGGCGGCCTGGCGGCGCATGCCCGGTTGCTGGCCCGCTACCCGGAAGCCCGTTGCCAGATCCAGGGTGAGCAGGTGGAGGCGGCCTCGGCCCTGCTGGAGGGCCAGGCCCGTGGACCCGGATGGCGACGCTGGCTGGATCGCTGGACCCGTCCAACACCCATCGCAGACCTTGAGCCCCAGGCAGCGGACCTCGTGTGGGCGAACATGGTTCTGCATCTCTACCCGCGGCCAGATGAGGTGCTCAAGCAGTGGTTGTCGGCTTTGCGTACGGGCGGCTTCGTGATGTTCTCGTGTCTCGGGCCAGATACCCTCAAGGAATGGCGGCAGTGGCACCGGGAAGAGGGAATGGCACCCCCGGCCCATGCCATGACCGACATGCACGACTGGGGGGATATGCTGGTGGAAACGGGTTTTGCGCAACCGGTCATGGACATGGAGCGACTGACGCTGACCTATCCCAGCGCCGAGCGGATGATCGAAGATCTTCGTTCATGGGGGCGAAATCTGCACCGTGAGCGTGCCCGACGCACCTGGAGTCGACAGGAGCGACAACGCTGGCTCGACCGACTCGAAGCAGGCATGCCGCGTCAGACGGATGGACAGCTCTTCCTGACGTTTGAGCTCATTTACGGCCATGCCATCAAGCCGGCCCCCCGGGTGAAGCTCGCCGAAAGCACCGCCGTCTCGTTGAGCGACATGCGGACCTTGCTCAGGCAATCCCGCTAAAGCCTGACGTTCTAGTCGAAATATCGACGGAGGCTGATGAATCCGCGGCTACAATTGACATAGATCAAAAGCATCTCGCTTTCTTGACGGTAGTCACTTGTGAAGTAACCACTCGACTAAGCCTGTGCCCGACCTTTCCCCGATCGATCGGCTGCCCTCAGAACAGTCTGACGTGCGGATCTGGTTGCTGAAACGCAACTGTTCCATGACGCCGACTCAACTGGGTATCGCTTATGCGATGCTGGCTGCTCTTTCGCTGTCGGTTGCCGGTTTTTTCTGGTGGTTCGGGGCGGTGATGGTGCTGCCTTTTGCGGCGCTGGAGTTGTTGGCGCTCGGGGTGGCCTTTCTGCTGTATTGCAGGCATGCCACCGATCACGAACGCATTCGCCTTCAGCCCGACCGGTTGATCGTGGAATGGGAAAGTGGAGGCAGGCTGCTCAGGCGGGAGCTTCCGCGGGAGTGGGTGAGGGTACAGTCAGGCGTAGGCCGTGGCGAGCTCGTGAGCCTGATGGCTTCGGGGCAGACGGTTCAAGTCGGACGTTACCTGCGCCCCGATCTGCGTGGACAACTCGCCACCGAGTTGCGTCATGCTTTGTGTCGATGAACCTGAGTCAGGGATAGCCCGTAAGCGAGATCTTCGTAAAGTTTGGTGTAATCGGTATTGATATAAATCAATACTTATATTTGAGGCAACAAAAGTGAGCACGATGAAGAAGCCCGTTCAATCGTTGCGCCGGCGCTGTTCCAGCGCGAAGAGCGCTGTTGCGGTGTCCTTGCTGGGAGGAATGGCCTGGTTGTCAACCGCAGCCTATGCGGTGAGCGATCTGCCCGGAGGCCCGGCTCGCAACCAGTTGAATTTCCACCCACCGGCCACCCAGATTGCCGAAGCTCAGCACTGGCTGCACTGGTTCATGCTGGCCATCTGCACGATCATTTTCGTGCTGGTGTTTGGGGTGATGTTCTACTCCATCATCAAGCATCGCAAGTCGGTCGGCCACAAATCGCAAGAGCTGCCTGAACCCATCTGGGTGGAGTTGGGCTGGACCATTGTCCCGCTCCTGATCGTGATCGGCATGGCCCTGCCGGCCACCAAGGTCCTCGTGGCCCAGAAAGACACCACCAACAGCGACATCACCATCAAGGTGACCGGCATGCAGTGGAAGTGGGGTTACGACTACATCAAGGGTGAAGGCGAAGGCATCGGTTTTCTTTCCACCCTCGACCCTGCCCATCGGGCCATGTCTGACAGCGGTCGTCCCGATCAAGTCACCGACTATCTGTTGAAGGTGGACAACCCCATGGTGGTGCCGGTTGGCAAGAAAATCCGCATCATCACCACTGCCAACGACGTGATTCACGCCTGGATGGTGCCTTCTTTTGGCGTCAAGCAGGATGCCATTCCTGGCTTCGTCCGCGACACCTGGTTCCGTGCCGAGAAAACCGGCGACTTTTATGGTCAGTGCGCCGAGCTGTGCGGCAAGGAGCACGCCTACATGCCCATCCACGTGAAAGTGGTGTCGCAAGAAGCCTACTCCGCCTGGGTGAAAGAGCAAAAGGAATTGCTGGCCGCCAAGGCCGATGACCCGACCAAAGTCTGGGCTCTGTCTGATCTCGTCGCCCGCGGTGCATCCGTGTATGCAGCCAATTGCGTGGCCTGTCATCAGGCCAATGGTCAGGGCTCCGGTCCCTTCAAGCCGCTGGATGGCTCTGCCATCGTCACGGCCGAAGACAGCTCCGAATACATCCAGATCATGTTGAACGGCAAGGGCGCCATGCCGGCCTGGAAGCAATTGTCTGACACCGAAATCGCTGCTGTCATGACCTACGCCAAGAACAGCTGGTCCAATGACACCCAGCGACTGGTCCAGCCTGCCGATGTGCTGGCAGCGCGCAAGTGAGTTCAGTTTTGAAATTTGAAACGAGGAAATCGCCATGAGTGCAGTGCTTGACCATCACGACGCGCACGACCACGATCATCACCACGCCCCCACCGGGTGGCGCAGATGGGTGTACGCGACCAACCACAAGGACATCGGCACCCTGTATCTGCTGTTCAGCTTTGTCATGCTGATGGTGGGCGGTGTACTGGCGCTCGGTATTCGTGCCGAACTGTTCCAGCCTGGCTTGCAACTGATCAATCCGGAACTGTTCAACCAATTGACCACGATGCACGGCATCATCATGGTGTTTGGTGCCATCATGCCGGCGTTTGTGGGCTTTGCGAACTGGATGTTGCCACTGCAGATCGGCGCCTCCGACATGGCTTTCGCCCGCATGAACAACTTCAGCTTCTGGCTGATGGTGCCGGCTGCGATCATCCTGGTCTTGTCGTTCTTCATGCCGGGCGGTGCCATGGCCGCTGGCTGGACGATGTATGCCCCGTTGACCCTCCAGATGGGTCCGGCCATGGATGCCTCGATTTTTGCCATGCACATTCTGGGTGCCTCATCCATCATGGGCTCGATCAACATCATCGTGACCATCCTCA
>CAZEZY010000097.1:0-9057 GCA_964516635.1 uncultured Tepidimonas sp. | reverse complement strand
GTGCGGGGGATGGGCGTGGCAGTCAGCGTGAGCACGTCGACCTCGGCGCGCAGTTCCTTCATCGCTTCCTTGTGGCGCACGCCGAAGCGGTGTTCTTCGTCGATGATGAGCAGGCCGAGGTTCTTGAACTTCGTCTTCTCGCTCAACAGCTTGTGGGTGCCGACCACGATGTCCACCGTGCCGTCCCCGATGCCCTTCATGGCGGTGTTGATTTCTTTGGTGGTGCGAAAGCGGCTCATCTCGGCGATCTTCACCGGCCACTTGGCAAAGCGGTCCACCAGCGTCTGGTAGTGCTGCTCGGCCAGCAGCGTGGTGGGCGCCAGGAAGGCCACCTGCTTGCCGCCCGTGACGGCCACAAAGGCGGCGCGCAGGGCCACCTCCGTCTTGCCGAAGCCCACATCGCCACAGACCAGCCGGTCCATGGGCTGCGGGCTGATCATGTCCTGGATGACGGCGTGGATCGCGGCCTTCTGGTCGGCGGTTTCTTCAAAGCCGAAGTCGTTGGCGAATTGTTCGTAGTCGTGCGGGCTGTAGCGGAAGGCGTGGCCTTCGCGCGCGGCGCGGCGGGCGTAGATGTTGAGCAGTTCGGCGGCGGCGTCGCGCACCTGTTCGGCGGCTTTGCGTTTGGCTTTTTCCCACTGGCCGGAGCCCAGGCGGTGCAGCGGGGCTTCGTCGGCGCTGACGCCGGTGTAGCGGCTGATGAGCTGCAACTGGCTCACCGGCACGTACAGCACCGCGTCCTGCGCGTATTCCAGGTGCAAAAACTCCTGCATCGCAGGCGAACCATCCGGGTTTTTCTCACCCATGTCCAGGTGGATGAGGCCCCGATAGCGGCCAATCCCGTGCTGGCTGTGCACCACCGGGTCGCCCACGTTGAGTTCGCTCAGGTCCTTGATGAGCGCATCGACATCGCTGACCTGCTCCTGTTTCTTGCGCCGCCGGTTGGTGGGGCCGGTGGCGAACAGCTCGGTCTCGGTGACGAAGTGGATGCCGCCTTCCAACCAGGCAAAGCCACTGGCCAGTGTGGCGGTGGCAATACCGGTTTTCTCGTCGCTGGCCTGGAATTCGGCCAGCGAGTCGAAGGCGGACGGGTTCAGGCCACTGGCGCGCAAAAAGTCCAGCAGGCTCTCGCGGCGGCCGTCGCTTTCGGCCAGCAACAGGACCCGGTCAGCGGTCCCGCGAAGGTGGGTGTGCAGCTTGGCCAGCGGGTCGTCGGCGCCGCGAAGGGCACCCAGGTCGGGCAGGCGCTGCACCCAGGCGCTGTGTTCCACATCCTGCTGCTCGGTGCGCAGGGCCAGTTGCCTGTGCGGCTTGGCGGCGGCGTAGAAGGCTTCCGCATCCAGGAACAGGGCGTTGGGCGGCAGCGCGGGGCGTTCAGGGTCGCCCTGTACCAGACGGTAGCGTTCTCGGGTGTCCTGCCAGAAGCGCTGGAAAGCAGGCTCCAGTTCGCCGTGCAGAACCAGGGTCGCGTCGTCACCCAGGTAGTCGAACACGGTGGCGGTGGCATCAAAGAACAGCGGCAGGTAGTACTCGATCCCGGCGGTGGCCACGCCGTTGCCCATGTCCTTGTAGATGCGGCTCTTGGTCGGATCACCGTCGAGCAGTTCGCGCCACCGGGCGCGGAATTTCGCCCGCGCGGCCTCGTCCATCGGGAATTCGCGGCCCGGCAGCAGGCGCACCTCGGGCACCGGGTACAGGCTGCGCTGGCTGTCGGGGTCGAAGGTGCGGATGGAGTCGATCTCGTCGTCGAACAAATCCACCCGGTAGGGCACCAGCGAGCCCATGGGGAAAAGGTCGATCAGGCCCCCGCGCACCGCGTATTCCCCGGGGCTGACCACCTGGGTCACGTGCTGGTAGCCGGCCAGGGTGAGTTGCGCTTTGAGCCTGGCTTCGTCCAGTTTCTGCTTCACCTTGAACTCGAAGGTGTAACCGGCCAGAAACGACGGCGGTGCCAGGCGGTACAGCGCGGTGGTCGCGGGTACCAGC
This sequence comes from uncultured Tepidimonas sp., assembly GCA_964516635.1. GTDB lineage: Bacteria > Pseudomonadota > Gammaproteobacteria > Burkholderiales > Burkholderiaceae_C > CAZEZY01. The sequence goes on along the minus strand of CAZEZY010000097.1, from coordinate 7,071 downwards.
ACCACGTCGGCACCGTCTTCGGCCTTGCGCTGCTGGATGCGCCACAGCGTGGCCAGCCGCTCGGAAATGAGATCCTGATGCGGCGAAAAGCTGTCGTAGGGCAGGGTTTCCCAGTCCGGGAAGAGGGCGCATCGCAGACCAGGCGCGAAAAAAGGAATGTCTTCCAGCAGGCGCTGGGCGTCAGAGGCATCGGCGGTGACGATGGCCACCGGCCGTCCCGCCGCCTTTTCACGCTGGCCCAGTTCGGCCAGCAGCAGTGCGTCTGAAGAACCGATGGGGCGTGGCAACGCATAGCGCTTGCCGGGGGTGAGGTTGGGCAGGTCCATGAAAATGAGGGGAATACGGCCAATGCAAACACCCCGCTCGGGCATCGGGCGGGGTGTGAAAGTGTCTGGATTTTAGAATCCAGGGCAATCATGCTGCCCAACACCTCTTTCATTCCCGCCCATGCGGCCACCCCTTTCAGCGATGGCATGAAAGACCCGCAGCGCCTGTATGCGCTCATTCCCTGCGCGGGCACTGGGAGCCGTGCCGGTGCTTCAGGCCCCAAACAGTACAAACGGCTTGCCGGTCAACGGGTCATCGACCACACGGTGGATGCTTTTTTGCATGTGCCGGCGCTGTGCGGGGTAGGGGTTGTGGTGGCGCCTGATGACCACATCTACCGCAGCCCATCGGAACGCGTGCGGGTCTGGCATGTGGGCGGCGCCACCCGTGCCCACAGCGTGTTCCATGGCCTCCAGGCACTGGCCGGAGCCGGTGCGCGAGAGACCGACTGGGTGCTGGTGCACGACGCGGCGCGTTGTCTGATTCGCCCGTCGGACATCGAACGCCTGGTGGCGGCTTGTGCCGCCGACGCCGTGGGTGGTCTGCTGGCTTTGCCGCTGCCCGACACCCTGAAACAGGCTGTGTCTGAAGAGGCGACAAAGGACAACCCCCGGGTGGCGGCCACGGTGCCCCGAGGCGACAAGTGGCTGGCACAAACCCCGCAAATGTTTCGATGGGGTGTGCTGTACGATGCCCTGGCGTCTCATGAGCCTTCCGGTTTTCTTGGCATCACCGACGAGGCGAGTGCCGTGGAGGCTGCCGGTTACCGCCCCCTGCTGGTGACCGGCAGCGCTCGAAACATCAAGGTCACCTATCCAGAGGATTTTGCAGTGGCCGAAGCCCTGCTGGCCTGTCAACCCTCAGACGAAAGCGCTTCATGAGCCCGATGTCAACCGATCGTCACCACACCCCCTTCCGAATCGGCGAGGGCTGGGATGTGCATGCGCTGGTGCCCGGTCGTCGCCTGGTGCTGGGTGGCGTGACCATACCCCACCACAGCGGCTTGCTGGGTCATTCGGATGCCGATGCCTTGCTGCATGCCATCACGGATGCCTTGCTGGGCGCCGCTGCCTTAGGCGACATCGGCACCCTGTTTCCCGATACCGATGACCGATTCCACGGTGCCGATTCGGCTACGCTGCTGGCCCATGCGTGGCAGCAGGTGCAGGCCCTAGGCTATGCGGTGGCCAATGTGGATGCGACCGTCATGGCGCAGTCTCCCAAACTGGCACCCTACAAAGCCGCGATGCGGGCCCGGATCGCCCAGGTGCTGGGGCTTGAAGCCGGTCAGGTGAATGTGAAGGCCAAAACCGCTGAAAAGCTCGGGCCGGTAGGGCAGGGGCTGAGCATCGAGTGTCGCGCCGTGGTGTTGCTGACCCGTTCGATCTGAGTGTCAGGCCGCGCGCAGCAGAAGTTCGGCCGCAAGGCCGCCAGTGGGCGCCTGTCGAAGCGTCAGTTGCCCCCCCATGCGCTGCATCGTCCTGGCGGCAATGGCCAGACCGAGTCCGGAACCCGTGGCAGCGGTACGCGCCTCATTGGCCCTGAAAAAAGGCTCCATCAGCCGAGGCAGCAATTCCGCTGGTGCCCCGGCACCGTGGTCCGTCACCACCAGCTTCACGATCTGGCCTTCCCGGGAGGCATGAAGATCCAGTTTCAGGGTGTGGTCAGGTCCACGGCCATAGCGGGACGCGTTTTCCAGCAGGTTGTCCAGCACCCGTCGCAATTCGATGCCATCAGCCTTTACCTGCCATTTCTGGTCGTTGTTGAAGTGCACCAGACTGTCCGGCGATCCGGCATAAGGTTGTAAAGCGGCCTGAATCACGTCGTTCAGGCAGACCGTGTCCAACTGCACGTGCTCGGCCCGGGCGTAGTCCAGAAACTTGTCGATGATGGCCGTGACCTGTTCGATATCGGCGGCCATGAGCTGTCTGGGGGTCTCTTCGGGTACGCTCATCTCGGTTTCAAGACGAAGGCGAGCCAGGGGGGTACGCAAATCGTGAGAAATGCCGGCCAGCATCAGGGTGCGGTCGGCCTCGGCCTTCGCCAGTTGCTCGGCCATCCGGTTGAATCCGATGTTGACCTCCCGGATTTCCACCGTGGCCACCTGTTCATCGAGCCGGCCTGACTCGAAATCCCCATCCCTGACCCGCGCTGTCGCGGCGGACAGCTGCTTCAGGGGGCGGTTGAGCAATCTGGCAAACACCGCTGCCCCCAGCAAGGACAGGCTGCCCGCAATGGCCAGCCAGACCAGCCAGGTTTCTCCCTTCACGCTGCCGACGCGCTCGGGATCGGCCAGCAGCCAGAAATTGTCATCTTCTATCACAAAGCCGATCCAGAGGCCGGGAAAGCCGTTGACCTCACGCGCGACAATCGTGTCTTCACCCAACCGGCTGGCGAGGGACTCGCTGATCCGCCGGCTCAAGGGATCCTGGTCATAGGCCTTGTGGGTGTCGCTCGGCTCTCTGACGGCGATACGGACGTTTTCCTGCTCGACCAGCGTCTTGACCAGGGAAACGCGAGCGATGGCATCGGCATGCACCATGGCAGCGCGAGTGAGATTGACCACCGAAGCCAGCTGTTGTGCGCCTTGCAGTGCCCGGGGTTCTTCCTCCAGTGCGCGGAAGGTCTGGAACCAGGCCATCACCGAACCCAGCAGCAGGGCGCCCAGCAGCAGGAACGTGCGCCAGAACAGGCTGATGCTGTGGACCGGCGGCGTGGTGGCCACTGACATGGGTTCAGGCGTTGTCGTCAGGTACGAACACGTAGCCGACGCCCCATACGGTCTGGAAGTAGCGCGGGGAGGAGGGGTCGGCTTCGATCAGCTTGCGCAGGCGTGACACCTGCACATCCAGGCTGCGGTCAAACGGTTCGAACTCGCGTCCTCTGGCCATCTGGGCCAGCTTGTCGCGGGACATCGGTTGTCGGGGGTGGCGCACCAGCGCCTTGAGCATGGCGAATTCCCCGGTGGTCAGCGCGATTTCAGTGCCATTTTTCCGCAAAATCCGTTTGCCCAGGTCGAGTTCGAAGGGGCCGAAGGTCACGACTTCCTGCTCGCTCGATGGCGCGCCAGGCACCTCCGGTGGCGGTCGACGGCGCAGCACCGCGTGGATGCGGGCCAGCAGCTCGCGCGGGTTGAAAGGTTTGCCCAGGTAGTCGTCGGCCCCCACTTCCAGCCCGACGATGCGATCGACATCCTCGCTCTTTGCTGTCAGCATGATGATTGGCGTGCGATTGCCGCTTGCTCGCAGCCGCCGGCAGATGCTCAGGCCGTCTTCGCCGGGGAGCATCAGGTCCAGCACAATCAGGTTGACGGTGTCGCGCAGCAACAGGCGATCGAGTGTGCGGGCGTCTTCGGCCACCCAGACATCAAACCCTTCCTGGGTCAGGTAACGGTTGAGCAGATCCCGTATGCGGGCATCGTCATCGACGACAACGATCCGGTCTGGGCGGTTGGGCAGAGCGGGCATGAAGGCTCCGGAAAATGTCACAGTGGTCATTGTGACACCGCCCGTGCCGTCAGAGCCGTGTGCCCGCGCCTGGGATACGCACGGTTACAGTTGTTGCCGTTGTGCAAAGTGGGCGGCCATCAGGCGGGCTGATTCGCTGGCAAACTGGTTGCTTTGGCCCTTTGGCCTTGTTTCGGAGGTATTCATGATGACGATTCGCCACCCCCTGCGCCTTTGCGCCTGGGCAACGGCCGCCACCTTGGTAGCCAGCATGCCGGTTCATGCCCAGTCGCCTGTCGCCGTGCACAACGTGGTTCAGCTCAGTGCCAGCGCGCAGCAAGAGGCCCCCCAGGACTGGCTGACGGTGGTTCTCACCCACCGAGCACAGGCAGCGGATGCCGCCACCGTGCAACGACAACTCAAGAACGCCGTGGACGGTGCGTTGCGCCACATCCGCCCCCGCGTCAAAGAGGGAGAACTCGAAGTCAGCAGTGGCGGGTTCAGCGTTCAGCCGCGCCACAACCGCGAAGGGCAGATCATCGCCTGGCAGGGCAGTGCCGATCTGGTGGTACAGGGGCGCGATGTGGCCCGCATTGGCGCAACGGCCGGCGACACCCCAGGCATGTCGGTCTCTCAGATGGGGTTTTCGCTCAGCCGGCAGGCACGTCAGACCCTGGAGGCTGGCATGCGCAGCGAAGCCATTGCCCGATTCAAGGCCTCGGCCCAGCAGATCGCCCGGGACTTCGGGTTCAACGGTTACACCCTGCGCGAAGTGGCGGTGAGCGAGGGCGGGCAGGACTATGCCATGCGCCCCCGCGTGATGATGGGTGCGGAAGCCGGCATGGCCATGTCGGCCGCACCGGTTCCGGCAGAACCGGGCAAAACGCTGGTGCAAGTCAGCGTTTCGGGCAGCGTGCAGTTGCAGTAGCGGGGAGTGGGCGGCTCACTGGGCGGCCCAGCCGCCATCCATGTTCCAGGCCACGCCACGCACGTTGCCGGCGGCCGACGAACAGAAAAACACCGCCAGTTCGCCCAGTTCTTCCGGCGTGGTGAACTGCATCGAGGGCTCTTTCTCGCCCAGCAGCACCCTGGTGGCCTCTTCGTTGCTCAGTCCCAGCGCAGCCGCTTTTGCATCCACCTGTTTCTGCACCAGCGGGGTCAGCACCCAGCCCGGGCAGATGGCGTTACAAGTCACGCCCGTGGTGGCCGTTTCCAGAGCGGTCACCTTCGTCAGTCCCACAATGCCATGCTTGGCCGCCACATAGGCCGACTTCTGCGCCGAAGCCACCAGGCCATGGACCGAAGCCACGTTGATGATCCGCCCCCAGTTGGCGGCCTTCATGGCGGGCAGAGCCAGGCGGCTGGTGTGAAAGGCGCTGCTCAGGTTGATGGCAATGATGGCGTCCCAGCGGTCCACCGGGAAGTCCTCCACCGGGGCCACGTGCTGGATCCCGGCGTTGTTGACCAGAATGTCCACCTGACCGAAGGTCGCGGCAGCGGCCTTCATCATGTCCTCGATCTCGGCCGGTTTGCTCATGTCGGCGCCGTGGTAACCCACCTGGACGCCCAGCGCGGCCACTTCCGCTTTGGCCGCCTCCACATCCCCGAATCCGTTGAGCATGATGTGGGCACCCTGACGCGCCAGTGCCTTGGCGATACCCAGACCAATCCCGCTGGTGGATCCTGTCACCAGGGCGGTTTTGTTTTTCAGCATGAAGTGCGCTCCTATGATTTACGATCAATGCCGGAACATTATCAGGGAACCCGAAAGGGCCAGCTGACACACCACCGCTGGAGACAAGCTCACATCATGGAACCTGTATTGCATCATCTCGTGGTCCCCGGTCCCCGGGCCAAGCACAGCGACGAACGGCGCGTGGCCTGGTGGGAGTGGAATGCCACTGGCCAGCCTTTTCCTTCGCACGTGGTCGTTTGTGTCCATGGGCTCAGCCGACAGTCTCGAGACTTCGACGTGCTGGCCCGGACGCTGGCCCCTCACGCCAGCGTCATCGCCGTGGACGTGGCCGGTCGCGGTCACAGTGACTGGCTGGCCGACCCCATGGCCTATCAGGTACCGACCTATGCCACCGACCTCGCCATGGTGCTGGCTTGCCTGCGCCAGCGTCATGCTGCCGCCACCGGAACGGCCGAACCCTACGCCCTGCGCATCGACTGGGTGGGCACGAGCATGGGTGGCCTGATCGGCATGGCCCTGGCTTCCCAGCCGGCGGTGGGCCTGCGCCGTCTGGTGCTCAACGATGTCGGACCGGTCATTCAGCCGCAGTCGCTTCAGCGTATCGGCACCTATCTGGGTGTTCAGCGGGTTTATGCCAGCGAGCAGGAGGCGGCTGATGCCTTGTGGGAAGTGTCCCGTTCATTCGGGCCGCACAGCCGTGAAGCCTGGCTGGCGTTGTCCCGTCCCATGCTGAGGCCGGTGCAGGAGGGCTGGACCTTTCATTACGACCCCGACATCGCCGTCCCCTTCCGCGCCATGCTGGCTGCCGGCCTGACCGAGGCGGCACGTGAAGCCGCCCATGCCGGTGAGCAGATGCTCTGGCAGATGTACGATGCCATTCATGCCCCGACCCTGGTGTTGCGTGGCGCCGAATCCGATCTGCTCAGCCACGAGACGGCCCTGGCCATGACACAGCGCGGGCCCCGTGCGCGACTGGTCGAGTTTGCCGGGGTGGGCCATGCGCCCACGCTCGTGGCGAGCGATCAGGTGAACGTCGTCCAGGCGTTCCTGATGGAGCCCTGATGATGGTCACCGTTTCGTCGCAGGCGCCACCAGAGGCGTCCGAGGCGACTGCACCTTTCGGTCGGGTGTCTGATCACCCGCCAGCCCTGGTGGCCGCCTTGTCCAGAACCCCTGCAGACCAGCGGGCCGTGGACAGGGCGCGTGCGTTTGCCGAGCCGCTGCTCATGGCCGAGACCCTCGATACCGGCGAAAACACGCTGGATCATGCCGACGGGGTGGCGGCCATCATCGACATGATGGGTGGCACCCCCGAAATGAAGGCCTGTGGTTATCTGGTGTATGCCTGCCAGTACCTGAATCGCCCGAAAGAGGTCATCACCAAGGCCTTCGGCCAGGACTTTGCCGATGTGGCGGTCGAAACCACCAAGCTGGTCCAGTTGCAGCGGCAAACCCGCATGAAGGCGGCCGAGGTGCGGGCGCAGCGCGCCCTGCTCGACGCACCTGTCGGCGTGCCCTCCGAACTCGATGCCGCTCAGACCGAAAACATCCGAAAGATGTTGCTGGCGTTTTCGCGCGATCTGCGGGTGGTGATGCTGCGTC
>CAZEZY010000096.1:0-9219 GCA_964516635.1 uncultured Tepidimonas sp. | reverse complement strand
CTAGTGTCCGTCGCTCGGGGCGCGGCTGAAGCGGTTGTTTTCGTCGACCAGACGCTGCAGCAACTGCATGAACGTGCGTTGCTGGGCCGCATTCAGCGGCGCGAGGATGAGGGCCTGTGTTCGAGTCACCGCTGGCTCGGCTTCGGCCAGCAGTTCGAGGCCACTGCGGGTGAGGAAGAGCAGACGCACCCGCCGGTCTTGTGGCGAGTGTTGTCGCTCCAGCAGGCCGCGTGCTTCCAGGCGATCCACCACGCCCGCTGTGGTCGAGGTGTCCAGGGCGATCAGTCGGGCCAGGCTGCGCTGGTCGGTGCCTGGCTGGTCGCGAACGGTGAGGAGGGCGCCATACTGCAGCGGCGTGAGGTTGAGGGTTTCCAGCTCCTGATGGAAGATGCCCACGGAAATCTGGTGCAGCCGCCGGATCGCATGACCCGGCAGGCGGTTGAGCTCGGTGGGATTCACTGAAGGCGTTTCAGGCATAAGCAGCAGTCTAGGGGATTTTGTTGCACAGCCAGACCCAGGTGCTTGCAAACCAGGCGATTCATGACTACACTAATCGTCAGTGTACTGATTTTCGCCATTCGCTTCACCATTCGGAGACCACCCATGCATCCTTCTTCCTCTCAGCAGCTGCCCGTGCTTGTGGCTGGCGGCGGTATCGGTGGACTGGCCGCCGCCCTGGCCCTGGTCAACCAGGGCTTTCAGGTGCAGGTTTTCGAGCAGGCGCCCGAAATCGGTGAAATCGGTGCCGGCATCCAGCTGGGCCCCAACGCCTTTCATGCCTTTGACGCCCTGGGCGTGGGCGACAAGGCCCGCGGGCGTGCGGTCTACACCGACTTCATGGTGATGCACGATGCCATCGACGAATACCAGATCGGCAAGATCGAGACCGGGGAAGCCTTTCGGCAGCGTTTTGGCAACCCCTATGCCGTGATTCACCGCGCGGATGTGCACCTCTCCCTGTTCGAGGGGGCGGTGGAAACCGGCCAGGTGGCGTTTTTCACCAACACCCGGATCGAACAGATCGAGCAGGACGAAGCCGCCGGGACCGTCACGGCCATCGACCAGACGGGCAAGCGCTGGGTGGGCCAGGCCCTGATCGGGGCAGATGGCGGCAAGAGCGTGGTGCGGACCCAGTATGTGAACGATCCCCCGCGCGTGACCGGGCATGTGGTCTACCGGGCCGTGGTGGACAAGGCCGACTTTCCGGAAGACCTGCGATGGAACGCCGCCAGCCTGTGGGCCGGGCCCAAGTGCCATCTGGTGCATTACCCGCTTCGCGGGGGTGAGCAGTACAACGTGGTGGTGACCTTCCACAGCCGTCAGCAGGAACAGTGGGGCGTGACCGATGGTTCCAAGGAGGAGGTCGAGAGCTATTTCCAGGGGATTTCACCCAAGGCGAGGCAACTGATCGACCTGCCCAAAAGCTGGAAGCGATGGGCCACCGCCGACAAGGACCCGATCGACACCTGGGTCTTCGGGCGGGTCTGCATTCTGGGCGATGCCGCCCATCCCACCACCCAGTACATGGCCCAGGGGGCCTGCATGGCCATGGAAGACGCCGTGACGCTGGGCGAGGCCTTGCGTGTGACCGGCAAGGACTGGTCGGCGGCGCTGGCGCTGTACCAGAAGAACCGGGTGCCCCGCACCGCGCGCATCGTGTTGAGCAGCCGGGAAATGGGCCGCATCTACCACGCCAGCGGGGTGGAGCGTCTCGTGCGCAACAGCCTGTGGAAAGGACGCAGCCAGGATCGCTTCTATGATGCGATGGAATGGCTGTACAGCTGGAACGTGAGCAACTGCCTGCAACAAGGCTGAACGGAGACCAACATGCAAGAACTGGGACGACTGGAAGACCTGCCGCAGGACTACCGAGACGAACTCAAAGCGCTGAATCTGGTGCCACTGTGGCCCAGCCTGCGCGGGGTGCTGCCGCCTCATGTGCCCACGCGACAGACCCGTGCCACCCACTGGCCCTATGCCAGTCTCAAGCCTTTGCTGCTGAAAGCCGGCGAACTGACCCCGATTGAAAAGGCCGAGCGCCGAGTGCTGGTGCTGGCCAACCCTGGTCACGGGCTGGAAAAAATGCAGGCCAGCGCCGCCATGTACCTGGGCATGCAGTTGCTGCTGCCGGGGGAATGGGCGCCCAGCCACCGCCACACCCCCAACGCGGTGCGCATGATCGTGGAAGGCGAAGGTGCCTACACCACCGTGGACGGTGAAAAGTGCCCGATGAGCCGGGGCGACCTGATCCTCACCCCCACCGGCCTGTGGCACGAACACGGCCACGACGGCACCGAGCCCGTGGTGTGGCTGGACGTTCTCGACCTGCCGCTGGTCTACTACATGGAGGCCAGCTACCACATCAACGGCGAGCGCCAGCAGGTTCAACCCGGCCGTGGCGATCGGGCCTGGACCCGTGCCGGTGTGGTGCCGACCCCGGTGTTCCAGCGCAGCGACAAACGCTACCCCATGCTGCGCTACCCCTGGGCCGACACCCGCGCCGCCCTGCTGGCCCTGGCCGATGACCAGCCGGCGCAGGCATGCGTGCAGGTCACCTACGTCAACCCCGAAACCGGGGAAGACGCCGAGAACATCCTGGGCTTCTACGCCCTGATGCTCAAACCCGGTCAGACACTGCGTCTGCCCGCCCGATCGCCGGCGCAGGTGTTCCACCAGATCGAAGGCCGTGCCGAAGTGAGTGTGGATGACGCCGGCCAGGCCTTCACCCTGGTCGAAGCCGACACCTGCTGCGCCCCGGGCTACACCGCTGTCACGCTCCGCAACCTGAGTGCCGATCAGCCCGCTTTCCTCTTCATGGCCGACGAGTCGCCGCTGCACCGTAAACTGGGCGTGTACGAAGTTCGCGCCTGAAACCCTGAGCCCCAAACCCCAACCATGGCCCACTACCTCTTCTCTCCTCCAGCCGTCCCCTCCCTGCCCATCCGGGGGACCACCGCGCGCTTTCCCATCAACCGGATTTTCTGCGTGGGACGCAACTACCATGCGCACGCCATTGAAATGGGGCGTCCGGTCGATAAAAGCGTCGAAAACGCGTTCTACTTCACGAAATCGCCCGGCACACTGGTCGAAAGCGGTGCCACCATCCCGTACCCGCCGCGGACGCAGAACTACCACTACGAAATGGAACTGGTGCTGGCCATTGGCAAGTCCGGCTTCCGCGTGAGCGAGGCCAACGCCCACGAGCTGGTGTACGGCTACGCCGCCGGTCTGGACATGACCCGCCGCGACCTGCAACTGGTGGCGCGCGACAAGGGCCGCCCCTGGGACACGGGCAAGGACATCGAGAACGGCTCGGTGTGCACGGAAATCGTCCCCATGGAAGGGGTGGTGGTGAGCCAGGGCGCGATCGCCCTGGAGGTCAATGGCATCACGAAGCAGTCGTCCAATGTGGACAAGCTGATCTGGAACATCCGCGAAATCATCGCCGACCTTTCCACCTATTACCACCTGCAGCCTGGCGACCTCATCTACACCGGCACGCCCGAGGGCGTGGGTGCCGTGGTGTCGGGCGACCGCATCACCGGGCGTGTGGAAGGCATTGCCGAGATCGCGCTCCAGATCGGCCCGGCCGAGTGAGGCCCGCCCCATGAAACTCTACAACTTCTGGCGCAGCGGCACCTCCCACCGCACCCGCATTGCCCTCCACCTCAAGGGGCTGAGCTACGACTACGTGGCCGTGCACCTCGGCAAGAACCTGCACCTCACCGGTGAATTCAAGGCCATCAACCCGCAGCAGCTGGTGCCCGCCCTCCAGATCGACACCGATCCGGGTGAAGCGGTGCTCATCCAGTCGCCGGCCATTCTGGAGTGGCTGGAAGAGGCATACCCCACGCCCGCGTTGCTGCCAGCCGATCCGGTCGGGCGCCAGCGGGTCCGGGCACTGGCCGCGATCGTGGGCTGCGACATCCACCCCATCAACAACAAGCGCATCCTGGATTACCTGCGACAGACGTTCGGGGCCGACGAAGCGGCCATCAACACCTGGTGTGGCACCTGGATTTCTGCGGGTTTCGACGCCTACCAGGCCTTGCTGGCTGCGGATGTGAATCGGGGTCGATTCAGCCACGGCGACACCCCCACGCTGGCCGACTGCTATCTGGTTCCACAGCTGGAGAGTGCCCGTCGGTTCAAGGTCGACCTGAGCCCTTGGCCGCTGCTGCTGGAGGTGGAGGCGGCTTGCATGACGCTAACCGCATTCATCGATGCCGCACCGGGACGGCAGCCCGACGCCGCTTGAAAAAAGCACGGGGCAGCGCACAATAGGCCCATGAGTTCCCGAACCGACGCTCCGCCCGACAACCTGCTCCATGACCCGCTCACCGGCCTGCTCAGCCGTGCGGCTGTGCTGGAGGCGCTCAACCGGGCGCTTTCGATGGCGGACCGTCTCCAGCATCCCGTGACGGTTCTGTTCCTGGCAATGGACGATCCAGAACGCTGGCACAAGCTGCCTCCGACCGAAGCGAATGCCCTGGAGCAGGCGCTCGCGACCCGACTGGGCGCCAGGATCCGCACACACGATGTGCTGGGACGCTGGTCGGCCGGGCAGTACCTGGCGGTGTTGTCCGATGCCGATGTGCCCAGCGCTCTGGTACTGGCCCAAGACCTGCAGTCACTGCTGCCCTTGCCTGGACATGCCGACCTCACGGTCAGCATCGGGGTTCATGGGCGCTTGCCGTCGGCACGTGCCAGCCTGTATGGCCGGGCCGGTGAAATGGTGGTGGCTGCCCAGCGAGCGTTGGAAACCACGCTGGGCGACAAGCCGTCCCGTCTGGTCGTCGAACCCGCCCCCAACGTCACGGCCTGAATCAGCGCCGCGCGGCCCACTGGACCAGCGCATCCAGGGCGGGGCGTGCAGCGCGGGCGTTGGGATGGTTGACGATGGCGACCAGCACCAGCCGTTGCCCATCGGGCCGGTGCACATAACCCGCCAGCGCCTGCACATCGCGCAGGCTGCCGGTTTTCAGGTGCGCCAGGCCTTCGCCCATCGGGCTGCGACGCAGGGTGCCATCCAGCCCGCTGGCGGGCAGCGATGACATGAGCTCCGGCATCATCGGCGACACATAGGCCACCTGCAGCAGCCGTGCCAGGGCCTCCGCGGTGATGCGAGCCTCTCTGCTGAGCCCGGCGCCGTTGTCCACCAGCGGGGGTGGCACCCCCGCCCCCACGCGCTGCACCCACCAGTTTGCGATGCGTTGCCGTGCCCCTTCGAAAGTGGCCGGCGTGCCCGGTGTGCTGGCGGCCAGCGCGAGCATCAGGTGTTGGGCCATCACGTTGTTGCTGAACTTGTTCACGTCCCGCACCACCTCGGTCAGGGGCGGTGATTCCAGCACCAGCCGCTCCATGGCGTCGGGGGGCGTGACGCCCGGCCGCACCTGCCCATCCAGCTGACCGCCAACCGCCTGCCACATCCCCAGCACGGCGCGCGCGGTCATCCGGTCAGGCTCCGGGTGCGCCAGCGGCCACTGCCGTTCGCCGCAGGTGGCCGGGTAGGTGCCGGCAAAACGGGGACGCACCGGATCGGTGAAGTCGGCCTTCAGGCTGGCCCGCCAGTCGTTGCACGGCCCGCTGGACAGGGGCACTTCGGTCGGCAACTGCACGCCGGCCATGGGCGGTTCCATGCCCACGCGGGCCACGCCGGCGGCCGGGTCCGGCACAAAGCCGAACACCTGGGCCTTGAAATTCACCAGCAGCGCATCGGGGCTGGCGTTGTAGGGGCGCAGGGGCTCGCCGTCAAAGGCGCCAGGGTCGGTGGACGGTACATCGAAGGCGCTGCGGTCGATGACGATATCGCCCGCCACGCGGTGGATCCCCAGTGCCTGCACACGGCGCATCAGCAGCCACAATGTTTCCGACACCAGCTTCGGGTCACCGCCCCCCCGGAGGTACAGGTGGCCCTGCAGCACCCCGTTCTGCACCGCGCCGCCGGTGTGCACGGTGGTGCGCCACACATGGGCCGGGCCCAGCAGGTCGAGCCCTGCAAAGGTGGTGACCAGCTTCATGGCCGACGCCGGGTTGACCGGTTCGGTCGCCCGGTGGGCCACCCAGGCGGTGGCACCCGGCACGGCGGGCGCCACCACCACCGCGACCGAACTGGCGGGTACCTGCGCGCGCTGCAGCGCCGTCAGCACATCGGCCGGCAGGGCCGATGCCGCCGGCTGGCCCGCCCACAGCGTCAGCAACAGACAAGCCCCCCAGGAGGGCAGGGACAGACCACGGTGAAACAGGGATCGCATGCCGGCATTATCCCGGCGCCCGATAATCGCGGCATGCTTTTCGGATTTCAGCGCCCCGCCCGCCAGACCCTCAGCGCTTTTGACATTGCGTTCATGCGCTTTGTGGGGGCTGGAGTGGTGCTGCGGCCTGTGGGCTGGTGGATGGTGCGGCGGTACCGTGCACAGCCGCCCCGGCCGGCCAGCTGGCTGGGCCTCGTGTTTGGCCTGTCTGCAGCGGTGCGCCAGACCGTGGCCGATGCATCTGCTGCTGTACCCCGATCATGACACCTTCCGCCCAACCCGTCCTGCCCCAGAGAGTGCTGGCGATCGACACCAGCACCGACCGCATGAGCGTGGCCGTGGGGGCTGCTGGCGCCCTCCCACTGGTCCTGCATGAAGCCGAAGGCGGCGCACAGGCTTCCGCCACGCTGATCCCGGTCATCCGGCAACTGCTGTCCTCGGTGGGCTGGCGGGTGGCGGACCTGGATGCCTTGGCGTTTGGCTGCGGGCCGGGCGCTTTCACCGGTTTGCGAACCGCCTGTGCCGTGGTGCAGGGGCTGGCCGTGGCCGGTCGACCGGAGGGCATACCGGTGATTCCGGTCCACACCCTGCTGGCGGTGGCACAGATGGGCCTGGATGCCTGGCTGAACACTCAGGCGCGCTGGCCGGGCGGGCGGATCACGGCCGTGCTCGATGCCCGCATGGACGAGATGTACGTGGCCGATGTCGACGTGCGGGAGCCTGCTCAGGCAGGCGATGGCCGGGTGTTGACGCTGACCCAGCCCGCCCTGCTCTGCGCGCCAGAAGCCCTGGTGACCGTCAGCGGATGGCCCAGGGTGTCGGGCCAGGCGCCCCTGCTGCTGGCGGGCAATGCGGCCGCGGTCTATGGCAGCCGCTGGCCGGCACCCTGGCAGAACGTGCCTCAGGTGGACGCATGGCCCACGGCCGCCGCGGTGCTGCGCCTGAGCGCGCAGTGCTGGATGGCGGACGGCGTGGTGGCCGCAGCCGATGCACAACCGCTGTATGTGCGCGACAAGGTGGCACAGACCACCGCAGAACGCGAGCTGCTCAAGGCCGCCAGGGCGGCAGCCACCCAGGGCGTGCAGCCATGATGTGGCCTCGGGGTGCCGGGCACCGGGATCGCCAGGTGGGTTTCGAGCCCGTGACCACGGAGGTGCTGGATCTGATTGCCGAGGTGGAAAAGACCGCTTACGCCCACCCCTGGAGCCATCGCCATTTTGCCGATTCGCTGGCGGGTGGCCACGCCATGCAGATGCTGGTCATGACCCCCGACCCGGTCCGGGACCCGCCTCACTGGGCCCATGCGCCGGCCCTTTCCGATGGCCGCTGGCTGCTGGGTTATCTGGTGGTCATGCAGGGGGTGGATGAAGCGCATCTGCTCAACATCACCACCGTGCCGGTGCACCAGCGTCAGGGCTGGGCGCGTTTCATGCTGCAGGCGTTGCAGTGGTGGGCGCGAGGCCAGGGCGCGCACGCGCTGTGGCTGGAGGTGCGCGCGGGCAATGAGGTTGCCCGTGCCCTGTACGAAGCCGTGGGTTTTGAAGCGGTGGGCGTGCGCAAGGGCTACTACCCTGACCGCGATGCCCGGCGCGAAGACGCCATCGTCATGCGGTGGCGGCTGGACGCATTACACTGATTTCCATGCTGCCCCCTGTCACCCCCCTGCCGGCCATTCCCCGGTTGAGCAACCGCCATCGGGCGATGCTGCTCGAGATGGGGGTGCCCGTGTGGTGGCCCGAGATCGACGAACGGGCTCCTCAAGCACCGCCCGTTGTGGTGGCCCCACCGGTTGCCGCACCCCGTCCCGCGCCGAAGCCCCTGGTCATTCCCATGGTTCCAGCGGCCGATTTCCCCGACCTGGGTGCCCTGGAGGCCGCTGTCCGTGGTTGCGCGCGGTGTGGCCTGTCAAGCAGCCGCCAGTGCGCCGTTCCCGGGATGGGCGATGGCCAGCCGGACTGGCTGATTGTGGGCGAGGCCCCTGGTGAGGAGGAGGACCGGCAGGGCCTGCCATTTGTGGGCCGTGCCGGTCAGCTCCTGGACCGCATGCTGGCCGCCATGGACCTGACGCGTGATCAGAAGGTCTATATCGCGAATGTGATCAAGTGCCGCCCTCCGATGAACCGAAATCCGGACCCGGCGGAAATCGCGGCCTGCAGTCCCTACCTGCTGCGGCAGATCCAGCTGCTTCGACCCCGAATGGTTCTGGCCATGGGGCGTTTTGCTGCCCAGACCCTGCTGATCGAGGGGGGCGTCATGCCGCGCGATGCCATCCGCCAGATGCCGCTGGGCAAATTGCGTGGCGTGGTGCATCTGGCGCAGCTGGGTGGGCATGAGTTGCCGGTGGTGGTCACCTACCATCCCGCCTACCTGTTGCGCAGTCCGGCCGAAAAAGCCAAGGCCTGGGCAGACCTGTGCCTGGCGATGGACACGATGGATCAACGGGCAGGCATGGCTCGGTCGGGGTCGTCACATGGAACGACCCAGGGCTCCGCTGAGGCCGTGGCCGGCAGGTGAAGGTCGTGGACGGTGCCGTGGTGGCCAACGGCTGACTTGCCCTTCGTCAGACCCCGATTCGCCCTTCTTCGACCGCGTGGCAGGCCACACGGATGCCTTGGAACGACAGCAGGTCCGGCCGTTGCGCTTTGCAGCGAGCGTTGGCGTGCGGGCAGCGGGGGTGAAAGGCACAACCACTCGGCGGGTTGAGCGGGTTGGGTACTTCGCCTTGAACCGGTGTTCGTGCACGGCCGGTGTCATGCATTTTTGGGATGGCGTCCAGCAGCATGCGGGTGTAAGGGTGCTGGGGCCGGCTGAACAGCATGGATTGGTCGGCCAGTTCCACCAGACGCCCCAGATACATCACCCCCACCTGGTCGCTCACGTGCCGCACCACGGCCAGATTGTGGCTGATGAACAGGTACGTCAGTCCCTGCTGGCGCTGCAGGTCCTTCATGATGTTGAGCACCTG
>CAZEZY010000095.1:0-9239 GCA_964516635.1 uncultured Tepidimonas sp. | reverse complement strand
TGTTGCCCGCTGTCACACCCCAGAACAGGTTGGGCTTGCCCAGCACCTTGAACGGTTCGGCACTGTGCCAGTCGGGCTGGGCGATGATGCCCACGCGGAAACCCTGTGCCTCCAGCACACGGCCCACCACCGCCATGCCAAAGCTGGGGTGGTCCACATAGGCATCGCCCGTGACGAGAATGATGTCGCAGCTGTCCCAGCCCAGACGATCCATTTCGGCCCGGCTCATCGGCAGGAACGGCGCGGTGCCAAAGCGCTTGGCCCAGTACGGTCGGTAGCTGGTCAGCGGTTTGGCAGCGCGAGGAAAAAAGGAGACGTCGATGAGGGCGTTCATGGGAGGATGACTTGGCACCGGATTATCCCGTCAAAGGCATACCCCCAGCAAACCCGAGTCCATGTCAGGCGCAGCCGTGATGTGGTGTCCAGAACCGAAGGTGGTTGGGCTGCCAATGGCTGTCACAGGTCCTGCAAAGCCGCCTGAACTTGCGCCAGAAATCGGCTGGCATCGCCCAGGGCCTGTGCGTTGAGCAGGGCCAGCTTCACCAGAAACAGCTCGGACTTTTCGGGGCCGGCCTGGTCGATGGCGGTGGCCAGTGCGTCATACACCGTCTCAAGTCCGGCGATGTCCAGTTCAGGCAAAGGTGGATGGGTATTCATGGATGGATCCTGAGGGGTGAAATGACGGGCTATGCAGCGATTCAGGCACCCGGCAGGGCCTGCTTCAGCGCGGCCTCGAGGCGGGTGGCATCGAGGGTCAGCCAGCGGGCACAGGTGTGCTGATCGGGACGCAGCAGGTAGGCGCCACCGCTGGTGGATACCCCATAGCGACGGCGGACCTGGCCGGTGCCGTCGGCCAGCGTCTGGTCGGCCCCTTCGACCGGCGTGGATGCGCCAACTGCGGTGATGCGAATCGAAACGCCTTTGTCGCGCCATCGCCGCACCACGGCCAGCAAGGTCTCGGGGACCGCAGGCCCCTCGGTGAAGTACAGCAGATCGAAACCGCCACCCAGGTGGTCCAGCAGGTATTCGTCAGGCCCCAGGCAGATGTTGCGGGGTGGCGCGCCATGGGCCGGGCCAGTGTGGAACAGGGCGTTGTCGTCACCCGGGCAGTTGAGCAGGGAGTGGGTGTATTCGTGCGGCCGCGAGGTGCGCCAGTGGTACAGCGGACGCACAAAGGCCTGGGTGAGCGAGAGCGACAGCACCGCGTCGCGCAGGAGGCGGAAACCGCGTGAGGGCGGCGTCATGAACCGGGTGCTCTTGCCCGCTTCCTCGATGATCTCGCGGGCCGCACCCACCCGTTCGTCACTGTGGCTGGCCATCAGGCGAGCATCCGCCAGCCCTTTGAGGGTGTAGGCCAGATGCCAGCCCAGCGACTGCGCATCCTGGAACGCGGTATTGGCGCCGCGCACCCCGAAAATCGGCAGCAGGTGGGCCGCGTCGCCGGTGAACACCACCCGACCCTGCACGAATTCGGGCAAGGTGAGCGTGCGGGCGGAATAAACCGAACTCCAGTCCATTTCCCAGGGCGTGCCCCCGAATCCGATCATCGCCAGCTGGGCGTCGATACGGGCCTTCAGGGATTCGGGCCTCAGGGCCTCTTCGGGCGTCTCGCCTTCGGGCAACTGGTAGTCCACGCGCCAGATGCCGTGCGGCTCGCGGTGCATGAGGATGGTGTTGCCCGGGTTCCAGGGCGGATCGAAATAGGCCAGACGCTCGGTGGGCAGGGGCAGGTCGATCCGGATGTCGGCAATCACGAAGAAGCCTTCGTAGGAAGCCCCCTCCATCTGCAAGCCCAGCTGTGAGCGGATGCCCGAACGGCCGCCGTCAGCCGCCACCAGCCACTCAGCCTCCAGTACGTACTCGCCTTCAGGCGTGTCCACCGTGGTCGTGACATGGTCATCGTACCGGTCGACCTTCGTGACCCGATTGCCCCAGCGGACATCGACCAGCGGATGGGCAGCGCAGGCCTCGTAGAGGTACTGCTCCATGTACGGCTGCTGGATGTTGAGGATGGGGTAGAAGCGGTCGTCCGGGTCGTGTGGCGCTTCCATGCGGAACACCCGCTGCCCCCGGTAGAAGGAATTGCCAAACCGCCAGGGCAGCCCGGTGGCAGTCATGCGGTCGGACACGCCCACCTGCTGCAGGATCTCCATCGAGCGGCGGGTGAAGCAGATCGCCCGGCTGCCTGGCGAAAACTGCTGTTCGTCACTCAGGACCACACTGGCCACCCCGTGGCGAGCCAGCTCCAGCGCAGTCACCATGCCCGAGGGACCAGCCCCCACGATCACCACCGGCTGGCGTGTCTGCGCCGGATGGGCGGAAGGCAGCCATGGCTGAAACACCTCATAGGGGTAGTAGATCGAAGGGCGTGGCGTGGTGGTGGGTTGGTGCATGGGCGACTCCTGAATCCTTCGGCTGCAGTGTAGGCAATGGGGGGCCCATCAATACCCCCAAAAAGGGACAAATGGTTCGCATTGGCTTCAACCCTGGACCAGCAACCCCAGCAGTTCGCGCTGGCTACCCACCCCCAGCTTGCGGTGCACACGTTTCACATAGGTTTGTGTGCTGGACAGCTCCAACCCCAGCCGCTGAGCCAGGGTGTCGTTGTCCAGCCCCTGCAGCAGGCCGCGCAGCACGTCCAGCTCACGCTTGGTGAGGCCGGGATGCCGGCGATGCACCCTCGCCAGCAGCCATTCGGCCAGGTCGGTGTCGAACAGCTGGCCCGCGTAGTGAAGTCGCGCGGCGTGGACCACCAGCGGCGCCAGCGCTTCCAGCCGGCGGAGGTCATCGGGCTGCAAGGGGCCGTGTTCCTGGCCACGATAAAAATTCACCGACAGCCAGCGCCAGCCTTCATACAGGGCCAGCATCGCCACCCGCTCGGCCACGCGCGGCAGTTCGTAGCACACGCGCCGGTAGTCGGGGTGGACGATGTCCTGCGGGCGCTGCCGGTGCAGGACGATGTGCGGCTGCGCGGCACTGGCGCGGCGAGCCGCTTCCTGCTCGGCCCGCATGGCTTCCCGACAGCCGTCCAGCGGGTGGTAGCGGGTGACGTAGTCGTGGGTGATGCGGCGCAGGGCAGCCGTGCGGGAGCGATCGCCCACCGCCACGGTGCGGGGCGCGGATTCGCCCTCGAACGAAAACAGGGTGCACTGCGCCATGGGCACCTGGGCGCTGACGATGCGCAGCAGGTCCTCGGCCACCTCGTGCCGGCCTGCCAGGCCCAGCTTCTGCAGGAGCGCCGTCACCTGAGGCAGTGGCCCATCGCCCAACGGGCTGCCCGCCTGCGCGGGATTCAGCACCCACCAGTTGCGGTCAACAACGCCCACGCATCAGCCCTCGAAGGCGTGGCGCAAGGCCCGCGCGGCGTCCTGATGGGCCTGCAGCGCCTCGGGGATGGCCCGGCCCATCTTGATGAACTCGTGTGTCACGCCGTGGTAGATCTCGAGGTCCACGGGCACCCCGGCCATGCGGAAGCGGTCGGCCATCATCACGCCCTCGTCCACCAGCGGGTCGCACTCGGCCAGGCCCATCCAGACCGGGGCCGCGCCGTCCAGATCGGGCGCGTTCAAGGGGGAAAAACGCCAGTCGTCCCGATCGGCCGGGGAGTTCACGTACTGGTTGAAGAACCAGGTGATGCTGGCCTCCTCCAGCACGAAGCCGTGGGCATAGGTTTTGTGGGAGGGCGTGTCCTGGTGTGCGGCGCAACCAGGATAGAACAGCAGTTGCAGGCGCAAAGGCAGCCCGGTGTCACGGGCTTGCAGCGCTGAGACGATCGCCAGGGTACCGCCTGCGCTGTCGCCGCCAATGGCGATGCGTGACGGGTCCAGCCCCAGCGCAGGGGCCTGCGCGTGCAGCCATTGCAAGGCGTCCCAGGCATCGTGCACGGCCGTGGGGAACTTGTGTTCGGGTGCCAGCCGGTAGTCCACCGACAGCACCGCCGCATGGGCCAGGTGCGCCAGGTGCCGGCACAGGCTGGCGTGCGTGGCCACGCTGCCGATGGTGAACCCGCCGCCATGCAGGTACAGCAGCACCGGCCAGGGCCGTGGCGCATCGTCCGCTCGGGCATGGGGCACCACCAGCTCGGCATGCAACTCGGCGCCGTCACGGGTGGGCACTCGCAGCGCCTCCACCCGCGCCATCTTGTGAGGCGGGATGTCCAGCACCCCGGAACCCACTTCGTAGAACGCGCGGGCTTGCTGGGGAGACAGGGCGTGCATGGGTGGCCGGCCGGCACGGGCCATGCGGTCGATCACACCACGCATGACGGGCGTCAGACGCAGACGGGGGTGGGCATGGGCACTCATGGGTCGCATTGTCACATCCGCTCCAGTTCATCCGGGGCAGGCCCGCTATATTGACCGGCAAACCCCTTCCCACGGAGACGCGCGTGTCACAGATCCTCTACCTGACGAACATCCAGATCGATTTTGGCGCCCTGCAGCTGCTGGCCAGCGAATGCGAACGCACGGGCATGCGCAAACCCCTGATCGTGACCGACCCGGGTGTCAAGGCGGCTGGCCTGCTGGACCGGGCCGTGGCTGCGCTGGGGAATGGGGCCAGCGCCCTGCCCCACGCCGTGTTCGATCAGACCCCGTCCAACCCCACCGAAGCGGCCGTGCGGGCCGCGCAAGCGCTGTTCGAGCAGCATGGCTGCGATGGCCTGGTGGCACTGGGCGGCGGCAGCGCCATCGACTGTGCGAAAGGCGTGGCCATTGCCGTGGCCCACCCCGGCGCGCTCAAAACCTACGCCACCATCGAAGGAGGCTCGCCCAAAATCACCGACCGGGTGCCTCCGCTGATCGCCATTCCCACCACCGCCGGTACCGGCAGCGAGGTGGCGCGAGGCGCCATCGTCATCGTGGACGACGGGCGCAAGCTGGGCTTCCACAGCTGGCACCTGATGCCCAAGACCGCCCTGCTCGACCCCGAACTCACGCTGGGCCTCCCCCCGCTGCTGACCGCCGCCACCGGCATGGACGCCATCGCCCATTGCATGGAAACCTTCATGGCCGCGGCGTTCAACCCGCCTGCCGATGGGATTGCGCTCGACGGGCTGGCGCGCGGATGGGCGCACATCGAGCGCGCCACCCGTGACGGCAGCGACCGGGACGCCCGCCTCCAGATGATGAGCGCCAGCATGCAGGGGGCGATGGCTTTCCAGAAAGGGCTGGGCTGCGTGCACTCGCTCAGTCACAGCCTGGGTGGTGTGAACCCCCGCCTGCACCATGGCACCCTGAACGCGCTGTTCCTGCCTGCGGTGATCGCGTTCAACGCCGAGGCCGAATCGGTGCAGAAAGACCGCCGACTCGAACGCATGGCCAGTGCCATGGGCCTGGGCAGCGCGGCCGACCTGGGCCCCGCCATCCGCGACATGAACACCCGCCTGGGATTGCCCAGCGGCCTGGCGGCTCTGGGCGTGACGGAAGCCCTGTTCGACCGGGTGATCGAAGGCGCGCTGGCCGACCACTGCCACAAGACCAATCCGCGCCTGGCCAGCGCAGAGGATTACCGGCAGATCATGCTGAATGCCCTCTAGCTGACAGCCATGTCTTGCAGGCCCACCACCTGACGCCCAGCCAGCCTGAATCGAAGGGCGCTCAGAGCGGCAGCAATCGGCCCGGGTCGGGTTTTGCGAGCCAGCTCGCCCATTCGTCGGCCAGTTGCTGGCTGGCCGACACGCCCGCCTGCCACACCCGGACGCGTGAAGCCAGATCGGTGCCGTAGCGCGGAAAATCCGTGCGGTCGGGCAGTTTGCCGTTGGGCAGCCGGGCCACCCAGGCGGGGTTGGGCGCCAGCACCACCATGTGATCCAGAAATGGCGTCGGCCGGTGCCGCCACTTCAGGGCCTTGTCGAGCCAGCCGGGCACCACCTGACGTTGAAAATGCGGATACAGCACCAGGCCCCGCTCGGGCCGGTAGGCCAGGTGCAGGTGGTAATCGGTGATGCCGCCATCCCAGTAGGCACCGCGTGGCGCTCCGGGGATGTCTTGCACCGCCTCCAGCATGAACGGAATGGAACAGCTGGCCTGCAAGGCCGGCATGAAGTTGGCCTCATTCAGCGTGACCTGGCGGGTGCGAAAGTCGTGCGTGGCAAACGGCAAGGGCGTGTTGCCCGAACTGAACACCACCCGTTCCAGCCACCCCCCCATCAAGGGACGGTACGCCGCGTTGCTCAGAAAAGCCCCGAGGTAGCCGGCTGGCGTGCGCCATGCCCCTTCCCGGCCCAGCACATGGCGCCCCCGAGAGGTGACGATGTGCACCCGGAAGCGGGGGTGGCTCAGCACCTCGTGGACCCGCCCACCGTAAAAGGCCTGCAGGCTTTCGCCAAAACGCTCGCTCACATGCCGGGGCGGCGGTCGCTTTCTGCCTGGGGGGATCTCGTAGTGCTGGTGAATGTAATCGTGCTCCAGCCTTTCGAAGGCGGCCACTGGCCGGTCGAGGCAGGCCGTGGCCATGCGCCAGGCACCGATCGACGCCCCCACCAGATCGACCACATGGTCGCTGGCCGCCAGCCATTCGCCAAACACGAAGCGGTCGAGGGGCCCGAGAATCAGACCTTTGGGTCCGCCGGCCGCACCAGGAACCACCCCGACGTGTTCAGGCCGAAGGCCCTGTTCACGGATGTGGCGGATGGCGGCCGGGCCGGCATGAATGTGCAGGGCCTGCATGCGTCAGAAAGCGGTCATGGCATCGAGGCCCGCCACATCCTGCGCCACCAGCAGATCCGGGTCGAGCTCCAGCACCTCGCCCACGGCATCGGGGTAGGTGTGGATGAGGTCGTCACGCCGATTGCCGGCCATCAACACGCGCGCCCGCCAGCTGGCCATGTGCACCAGCGCCGACAGCGGCTCCACGGGATCGTGTTCGAGCGGCGCTGCGTGCTGGTTGATAGCCGAGACCAGCAGCTTCGGCAATCGCCAGTAACTGCCAAGCGCCGCCCCGGCTTCGGCATAGGAATAACCCAGCGCCTGGTACTCGGCCTGGGAACGGTCCAGAGCCAGCAACGCCGACTGCTGGTCAAGCGACCGCATGGTTTCCGGCATGCCCATGTGCATGACCAGTTTTCCCACCCCATGAAGCAGGGCAGCGGTGAAAGCCAGGTTCTCGTCAAGCCGCCGTGGCGTTGAGATGAGCTTGGCCAGCGAAGCCGCTGCGAAGCTGTATTGCCAGAAACGGTCGAGGTGAATGCCGCTGACCGCATGAAAACTCGCGTTCATGGCTGCACCGATGACCAGCGCTCGCACCTTGTTCAGCCCCAGCACCATGACGGCATCGCGCACGGTGGCGACCGGTCGCGACAGCCGGAAAAACGAGGAGTTGGCCTGGCTCAGCAGCCGGCCGGTCAGGATAGGGTCGTGCTCAATCTCGGAGGCTATCTTGAAGAGATCGACATCGTCCTGGTTGAAGGTCTGGATGAGTCGGGCGGCCAGCTCAGGCACCACGGGCAAGGCCTTGGGCTGGCTTAGCAGGTCAGACAGCTTCATGCTCAGACCATGAATGCCGACAGTTCGCCCGACGAGGTCCATTCGCTCGGGTCCTTGTCGAGCATCATGTCGAGATCGAGCCCCAGCAGGATGGCCACCACATCGGGGAAGGTGGCGGCCAGACCGTCGCGGTCCATTTTGATTTCCTGAGCGCGAGCACGCCAGGATGCCACGTGAACGATCCCGGCCATGGGTTCGTAGGTATCGCCCTCGAAGGGCACCAACTGGTGCTGCAGGGCCTTGACAATGGCCTGAGGAAAGTCCCACTTGACGGCAAAAGCGGCACTCACGTCGGCGTAGGTGTAACCGAGAACGGCACGCTCCAGCTCGGCACGCTTCATGTCGAAGGGGGAAACCGTCCAATCCATCTTGGCCACCTGGTCGGGCATGCCAATGTGCATGACCAGATCACCCACGGCATGCACCAGGCCTGCCGTGAACGCGACGCCGTCATTCTGGCGCATGCTCTTGGCCAGGGTGCGACAGATCTTGGCGGTGTTGAGACTGTAACGCCAGAACTGTTCGAGGTTCACGCCCGGCACCGCCTTGAAGCTGCTGCTCAGGGCCACAGCCTGCACCAGCGTGCGCACATGGTTGAACCCCAGAACACTGGAGGCGTCCTGAACGCTCGCGATTTCCCGATTGAGGCCAAAAAAAGCGGAATTGGCCAACTTGAGCATGTGGGCCGTGAGCCCCGGATCGCTGGCCACGGCTTCGCTGATGCGGCGTGGATCCGGGTCCTCCTTGTTCAGCTCGGTCATCACTTGTGACACGACCCGCGGAATGCTGGGCAGTGCCTTGGTTTTGGCCAGTAGCTCTTCGAGTTGCATGGCGTCAGGCTTAGAGGGTAGAAAGAATCAGTATAGTGGACCTGTCAGCGCTTGAGGCCCTGCAACTTGGCGAACGCCGAGGCCATGGCCCCGCCGCTGGTCGGCTCGCTGTGGCGATGCCCGGCCCGGCTGGCGGCATGCGATTTTCCAGCAGGCTCGAATCGGTTGCCGCCCTCGCGCCGCTCGCTGCGCACGCCGGTGGGGGCGTCGAGCTTCATGGTCAGGCCGATGCGCTTGCGCGCCACGTCCACGTCCACCACCTTGACCTTCACGATGTCGCCGGTCTTGACGACCTCGCGGGCATCGTTCACGAACTTGTGGCTGAGTTGGCTCACATGCACCAACCCGTCCTGGTGCACGCCCAGATCCACAAAGGCGCCGAACTGGGCCACGTTGCTGACGGTGCCTTCCAGCACCATGCCTTCCTTCAGGTCGGTGATGTCCTCCACACCGTCATTGAAACGCGCCACCTGGAAGTCGGGGCGTGGGTCGCGACCGGGTTTTTCCAGTTCGCTCAGGATGTCCTTGACGGTGATGACACCAAACTGCGCATTGGCCAGCCGCTCGGGCTTGAGGGTCTTGAGCACGTCCACACGGCCCATCAGCTCGGCCACGGGTTTGCCGGTGGTCGCGATGATCTTTTCCACCACCGGGTAGGTTTCCGGGTGCACGCCGGTCATGTCCAGCGGGTTGTCGCCGCCCCGGATGCGCAAAAAGCCTGCGCTTTGCTCGAAGGTCTTGGCGCCCAGGCCAGTGACCTTGAGCAGATCCTGGCGGTTCCTGAACGCCCCGTTCGATTCGCGCCAGCGCACCAC
The DNA here is from genome assembly GCA_964516635.1 of uncultured Tepidimonas sp. Lineage (GTDB taxonomy): Bacteria > Pseudomonadota > Gammaproteobacteria > Burkholderiales > Burkholderiaceae_C > CAZEZY01. Next base: position 110 of record CAZEZY010000095.1, on the reverse strand, counting down.
CGCCTTGGCCACACTGCCCGACAGGCCCGACACGCGCGACAGCAGCGGCGCGCTGGCGGTGTTCAGGTCCACGCCCACCGAGTTCACGCAGTCTTCCACCACCGCGTCCA
>CAZEZY010000094.1:0-9302 GCA_964516635.1 uncultured Tepidimonas sp. | reverse complement strand
AAGGTGCGCGATGTGGCCGGTGTGACGGCCGAATTCGGCGTCCCCCCTCACCTGATGGTGGATTTTCAGGCGCTGGTGGGCGATACGGTGGACAACGTGCCCGGTGTCGAGAAAGTGGGGCCCAAGACGGCAGCGAGGTGGTTGCTGGAACACGGCTCGCTGGACGGGGTGCTGGCTCACGCCGACCAGATCAAAGGCGTGGCGGGGGAAAACCTCCGCAAGGCCCTGGACTGGTTGCCGACCGGGCGGCAACTCGTGACCATCAAGACCGACTGTGACCTGAACGGATGGGTGCCTGGGCTGCCCGCCCTGGAGGCGCTGGCCTTGCGCGATCGAGAGGTTTCATCCCTGCGGGCCTTTTACGAGCGATTTGGCTTCAAGGGATTGGCCCGTGCGCTGCAGGCGGACGAGGTGGCAGCTGCTGAGCCCGACCGGAATGCCCCGCCGCCCAGCGGCCAGACAGCCGATCTGTTTGCCGAACCAGAACCCTTGGTGTCGGTCGTCAGCCACAAACGGTACGAAACGCTGCTCACCTGGGATGCCTTGGATCGCTGGCTGGCCCGCCTGGAAGCCGCCGGGCTGGTGGCGCTGGACACCGAAACCACGTCGCTGGACGACATGCGGGCAGAGATCGTCGGCCTGTCCTTCAGCGTGGAGCCCGGGGAAGCCGCCTACATCCCCCTGGCACACAGCGGGCCGGATGCGCCCGTGCAGTTGCCGCGTGACGAGGTGCTGGCGCGCCTGAAACCCTGGCTGGAAAACCCCACTTGCTTCAAACTGGGGCAGCACATCAAGTACGACCGGCACGTGTTTGCCAACCACGGCATCGAGGTGCAGGGTTACGCCCACGACACCATGCTGCAGAGCTACGTGCTGGAAGTGCACAAGCCGCACAACCTGGGCAGTCTGGCCGAGCGGCACTTGGGGCGCACCGGCATCAGCTATGAAAGCCTGTGCGGCAAAGGCGCCCACCAGATCCCGTTCGCCCAGGTGGCCATCGACAAGGCCGCCGAGTATTCGTGTGAAGACAGCGACCAGACGCTGGACGTGCACCGCGTGCTGTGGCCACGCCTGCAGGCCGACGACCGGCTCCGCGCCATCTACGAGCTGGAAATCGCCAGCAGCGAGGTGCTGTACCGCATCGAGCGCAATGGGGTGTTGATCAGCGGCGACACGCTCGCACGCCAGAGTCATGAACTGGGCCAGCGCATCCTGCAACTGGAACAGGAGGCCTATGCCATGGCGGGCCAGCCCTTCAACCTGAGCAGCCCCAAGCAGTTGGGCGAGATCTTCTTTGACAAGCTGGGCCTGCCGGTGGTGAAAAAAACCGCGACCGGCGCTCGCAGCACCGACGAAGAAGTGCTGGAAAAGCTCGCTGAAGACTACCCGCTGCCCGCCAAAATCCTGGAGCACCGTTCGCTGTCCAAGCTCAAGGGCACCTACACCGACAAGCTGGCCGCGCTGGCCCACCCGCGGACGGGCCGCGTCCACACCCACTACGCGCAGGCCGTGGCTGTCACCGGGCGGCTGTCCAGCAACGAGCCCAACCTGCAGAACATTCCCATCCGCACGGCCGAAGGCCGGCGCGTTCGCGAGGCCTTTGTGGCGCCGCCAGGGAGCCTGATTGCCAGCGCCGACTATTCGCAGATCGAGTTGCGCATCATGGCGCACATCAGTGGCGACAGTGCGCTCCTCAAGGCCTTTGCCGAAGGGATGGACGTGCACCGCGCGACCGCAGCCGAAGTGTTTGGCTTATCGCCCGACCAGGTGAGCAGCGAGCAGCGCCGTTATGCCAAGGTCATCAATTTCGGGCTCATCTATGGCATGAGCAGCTATGGCCTGGCCAAGGCGTTGGGCATCGACAATACCGCCGCCAAGAACTACATCGATCGCTACTTCCAGCGTTTTGCCGGCGTGCGCCACTACATGGACGAAACCAAGGCCCAGGCCAAGGCGCGAGGCTATGTGGAAACGGTGTTCGGCCGCCGCCTGTACCTGCCCGAAATCAACAGCCCGAACGGCCCGCGCCGAGCCGGGGCCGAGCGTGCCGCCATCAACGCGCCCATGCAGGGCACGGCGGCCGACCTCATCAAGATGAGCATGGTCGCGGTGCAGCAGGCGCTCGACGCCCAGGGCAGGGCCACCCGAATGATCATGCAGGTGCACGACGAACTGGTGTTCGAGGTGCCCGAGGCTGAAGTCGGCTGGCTCAAGACCGAAGTGCCGCGCCTGATGGCCGGGGTGGCGCAGCTCAAGGTGCCGTTGCAGGCCGAGGTGGGCGTGGGCGCGAACTGGGAGCAGGCCCACTGATACCGAGCCGAGCGTCACGGGTCAGCGCAGGCCAGTGGCGAGACCCATGGCCATGGCTTCGGCGGCGCCGTAGCGGTCGGGTGTCTGGCAGTTGGCCGATTCCAGCTTCAGGTACACCGCGCGCGCTGTTGGGGGTGGCAGCATCGCCGCGCCGGTCCGCCAGCCCCGGCATAGGGGATGGCGATTGACATGATCGAACATTTTCATCTTTTCACTTGTGTCGTCTTCAAGCAAAGCGTCATGCCGAGCATGGCGCAGAGGGTCCGTATTGTTCGACGATGCGCCGTTCATGGCCCATGACCAGATCATCTACTGGCTGGCCACATGGTTTTTCCCACGTGTTTCCGGCTGGGCTTGTCGATCCGAAAAGCGCTGGATCAACCCGATGTCCAGGTGTCCGAGATCGTGAATCGGATGCAGTCCGGGCCGTCAGTCGCCTGAACGGGGCGTTGCGGCAGGCGTTGCAGCAGAAGCGTCATGTCCATGCGCTATCATCCGGTATGACATTGCCAACCCTCTGGCGATGAGTTGTTTCAAGGACGTTTAAGCCAATGGCCAAGGGCATGATACTGGCGGCGGGACAGGGAACCCGTGTGCGCCCCCTCACCAAAGACCTGCCCAAACCGATGGTGCCCATCCTGGGCAAACCGGTCATGGAATACCTGATCGAGCACCTGGCTCGGCATGGCATCACGCAGATCATGGTGAATGTGGCCTACAACCACCGCAAGATCGAAGAGTACTTTCGTGACGGGCACCGCTGGGGCGTGGAGATCGGCTACTCCTACGAGGGGGTGTACGACCACGGTGACATCATTCCCCGTCCGCTGGGTTCGGCCGGTGGCATGCGACGCATCCAGGACAACAGCGGCTTTTTCGACGAAACCACGATCGTGATGTGTGGCGATGCCCTGGTGGATCTGGATATCGGGGCAGCGGTGTTCGAGCACAAGAGCAAGGGAGCACTGGCCAGCGTGGTGACGCTGGATGTCCCCCGTGACCAGGTGAGCAATTACGGCATCGTGGTGGCCGATCCGGAGGGGCGGGTGAAGTCCTTCCAGGAAAAACCTCGCCCCCAGGACGCCAAATCCACCCTGGCCAGCACCGGTATCTACCTGTTCGAGCCCCAGGCGCTGGACCTGATCCCACCAGACAAGGTGTTCGACATCGGTTCCGAGCTGTTTCCGATGCTGGTGGAGCAAGGTCTGCCTTTCTACGCACAGGACCGTTTCTTCAACTGGATCGACATCGGTCGGGTGTCCGACTACTGGTCGGTGCTGCAGCGGGTGCTGCGCGGTGAGATTGCCGAGATGAAGATGCCTGGCACCGAAGTGAAGCCGGGTGTGTGGGTGGGGCTGAACACCCGTGTGGACTGGAACACCGTCCACATCCAGGGGCCGGTGTACCTGGGTTCCAGCGTCAAGCTGGAGCCGGGTTGCAGCATCATCGGGCCCGTCTGGGTCGGTCATGGCAGCCATGTGCGTGCCGGTTCCCGGGTGGAGCGCAGCGTGTTGTTTGAATACACGCGCATCGGTGCCGGCATGCTGTTTCAGGACATGATCGTCTCGCCCAGCTACTGCGTGGACCGATTGGGCAATGCCACTTATGTGGGAGACGACCGTTTCCCGCTCCGCTGGGGCGATGCGCGCGCCTGACATGACGTTCGCCGCCCCACCCCTTACGGTCCTGAGCGGCCTGGCTGCCCATTACCTCAGCGATTTCGACCTCCGGGCGGCATTTGCCGACCAACCCGATCGCTTCGATCGCCTGAGTCTGGCGGCGCCACACATCCTGGCCGATTTGTCCAAACTCCACTGGGGGCCTGAAGTCCTTCAGGCGCTTCTGGTGCAGGCGCGTGGGTGCAACCTGGAAGGCCGGCGAGACGAATTGCTGAGGGGGGAGCTCGTCAATGCCACCGAAGGTCGACCGGTTCTGCATCCTGCTTTGCGATGCCAGGCCGTGGGCCAGGCATTGCCCGTTGCTTCCGACCGATGGCCCTCGGACCTGACGGAGGGCCTCGAGGCCATGCTGGCCTTGGCCGAAACCCTGCGCCAGCAGCCGGATATCGACGATGTGGTGCACATCGGGATCGGGGGATCCGGCCTGGGACCCGAAACCGTGTTGCAGGCCCTGCATGGCTACCGCAATTGCCGTCAGCGTCTCCATGTGGTCACCAATCTGGATGGCCATGACCTCAGCGAGGCGCTGGAAGGGCTGGACCCCGCACGGACGGTGTTTGTCGTGGTGTCCAAGTCATGGAGCACCGCCGACACGTTGCGCAACGCCACCTCTGCCATGGCCTGGAGCCGAGGGCAACTGGGTGAGGCAGCGTCGAGCCGATTCATTGCGGTCTCGGCCCGCCCCGACCTGGCTCGCGCCGATGGCATGGGCACCGTGCTGGCCATGCCCGAGGGGATCGGCGGTCGGTTTTCGGTGTGGTCGGCGGTCGGACTGGTGCTGGCGGTGGCGCTGGGAGCCGGAGGTTTCCAGGCGATGCTGCGCGGCGCTGCCGACATGGACCACCATTTCGCCACCCAGCCACTGGAAAGCAACCTCCCGGTCTGGCTGGGTGCACTGGACGTCTGGCATTGCAGCCATCTTCAAGTGCCCAGCCGGGCGGTGGTGCCCTACCACCATGGCTTGCGTCGCCTGCCAGCCTACCTCCAGCAACTCGAGATGGAAAGCAACGGCAAGCGGGTGGGGCTGGATGGCCAGCTGCTGGCCCTTCCCACCGTGAACTGCGTGTGGGGCCAGCCAGGCAGCGATGGCCAGCATGCCTTTTTCCAGTGGCTGCACCAGGGCATGCACCGGGCGGTGCTGGAAATGATCGTGGTGGCACGTGCCACCCATGACATGCCGGGTCATCAGAGCACGCTGGTGGCCAACGCGCTGGCGCAGGCACAGGCCTTGATGGACGGCGCGGTGGCAGGCCCTGGCGAGCGGCCCGGGCATCAGGATTTTCCGGGCAACCGACCCAGCCTGATGCTGCTGCTCGACACACTGTCGCCGAAATCGCTCGGGGCCTTGTTGGCGCTTTACGAGCACCGGACCTTTGTGAGCGGGGTCATGTGGGGCGTGAACCCGTTCGACCAGTGGGGGGTCGAGATCGGCAAGCGACTGGCCCGGCGGCTCGAGCCTCTCCTGACCGCTGAGGAGCCAGACCCTTCAGCCTTGAAGGCGCTCGACCCGTCGACGGCCGGGCTGATTGCCTGGCTTCGGGCCAGACCCGCCTCTGCAGGAGGCTGATGGCTCCCAGTCGGGAGTCTTTGGGCTGGGAACCTAAGGCGCCTGACCCGGGTCAGCGTTTTGTCATTCACTTTTCAGGAGACCAAAACATGCGCCAACTGCCTTTTGAACCGGACATCCTGTCCCTTGCCCCTGGCCAGTCCACGTCATCGGGCGCGACCCGCCGGACTGCGCTCAAGGCGGCCCTCGGAATCGGTTATGCCGCTGCCACGCTCCCGGTGATGGCGCAGACGGCGATCAACACCCCTGCGGATGGGCTGACGGTGGGTGAAGTCATGATCGAAGTCGCCGGACACAGCGTGCCCGTCTACCGGGCGGCGCCAGCTGGCAAGACAGGCCTGCCGGTCGTGCTGGTTCTGTCAGAGATTTTCGGGGTGCACGAGTACATTGCCGATACGGCTCGCCGCTTTGCCCGTGCCGGCTATCTGGCCCTGGCCCCGGAACTCTTTGATCGGCAGGGCGATGCACAAAGTTACGGGGAGATGGCGAAACTGATTGCCGAAGTGATTTCCAAAGTCCCCGATGCCCAGGTGGCTGGCGATCTGGATGCCTGCATCAACTGGGCCGGCGCCCATGGCGGCGATGTGAACAAGGTGGGCGTGACCGGGTTCTGCTGGGGCGGACGCCAGACCTGGCTGTATGCGGCGCATCAGCCCCGCATCAAGGCCGGTGTGGCCTGGTATGGCCGTCTGGTGGGCCAGACGAGCGAGCTTCAGCCGAAACACCCGGTCGATGTGGCCAAGGCACTCAACGGCCCGGTGCTTGGTCTGTACGGCGGGGCCGACGAAGGCATTCCACTGAGCACCGTCGAGCAGATGAAGGGCTTGCTGGCACAGGGCAATGCGGCGTCAAAAGCCTCTCAGTTCGTGGTGTATCCGGATGCACCCCACGCCTTCCATGCCGATTACCGCTCCAGCTTCCGGCAGGCGGCGGCTGAAGACGGCTGGAAACGCTGCCTGGCCTGGTTCAAGCAGCACGGCGTGGCCTAAGTCGCCTGGCTGCGCGCGCAGGGCAGGCCGGGCGTGTTGCACCACTCGCTCCAGCTGCCCGGGAACAGGGTGCTACGGCCCAGACCGGCGATTTCCATGGCCATCAGGTTGGGCACGGCCGTCACGCCACTGCCACAGTGATGCACGACCGTTTCAGGCGCCTGGCCTGACAAAAGGGCATCGAATTCGGCGCGCAGTTGATCGGCGGGTTTGAATCGGCCGTCGGGCAGGAAGTTGTCCGTGAAAGGGCGGTTCCGTGCACCGGGAATGTGACCTGCCACCGGGTCCAGGGGCTCCACTTCACCGCGGTAGCGGGCGGCGGCCCGGGCGTCAATGAGGGTCTGACCCGGTGAGCCCAATTGCCTGGCCAGTGCCTGCGCGCCGATGGCTCGGGCACGTGGTGCCTGCAGGACGAAGTTGCCCGGTGCGGCGGCGGCCCGCGGTGGGCCGCTTTCCAGGGCACCCCCTGCCGCTGGCCAGGCGGGCAGGCCGCCGTCCAGGATGGCCACGGCTTCGTGACCGCACCATTTCAACATCCACCACAGGCGGCCACCATATTGAGCGCCTTGCCGGTCGTAAACCACCACCTGCATGCCGGCATCCATGCCCTTGTCGCGCAACCGTTGAGCGAAGGTGTCCCGAGAGGGCAGGGGGTGCCGACCGCCAGACGCGGCATCCATGCCGCCCGAGTGGTCGCTGAGATCGCGGTCAAGGTGCATGTAAACGGCACCTGGTAGGTGCGCCTCGGCGTACAGGCGATCGCCTGCAGCAGGATTCATGAGCTCGAAGCTGCAGTCAAACACCATCAATGGCTGGCCACTGGTCTGCAGCTGGATGAGTTGCTGGGCGGTGATCAGGGTGGTGAAGGGCGTGGTCATGCGTGTTCCTCGGCGGGCAGTTTGGGGACGGCGCGTTCGCGCAGGAAGGTGGCGGCCACACCGCTGGCCACGATGAGTGCCATGCCGGCCCAGCCCATCAGAGGCAACTGGTCGCCAAACACGACGATGCTGTACACCCCGGCGAACGCAATGCCGAAGTATTGCAGGTTGGCCACCACCAGGGTGGCACCGCTGGCGTAGGCACGAGTCATGCACAGCTGGCCCAGCACGGCCAGCAGACCGATGGGCAGCAGCCACAGGGCGCTGGGCCAGCTCCAGGCATTGATGCCGACCATCGCCATGCCCACCAGCCCGACCAGCGTGGCGCCGATGGAGAAGTAAAACACGGTGCGGCTTTCGGGTTCGCCCGCGCGGGCCAGCGCCGCCACCTGCAGATAGGCCAGCGCCGACACCAGGCCCGACATCAACCCCGAAAGGCCGCCCAGCACCTGCTGTTCGTCAAACGTGGGGCGCAGCACCATGGCCACACCGGCAAAGCCGGCCAGCACGGTGATGAACAGCGGTCCCTGCTGCCTGATGGGCCCCGTGGTTTTTTGCAGCAGCAGTGTGCCGCCCAGTAAAAAGGCGGCCACCCAGATGCTGCTCATGTAGTTCAGCGTCATGGAGGTGGCCAGTGGCAACTGAGAAATGGAATAGAACCATGTGACCAGCGCCGTGACGCCCACCACGCTGCGCCAGAAGTGCATCATGGGCACATGGGTACGCAGTGACACCCCGCGTGACCGAGTGAGGAACACCAGAAACACCACCCCGATCAGGCCACGGTAGAAAACGATCTCGAAGCTGTTGAAATGGTCGGATGCAAACTTGATGCACACCCCCATGGTGGCGAACAGGAAAGCGCCCACCACCATCCAGAGGGCCTGTATGGTGGGGGCGCCGTGGGGGCGATGCGCGCCAGGGCCGATGATTTACCCCGTCAGGTGCTCACCCAGCTTGGCACGGTACCACTCGTGGAAGTGCTGCATGCCGTCTTCCATCGGGCTCTGGTAGGGGCCGACCTCGCTGGTGCCCCGATCGAACAGGGCTTTGCGGCCGGCGTCCATGCGCTCGGCGATCTCGTCGTCCTCGATGCAGGTTTCCATGTAGGCGGCGCGTTGCGCTTCCATGAATTCGGGTTCGAAGGCGGCGATCTCTTCGGGGTAGTAGAACTCCACCATGTTCAGTGTCTTGTCGACGCTGAGGGGGTATAGGGTGGATACGGTCAGGACGTGCGGGTACCACTCCACCATGATGTGGGGGTAGTAAGTGAGCCACACGGCGCCTTGTTCGGGCAGTTCACCATGGCGGTATTGCATGAGCACATCGTGCCACTTCTGGTAAGTGGGGCTGCCGCTCTTGCTCAGCAGGTTCTGGACGCCCACGGTCTGCACCGAGTAATCGGAATTGAATTCCCACTTCAGGTCGTCGCAGGTGACGAAGTTGCCCAAGCCGGGGTGGAAGGGCACCACATGGTAGTCCTCCAGATAGACCTCGATGAAGGTCTTCCAGTTGTAATGGCAGGTGTGCAACTCCACATGGCCCAGCACCATGCCGTCGAAGTTGAGGGTCGATGCCGGGCCCATGTTCGCCAGGTCGGTGGCAATGTCGCGGCCATTGTCCTCGAACAGCAGGCCGTTCCATTCGCGCAGCGGGTAGCGTTGCAGGTTCAGGCAGGGGTCCTGGGCGAAATGCGGGGCGCCGATCAGTTCGCCCAGGTTGCCCATTACAGAACCGCCTGAGTAAGTCCAGCGGTGCAGGGGGCAGACGATGTTACCGGCAGCATGGCCGCTTTTGGCTTCGCCCAGGTTGCCACGGCCCTCGAGCATGATGGCCTGGCGGTGGCGGCAGACGTTGCTGACCAGTTCCACGCCGCTGG
>CAZEZY010000093.1:0-9332 GCA_964516635.1 uncultured Tepidimonas sp. | reverse complement strand
GTGCGGGGGGGGCGCGGGTGGCCCTTTTTTGCCCGCGCTGTGGCCGGTATGAGGCCTGGGCCCCACCCCCGACTCGCCCACCCACAAAGACTCAAGCAATCAACCCTAGCGCCCCACCAAAAACACCGCCGGCAGCGCCATCGGCAACCGGGGCTTGTGTGTCTTCCAATTGTCGACCGTTCCACTGAACACCGCCTGTTCAGGCAACGTCACCCCGCAGCAGAGGGCCAGTCGGGTGGCGGGCTTCAGCGTGCTCAACAGCCCTTGCAGCATGACCTCGTTGCGATAAGGCGTCTCGATGAACAGTTGCGTCTGCCCGGTCTTGTGGGCCAGGGCTTCCAGTTCCCGCACCCGCTGGGCCCGAGCGGTCGCCTCCTGGGGCAGATAGCCCACAAACGCAAAGTGCTGGCCATTCAACCCGCTGGCCGCCAGCGCCAGCATCAGCGACACCGGCCCCACCAGCGGCACCACCGGCACCCCCAGGGCATGCGCCGCACGCACCACGGAAGCGCCAGGGTCGGCAATCGCGGGCATGCCGGCCTCGCTGACCAGTCCCATGTCCTCGCCCGCCACGGCGGCCGCCATCAGCGGGCGGGCGTCGAAACCACCCGCTGGGTCGTGATCGCCCTTTTTGTGCACCTGGCGCGGCAGCTCGGTGATGTGCTGCGCCTGCAAGGGGGCGGTGAGCGGGTGCGTGGCCTCGACCCGCTTCAGAAAGGCGCGGGTGCTCTTGGCGTTTTCCGTGATCCAGTGCGTCAGGCGCGAAGCGGTGGCGATGGTGGCCTCGGGCAGGGCACTCGCCAGACCGGGTGCCGCATCGCAGCCGAAGTCCAGCGGCGTGGGCACCAGGTACAGCGTGCCGGTGCGGTGGAGGCTGTTCATGGCAGCACCAGTCCGGCTTCCCGAAGGAGCCGGGCCGTGCGGATCAGCGGCAGACCGACGAGCGCGGTGGGGTCGTCGTTGTCGATGCGATCCAGCAGGGCAATGCCCAGGCCCTCGCTCTTGGCGCTGCCGGCGCAATCGTACGGTTGTTCGGCACGCAGGTAGCGCTCGATTTCGGCATCGTTCAGGTGACGGAACACCACATTCACCACGGCCAGGTCGCAGCGCTCGAAACCGGTGGCCTGACACACCACCGCCAGTGCGGTCTGGAACTGGACCGTCTGTCCGCTCATCTGTCGCAACTGGGTCACGGCCCGATCGTGCGTGCCAGGCTTGCCCATCGGCAGGCCATGCAGGTCGGCCACCTGATCGCTGCCGATCACGATGGCATCGGGGTGTCGCTGGGCGACCTCACGGGCTTTTGCCAGCGCCAGCCGAGTCGCGAGATGCGGGGGTGATTCATCAGGCTGCGGGGTTTCGTCCACATCGGGGGCGGCGGTCTGGAACGGAACACCGAGGCGCTCCAGCAGCGCCTGGCGGTAGCGCGAGGTGGAGCCCAAGATCAACGGGCGCGAGCAGGGCTTATCGATTTCGGTCATGATGCGGTGATTGTCGGAGAGTTTTCACCAAGCCCGCCGCCCATGACCGCCCCAGAGCCCGATCTCATTGCGCTGTGCCAAGCCAGCGATCTGTCCGACGGTGGGGAAGCCTGTCCCTTCGATGTCCGATACCAGGGGCAGACCTGTCGCGCCTTCGCCTTGCGCTGGAAGGGGCGTGTCTTCGCGTACCTGAATCGATGCAGCCATGTGGCCATGGAAATGGACTGGCGACCCAACCGGTTTTTCGATCTCACCGGGCAGCACATCGTCTGTGCATCCCATGGGGCCCTGTTTCGACCGGATACCGGCCAGTGTGTGGGCGGGCCTGGCAGAGGCCCACTGGTCCGGATCGAAACCGTGGAGCTGGATGGGGTGGTGTTCTGGCGTACACAATACAACCTTCAAGCGATCGAATTCTGAAAGTATCCATGGAAGATCTATCCGCCTCGAGCAACAGCAGGAAGTCCCCGGGTTGGGAACGTGAAGTTCTGGAAAAGCTGGCCTTTGCCACCTTGCAGGAACAGAAGGCAGCCCGGCGCTGGAAGATCTTTTTCCGCTTGCTCTGGATCGGCCTGCTCGCGTCATTCGTCTGGTTGCTGTACCGCGACGTGGTTCCCTCCTCAACAGGTCTGCAACCACACACCGCCCTGATCGAGGTGCGTGGCACCATTTCCTCCGACTCGGAAGCCAGTGCCCAGGCGATTGTGTCTTCTCTGCGTTTGGCTTTTGAAGACCCGGGCGCGCAAGGGGTGGTGCTTCTGATCAATTCGCCAGGCGGAAGCCCGGTTCAGGCGGGCATCATCGCCGACGAGATCCATCGCCTGAAGGCCTTGCACAACAAACCCATCCATGCGGTGGTCGAGGAAACCTGTGCTTCGGCAGCCTATTACATTGCATCGGCGACCGACAACATCTATGTCGACAAGGCCAGCATCGTCGGCAGCATCGGGGTCATGATGAATGGCTTCGGATTCACCGAACTGATGGACAAGATCGGTGTGGAACGAAGGCTGATCACGGCGGGCGAGAACAAGGGTTTCATGGACCCGTTCAGCCCGCAATCCGAGGCCCAGTTGCAGCATGCCCAGGCCATGCTGGACGATATCCACCAGCAGTTCATCGAGGTCGTTCGACGGGGGCGTGGTGAACGCCTGCAGGAGTCGGCTGAGGTCTTCAGCGGACTCATCTGGAGCGGTCAGAGAGCGGTCAGCATGGGGTTGGCCGACGAAATGGCCAGCCTGGAACAGGTGGCCCGAGACGTGATTCAGGCCGAAGAAATCATCGACTACACCCAACGGGAAAACGTCGCCCAGCGTCTGGCTCGCCGGTTTGGTGCGGGTGTGGGTGAGAGCGCCTTGCTGACGCTGCGTGACTGGGGCTGGGTGGTTCGCTGATGTCGGACAGCGCGGACAACACACCCGGTCCAGCCTCGGGTGCGGTGGTGGTGGGCGGGGGGATGGCGGGTCTCTCGGCCGCGCTGGTCTTGCGCCGACAGGCGCCCGATCTGCCCATCCACCTGATCGAGCAGGCCGAAGCGTTTTCGGAAGTGGGGGCTGGCATACAGCTGGGACCCAACGCCGTCCGCGTGCTTCGTGACTGGGGGCTTGAGGCGGCCCTGAACGACGTGGCGGCGTTTCCTCTGGTTCTCCGAGCCCGGGATGCCTCGACGGGCCAGGAAAAAGGCCGCCTGCGACTGGGTGAGACGGCCCTGCAGCGTCACGGTGCCCCTTACGCGACCATCCACCGGGCAGATCTCCACCGGATTCTCCTGGCCGAGGTGGGCCGGCTGGGTGTCGACTGTCATCTCCGACAGGCGGTACAGCGGGTGGACAGCGGCGAAAGCGGGGTGGAAGTCCAGGCCCTGACAGGCAAGACATGGACGGCTCAGACCTTGCTCGGTTGCGACGGGTTGTGGAGCCGGATCCGGCGTGAGGTGTGGGGAGGGCCGGAAGCGGTTTTCAGCGGTCACCTCGCCTACCGGGGCATGGTGCGCATGGCTGCGCTGCCTTACGATCTGCGGCAGAACGAGGTGGTGGCCTGGCTCGGACGCCGCATGCACGCGGTCCATTATCCCGTCCGGTCTGGGGAGTGGCTCAATGTCGTGGTGGTGGTGCATGGCGAGTTGCCCGGCGAACCCGCTGGCTGGGACCACGCAGCCCACCCAGCCGTTCTCAGGGACCGGCTGGGGCCTGTGGCTCGTGATCTTCAGCGCGTGCTGCAATCGATCTCGGACTGGCGTCTCTGGCCGCTCTTTGGTCGCTCACCCGTCCGGCATCCGGGTGAGATGGCTCGCGGTTCGGTCGCCCTGATGGGTGATGCGGCCCATCCGATGCGCCCCTATCTCGCACAGGGGGCCGCCATGGCCCTGGAAGACGCCTGGACGCTGGGTGAACTGATGAGCGAGCCTCCCGTGTCACCGGAAGACTGGACGATGCTCTGGGACCGCTGGGCGAAGGCGCGATGGAAACGTTGTGGCTGGGTGCAGGCGCGCTCGCAGCGAAATGGAAGCATCTTTCATGCCTCGGGCCCCCTGAAATGGGCCCGAGACACGGCGATGGCTGTCCTGGGAGAGCGACTCATGGATGTGCCTGCGCTGTACGGCGGCCCACCTCGACCCCTCTGATCGGTTATGGTGTGAACGAGGGTGAATGGATCAATGATCAGGAGACATCGATGAAAAACCGGAGGACCGCTCCAACCCACCCACGTCGTCGCGTGCTTCAGCGTCAGTTGGCCATGGGTGGATTTCAGGCTTGTCCGCGGGAGCTCTCGCTGGCATCGGCCCATATGCAGCGTGTGGCAGAGGCCCTGGTCAAGATCGTGCGGCGGCTCGACATTCGCGAAAAGATTTTCTCTCAGGGCTGGCAGGTGGCCGGTACCTCACCCGAAGGCCTCGCGAACCGTGTGCGCACCGACGCCTGCCACATGCAGGCGGTGATCGAGCGCAACCCGATACGTCCCCAGTGAGGGCGGTGCGATGAATCCCGTGATTTCGGCGCCCGGGCAGACGCATGATGACGGCGTTCCGGCCAGCGGTGGCCTGAACCTGCGGGCGGTGGCCATCGATACCTACAAGGAGAACGTGGCCTATCTCCACCGGGACTGCGATGTCTACCGCGCCGAAGGTTTTCAGGCGCTCTCCAAGGTGGAGGTCCGCGCCAACGGCCGCAAAATCCTGGCCACGCTCAATGTCACGTCAGACCCGCGCATCGTGCAGTGTCACGAACTCGGTCTGTCGATCGATGCCTTTGCCCAGATGGGGGTGGATCAAGGCCATCCAGCCTCCATTTCCCAGGCCGAGCCACCCGCCTCCATTGCCGCTCTCCATCGGAAGATCAACGGGGAACGGCTGGGTCGAGAGGACTTCCAGGCCATCGTGCGCGACATCGCCGAGCACCGCTATTCCAAGATCGAACTGTCGGCCTTCGTGGTCGCGACCCACCAAGGTGAACTCGATCGGGAGGAGGTGTTCTTCCTGACCGAAGCCATGATCACCACCGGCCGACGGGTGGACTGGCGTGAGCGGCTCGTGGTCGACAAGCATTGCATCGGCGGGATTCCCGGCAATCGCACGTCGATGCTGGTGGTGCCCATCGTGGCCGCCCACGGGATGGTGTGCCCGAAAACGTCCTCTCGGGCCATCACCTCGCCGGCCGGTACCGCCGACACCATGGAGGTGCTGGCCAATGTGGAGCTCCCGTTTGACCGGTTGAGCGAGATCGTTCGGGATCACCGGGCCTGCCTGGCCTGGGGGGGAACCGCCGATCTGTCGCCGGCCGATGACGTGCTGATTTCGGTGGAACGTCCGCTGTCACTGGATTCACCAGGGCAGATGGTGGCGTCCATCCTGAGCAAGAAAGTGGCGGCCGGTTCCAGTCACCTGGTCCTCGACATTCCGATCGGCCCGACGGCCAAGGTGCGCTCCATGCCTGAGGCACAGAAACTTCGGCGTCTGTTCGAGTACGTGGCTCACCGGCTGGGTCTGTCGCTCGATGTGGTGATCACCGATGGCCGTCAGCCGATTGGTCAGGGCATCGGTCCCGTGCTGGAGGCTCGCGATGTCATGCGGGTGCTGCAGAACCACCCGTTGGCGCCACAGGACCTGCGCCAGAAGTCGCTGAGGCTCGCCGGGCGCCTGCTCGAGTGCGACCCCGACATCCGGGGAGGCGATGGCTATGCCATCGCACGCGACATTCTCGACTCCGGGCGTGCCCTCGAGAAGATGCGCGCCCTCATCGAGGCGCAGGGCGCCAGGCCGTTCGATCCGGAGAGGGCGGCCCTGGGTTCGCTGAGCTTCGATGTCGTGGCCGACCGTGACGGTGTCGTCACGGGCATCGACAACTTCCAGATCGCCCGGATCGCCCAGCTGGCCGGGGCGCCCAAGGTGAAAGGGGCGGGTGTCGACCTCATGCGCAAACTGGGGGAGTCTGTTCAGGTCGGCGACGTGCTCTACCGCGTTTATGCGGCTTTTCAGTCCGACCTGGCTTTTGCGCGCCAGGCCGCCGATCGCGACACGGCGGTCCGCCTGGGCTCGGCGGGTGAAGTGCCGGGCGTCTTTGTGGAGTTCTGAGCATGGCCAATGCGGTGTTGCTCGCTTTCGAGGATGAGGCCATCGAGGCCAGACGACTGGCCGATCAAGGCGGCTGGTCGCTTGCCCTGATCAACCGACATCGCTTTCCCGATGGGGAGCTGAGGCTGCGCCTGCCACCGCGCTTGCCCGATCAGGTGATCGTTTTCAGGGGATTGCATCAACCCAACGAAAAGCTGGTCGAGTTGCTGCTGCTGGCTGGGGCCGCCCGAGAGCTGGGCGTCCAGTGGCTGACACTGGTGTGTCCTTATCTGGGTTACATGCGTCAGGACATCGCATTCCAGCCCGGTGAAGTGGTCAGTCAGCGGATCGTGGGTCGTTTTCTCGCCAGCCTCTTCGATGCGGTCGTTACCGTCGATCCGCACCTGCACCGGGTGGCCACGCTCAAGGAGGCGGTGCCGGTGTCCTGTCCGGTGGTGATCAGCGGTGCGCCGGCGCTCGCCGACTGGGTGGCGAGGCAGCGTCCTGGCGCGATACTGCTGGGCCCTGACGAGGAAGCCGCCCAGTGGGTGGCGCAAGCGGCGGCACGCCACGGTAATCTGGCAGCGGTATGCCGGAAGGTCCGACACGGCGATCGCCAGGTGGTCATTCAATTGCCCGATCGGGACTGGCGCGGCCAGACCGTGGTGATTCTGGACGATGTGGCCAGCACCGGCCATACCGTGGCCCAGGCCGCCCGGCTGCTGCTCGAGGCGGGCGCCGCGACAGTGGATGTGGCGGTCACCCATGCCCTGTTTGCCGGGGATGCCCTTCAGGTCCTGCGTGAGGCGGGCATCGATGGCATCTGGAGCACCGACTGCATCGCCCATGAAACCAATGTGATCCAGATGGCCCCCGCGCTGGCGGACGCGCTGCACGGCATGCGCCCCAACGTCTGACGCTGACTGCTCAGAGACTGGTGCGCAGTGTCCAGACTTCGGGGAAGAGCACCACGTCCAGCATCTTGCGCAGGTAGCCGGTGCCACTGGTGCCACCCGTGCCGCGCTTGAGCCCGATCACCCGCTCCACCGTGGTCAGGTGACGGAACCGCCACAGTCGAAAGGCATCTTCGAGGTCGGTCAGCTCTTCGCCCAGCTGGTAGAGGTCCCAGTGCCGCTCCGGCTGGCGGTACACCTGCAGCCAGGCCGCTTCCACCGCCTCGCTGGCCGGGTAGGGCAGCGTCCAGTCGCGCCGGGTGTGGCTGGCAGGCACCGGCAGGCCGCGCCGGGCCAGCAGGCGCAGCGCTTCGTCGTACAGCGATGGGGCCTCGTAAGCCGACTGCACCTCGGCGAGCAGGTCGGGCCGGTGGGCGTGCGGCCTGAGCATGGCGGCATTCTTGTTGCCCAGCACAAATTCGATGCAGCGGTACTGCCAGCTCTGGAAACCACTGGACTGCGCCAGATACGGCCGGATCGCGCTGTATTCGGGCGGTGTCATGGTGGCGAGCACGTCCCAGGCGTGCACCAGTTGCTCCATGATGCGGCTGACCCGCGCCAGCATCTTGAACGCCGCCGGCAGCCGGTCACTGGCCACGCAGGCCACGGCCGCCTGCAGTTCGTGCCGCATCAGCTTCATCCACAGTTCGCTGGTCTGGTGTTGCACGATGAACAGCATCTCGTTGTGGTCGGGCGACAGCGGCTTCTGTGCATTCAGGATGGCGTCCAGCTGCAGGTAGTCGCCATAGCTCATGTCGCGGCTGAAGTCGAGCTGCGCCTTTTCTTCATGGACGATGGCCTCAGTGCGGCCGGCATTGTGCATCGGGCAGCCGACGGTGCTGGCCTGCTGGTTCTCGGGGTGGATGTTCAAGGCCGCCTCCTGTCAGGTCACCGTCTGCTGGCGGTTGAATTCGGGCCGCGTCCACTCGCCGCTTTCCAGCACCTGGCGCAGGTGCTCCACGGCGTGCCACACGTCTTGAAAACCGATGTACAGCGGCGTGAAGCCGAAGCGCAGGATGTCGGGCTGCTGGGCATCGCCCGCGCGGAAGTCGCCAATCACGCCACGCGCGATCAGCGCCTGCACGATGGCGTAAGCCCCTTGCGGCCGTGACAGGCAGACTTGCGAACCGCGTTGCCGGTGCTCGCGTGGCGTGACCAGGGTGAGCCCGTGGGCGGCACAGCGCGCCTCCACCAGTTCGATGAACAGGTCGGTCAGCGCCAGCGACTTGCGCCGCAGTGCGGCCATGCCACCCAGCGGCTCGGCCGCCAGCACGGTCTGTACGCCGCAGTCCAGGGCGGCCATGCTGATCATGGGCTGGGTGCCGCACAGAAAGCGATTGATGCCTTCGGCGGGCTGGTAGTCGGGCGTGAAGGCAAACGGGGCCGCATGGCCCCACCAGCCCGCCAGCGGTTGCCACAGGTCGGAACCCAAGGCCTTGGCATGGCGTCGGTTGAGCCACGCAAATGCCGGCGCACCCGGCCCCCCGTTGAGGTATTTGTAGCCGCAGCCCACGGCAAAGTCGGCATCGGCACCGTTCAGGTCCACCGGCACGGCACCGGCACTGTGGGCGAGGTCCCAGACCATCTGCGCGCCAGCCCCGTGCACGGCGGCGGTCACGGCACCCATGTCGTGCATGGCCCCGGTGCGGTAGTTCACGTGCGTCAGCATCACCACGCCGGTCTGGGCGCTCAGGTGGGCCAGCAGGTCGCGGGCGTCCACCAGCTGCAGCCTCCAGCCGCGCTCGCGGCTGAGGGCTTCGGCAATGTACAGGTCGGTGGGGAAGTTGCTGCGTTCGCTGATCAGCACCCGCCTGTCGGGGGCGGTTCGCTCCATCAGGTTCATGGCCAGGCTGAGCACCTTGAACAGGTTGACCGACGTGCTGTCGGTGGCCACGGTTTCGCCCGGGCCTGCGCCCAGCAGCCGGCCGATGCGGTCGCCGATCTGCTGTGGCCACTGAAACCAGCCGGCTGTGTTCCAGCTGCGGATCAGCCCTTGTCCCCATTCCTGCTGCACCACTTCGGCCACCCGGGCCGGCGTGGCCCTGGGCAGTACCCCCAGCGAATTGCCATCGAGGTAGATCACGCCGTCGGGCAGGGTGAACAGCTCGCGAAGGGGGCGAAGGGGGTCCTGGGCATCCATGGCCCGGCAGTCGTTCAGCGTCGTCGTCATTCGTTCAGTCCAGATTGCGCAACACCGCCCGCACCGGGCTGGCGTCTGCCTGTGTGAGTTTGAGGGGCAGGGCGATCAGCTCGTAGTCGCCTTCGGGCACCTGGTCCAGCAGGAGGTTCTCCAGCACCCTCAGGCCACGGCGGCGGATCACCTGGTGGCTGTCCAGCGTCTTGCTGTCG
>CAZEZY010000092.1:0-9561 GCA_964516635.1 uncultured Tepidimonas sp. | reverse complement strand
GGGTGGCACGGGCGGTGGCATTGCCTACAACGCGGAAGAGTTCGAGACCATCTGCAAGCGCGGCCTGGAAGCCTCGCCGACCAATGAGTTGCTGATCGAAGAGTCGCTGGTGGGCTGGAAAGAGTACGAGATGGAGGTGGTCCGCGACAAGAAGGACAACTGCATCATCGTCTGCTCGATCGAGAACCTCGACCCGATGGGCGTGCACACCGGCGACTCGATCACCGTGGCGCCGGCCCAGACACTGACCGACAAGGAATACCAGATCATGCGCAACGCCTCGCTGGCGGTGCTGCGAGAAATTGGTGTGGACACCGGTGGTTCCAACGTGCAGTTCTCGATCAACCCGAAAGACGGCCGCATGGTCGTGATCGAGATGAACCCGCGCGTGTCGCGTTCTTCCGCGCTGGCTTCCAAGGCCACGGGTTTCCCGATCGCCAAGGTCGCGGCCAAGCTGGCTGTGGGTTACACGCTGGACGAGCTGAAGAACGAGATCACCGGTGGTGCCACCCCGGCATCCTTCGAGCCCTCGATCGACTACGTGGTGACCAAGATCCCGCGTTTCGCCTTTGAGAAATTCCCCACCGCCGACAGTCGCCTGACCACCCAGATGAAATCGGTCGGCGAGGTGATGGCCATGGGTCGCACCTTCCAGGAAAGCTTCCAGAAGGCCCTGCGTGGCCTGGAAGTGGGCGTGGACGGCATGAACGAAAAAACCCAGGACCGCGAGACCCTGGAGCGCGAATTGGGCGAACCCGGCCCCGAGCGGATCTGGTACGTGGGCGACGCCTTTGCCGCCGGCTGGTCGCTGGATGAGGTGTTCAACTTCACCAAGATCGACAAGTGGTTCCTGGTGCAGATCGAAGAGATCGTCAAGATCGAACTGCAACTGGACGAGTTGACCGCCAAGAAGGGCGAAGGCGCCCTGGCGTCCCTGAGCGCCGACACGCTGCGCACCCTGAAGCAGAAGGGCTTCAGCGACCGCCGCCTGGCCAAATTGCTCAAGACCACCGAAAAAGCGGTGCGGGATCAGCGCCGTGCACTGAACGTGCGCCCGGTCTACAAGCGCGTGGACACCTGCGCCGCCGAATTCGCCACCAACACCGCCTACATGTACTCGACCTACGAGGACGAGTGCGAGGCGCAGCCGACGGACAAGAAAAAGATCATGGTGCTGGGCGGTGGCCCCAACCGCATCGGTCAGGGCATCGAGTTCGACTATTGCTGCGTGCATGCCGCACTGGCCATGCGCGAGGACGGCTACGAGACCATCATGGTCAACTGCAACCCGGAAACCGTGTCCACCGACTACGACACCTCCGATCGCCTGTACTTCGAGCCGCTGACGCTGGAAGACGTGCTGGAAATCGTGGACAAGGAAAAGCCCCTGGGTGTGATCGTGCAGTACGGCGGCCAGACGCCGCTGAAGCTGGCGCTGGGCCTGGAGGCCAACGGGGTGCCCATCATCGGCACTTCGCCCGACATGATCGACGCGGCCGAAGACCGCGAGCGCTTCCAGAAGTTGTTGCACGAACTGGGCCTGCGCCAGCCACCCAACGCCACCGCCCGCACCGTAGCCGAGGCGCTGGAAAAAGCCGCCGCCCTGGGCTACCCGCTGGTGGTGCGTCCCAGCTACGTGCTGGGTGGCCGCGCGATGGAAATCGTGCACGAACAACGCGACCTGGAGCGCTACATGCGCGAAGCCGTGAAGGTGAGCAACGACTCGCCGGTGCTGCTCGACCGCTTCCTGAACGACGCCATCGAGTGCGATGTGGACTGCATCCGCGACGCAGCCGGCCAGGTGCTGATCGGCGGCGTGATGGAGCACATCGAACAGGCGGGTGTGCACTCGGGCGACTCCGCCTGTTCGCTGCCGCCGTATTACCTGGGCAAGGCCACGGTGGACGAACTCAAGCGCCAGACCGCCGCCATGGCCAACGCACTGAACGTGGTGGGTCTGATGAACGTGCAGTTCGCCATTCAGGAGGTGGAAGAGAACGGCGTGAAAAAAGACGTGATCTTCGTGCTGGAGGTGAACCCGCGCGCCTCGCGCACGGTTCCTTTCGTCTCCAAGGCCACGGGCATCCAACTGGCCAAGGTGGCGGCACGCTGCATGGCTGGCCAGACGCTGGCGCAGCAAGGCGTCACCGAAGAGGTCACACCGCCTTACTTCAGTGTCAAGGAAGCCGTTTTCCCGTTTGTCAAATTCCCGGGCGTGGACACCATCCTCGGCCCCGAGATGAAGTCCACCGGCGAAGTCATGGGCGTGGGCAAGACCTTTGCCGAAGCCTTTGTGAAGTCGCAACTGGGCGCCGGCACCAAACTGCCGCGCCCGACCGACGAGGTCAGAAAGGTGTTCCTGTCGGTCAAGCCGTCCGACAAGGCCCGCGCGGTGGTGGTCGCTCGTGAACTGCACGCCATGGGTTTCGAACTCGTGGCGACGCGTGGCACGGCGGCTGCCATCGAAGCGGCCGGCGTGCCCTGCGCGTTGGTCAACAAGGTGGCCGAAGGCCGCCCCAACATCGTGGATATGGTCAAGAACGGCGAGATCGCCATGGTCATCAACACGGTGGAGGAGCGCCGCAATGCCATAGCCGATTCACGCTACATCCGCACCTCTGCGCTGCTCAACCGAGTGACCACCTTCACCACCATTTCGGGGGCCGAGGCGGCCGTGGAAGGCATGAAGAGCCTGGACAACCTAGGGGTAATCTCGGTGCAGGAGATGCACGCAGAGCTGGCTGCCTGAGGCATAATCTCGCCAACGACACCGCCGATTGGTAACGATCGGCGGTTTGCTTTTGGAGAAAAACAAATGCCCACCATTCCCGTGACCCAACGCGGTGCCGACCAGCTCAAGGAGGAGTTGCACCGCCTGAAGACCATTGACCGCCCGGCCGTGATCAACGCCATCGCGGAAGCGCGTGCTCAGGGCGACCTGAGCGAAAACGCCGACTACGATGCCGCCAAGGAGCGTCAAGGCTTTATCGAGGGGCGCATTGCCGAAATCGAAGGCAAACTGTCGATTGCCCAGATCATCAACCCGGCCGCGGTAGATGCCGGTGGCAAGGTGGTGTTTGGCGCAACCGTGGAACTGGAAGAAGAAACCACCGGTGAAGCCGTGACCTACCAGATCGTGGGCGAGGACGAGGCCGACCTGAAGCTGGGCCTGATCAACATCTCCAGCCCGATTGCCCGCGCCCTGATTGGCAAGGAAGAAGGCGATGTGGCGGAAGTGCAGGCGCCAGGTGGTGTCAAGCGCTTCGAGATCGTGTCGGTCCGCTACGAATAGGCACGCCTGCCATGCAGCCTTTTTGGGAGCGTTGGCCCCTGCTGCTGGCCGCCCTGTGGTGGGGTGGCCTGACAGCGCTGAGTTTCGTGGCGGTGCCGATGGCGTTTGGCGTCATCGGCAACCCGGCCGTGGCGGGTCCCTATGCGGCCAAACTGTTTCAGGTGCAGGCCTGGGCCACCCTGGTGATCGCGATGACGATCGTGATGTGGGGTCGTTTGCAGCGACTGCAGTCGGCCGAAGTGACGGCGCGCTGGGTGCTCCTGCCCTGGCTGCTGCTGGCCGCGCTGGCAGCCCTCGTGCAGGAGCATGGCGTGGCTGAACGCATCCTCACGGCTCGCACCACCGGTGGGGATCTCCGCTTCTGGCACAGCCTGGGCAGTGTGCTGGTGTTGCTGCAGTGGCTGTGCGCGCTTCGCGTGCTGTGGTGGTTTGCCAAGCGGGCGGAAGTACCGGCGCGTTGAGCACAACCGACAACCACCGGCAAGGCCTGTTTTTCACCCAACGGTTTGTTCGGCGGATGCCAGCGTGTTGACCATCAGCATGGTGATGGTCATGGGACCGACACCACCCGGGACCGGCGTGAGGTAACCCGCTACTGCCTTCACGCCGTCAAAGTCCACATCGCCGCAGAGCCTGCCTTCCTCGTTGCGGTTCATGCCCACGTCGAGCACCACGGCACCGGGTTTGACCATGTCGGCAGTCAGCACGTTTCGCTTGCCTACCGCGGCCACGATCACGTCGGCCTGCAGGGTCAGGGCCTTGAGGTCGGCCGTGCGTGAATGGCAGATGGTGACAGTGGCGTCTTTCTGCAGCAGCATCATTGCCATGGGCTTGCCCACGATGTTGCTGCGGCCGATGACCACCGCATGCTTGCCCCGCAGGTCGTAGCCGATGCTTTCAAGCATCTTCAAGCAACCGTAGGGGGTGCAGGGCCAGAAGCCAGGTTGACCCACCATGAGTGCGCCGGCACTGGCCACGTGAAAGCCGTCGACATCTTTCGCCGGGCTGATGGCTTCGATCACTTTCTGTGCATCGATGTGAGCCGGCAACGGCAGTTGCACCAGAATGCCGTGAATGGTGGGGTCGTTGTTGAGTGCGTTCACCCGGGCCAGCAGTTCGGCTTCGGGCATCGTGGCATCGTACTTTTCCAGCACCGAATGCATGCCAGTGTCTTCGCAGGCCTTGACTTTGTTGCGCACATAGACCTGGCTGGCAAGGTTGTCGCCCACGAGGATGACGGCGAGGCCAGGGGTGATGCCACGCGCCTTGAGGGCCGTGACGCGATGCGAAACGTCGGTACGCAGTTGCCGTGACAGCGCGTTGCCGTCGATCAATTGAGCGGTCATGGGGGCAGAGCGATTCAGGCCTTGGCAGTGGGGGCCAGGGCGATTTTCAGGAGGTCGGCCACCGTGTTGGCGCCGAGTTTCTCCATGATGTTGGCCCGGTGGGCTTCCACCGTCTTGATGCTGATGCCGAGATCATCGGCGATCTGCTTGTTCAGCCGTCCAGCCACGATCCGTTCCAGCACCTGAGATTCGCGGGTGGTCAGTTTGCCCAGCAGGGCCTCCCGGTTGGCGGCCTGCTGGTGTTCGGTGAACAGTTCCCGAGCGGCCTCGAGCATCCGCTCCACCAACTGAAGCAGTTGCGTTTCATTGAAAGGCTTCTGGATGAAGTCCAGCGCCCCTTTCTTCATCGATTCAACGGCCATGGGAACATCGCCATGGCCCGTGATGAACACAATCGGCAGCGGTGAGTGACGCTCGATCAGTCGGTCCTGGAGATCCATCCCGCTCATCCCGCTCATCCGGATATCGGCGATCAGGCAAGCCACTTCACGGGGGTCGTAGCGGCTGAGAAAGCCTTCTGCCGATTCAAAGCACCGAACCCGGTAGTCCTGACCTTCGAGCAACCACTGAAGGGAATCACGAACGGCTTCGTCGTCATCCACCACATACACCGTGCCACGCTTCGGAATCAAGCTCATCTCGCTCTTTCTGTTTGTGTGCCGTCTTGACGCAGGGGCTTATGGGGTAGTCACTGATTGACGATGGTCCCCAGCGGAATCCAGAAACTGAATTCACACCCCGTGATTTCGCTTCCATTGTAGAGGTTTCGCGCTTGCAGCCTTCCGTGATGCGATTCGACAATCGATCGGCACAGTTTGAGTCCGATTCCCATGCCTTCTGATTTGGTGCTGTAGAACGCTTCGTAAATCCGGTCCAGTTGCTCGGACGGTATGCCCTGACCGGTGTCGGTCACGACAAACTCGATGGCCTCGATGCCATCGATCTGTCGGGGGGTCACACACAATTCGATCCGCCGCTGGCCAGGTGGTCGTTGGGCCTGGGCGATGGATTCACCGGCGTTCTTGATCAGGTTGATCAGGACCTGCTCGATGAGGATCGGATCCACCATCAGTCGGGGCAGACGGGCGGCGACGTAGGTGTTCAGGCGAACCAGATGCCGCCTGAGGTCGATATCGGCGAGTTCGGTGGCATTGCTGACCATCACCGAGACATCCGACAGCATGGGGTTGGGTTCGCTGCGTTTGACGAATGCCCGTATGCGCTGGATGATCTGCCCGGCGCGCTGGGCTTGACGGGCCGTCTTTTCCAGCGCCTTGAGCAACTCGTCTTCAGTGATCTGTTTTTTCTGTAACCGGGCAATCATCCCGCTGCTGTAATTGCTGATGGCCGTCAGAGGCTGGTTGAGTTCGTGTGCCACGCTGGAGGCCATTTCACCCATGGTGATCAGCCGGCTGGCCGTTTCAGCACGTTCCTGCTGGAGGGCGGCTTGCTGCTCGGCCTGCTTGCGGGCGGTCACGTCGGTGGCAATGACCATCTGCGCCAGCCTGCCGTCCACCCAGGTCAGGTATCGGGTTCTGACTTCCAGCCATTTGTTGAGACCCGCCAGAAAAATCACGGCATTGTCGGTGGAGGCCTCGAACAGGGCATCGGTGGGCAAGCCGGCCATCGCATCGACCTGGTCTTCGCCCTCCAGCATTGCGCCGGCCGGGATGGAGGATGACATGTCGACGAGATCGCGGTGACCCCGACCGCTCATGCCAAACCAGGTCTGGTACATGCGGTTGGCAAACAGCAGTTCAGCGCTGCTCAGCGGGGCCACCGAAATCGCCTCATCCAGACTGTCCAGCACAGTGGTGAAGCGGTCGTAGGAGGCCGTGAGCTCTTCGCGGATCCGTTTGGGCTCGGTGATGTCGGTCATGGAGGTCATCCAGCCGGTCTGGCGAGCCTGGCCATCCACGAGGGGGGAGACGTACATCCGCGCATAGAACACGCTGCCATTCTTGCGCTTGACGGGCACTTCGAAGCCACCGGGCACGGTTCTGCCATGCAGTTCATCCTCCAGGCGGGCTGACAGGTTTTCGATTTCGTTATCAGGCCAGTAAGGAAACGGGGCTTCGGCGCCGAGCAGGTCTTCTTCCGTCCATCCGGTCATCGAACAGAAAGCCGGGTTCACATAGGTGATCCGGCCTTTCATGTCGAGGGCGCGCATGCCGGTCAGCATGGAGTTTTCCATGGCCCGGCGGAAGTTGGTTTCGAGCACCAATGCCCGCTGTGCCTGGAGACGTCGCTTGCTGTGCCGCAGGTTGGCCAGCAGCATCCAGACTGTCAGGGCACTCAGGGCGCCAACGATCCAGAAGAAGGCTTCTCCCATGGAGTCGCGACCTGTCCGGTAACCCACGGCGCGAATCAGCAAGCTGTTGCCGATGGGCGCCACCGGCATCTCGTAAGCCTGCGGTTTGGCACTCCATGGGAGTCTGCGTAGCCCCGTGGCCCTGGGAACGTGGGTGCTGCCGGTGAGCACCTGGCCGCTTTCGTCGATCAGGGCCACGGCATACCTCGCCATGACTTCGGTCGGAACGCCAAACCGGAGCAGTCCGTCGATCGAGTATTCGGCCATCAGTGCCCCGCTGAAGCGACCCTGCTCGTTCAAGGGGACCAGCAGGAGGATGTGCGTGTCGCGGTCGGTGGATGGAAGGGGTCTGCTGTAGAGGGGTTGCCTCAGGTCTCGGACGAGTTCGAATATCCCATCCATCGATTCCGCTGTCAGGGGCTGGCCAGCCAGGCGGTTCATGAATTCCGGTGCGCTTGGGGAGGTGTAGGCGGTCACCACTTCACGTCGGGCGTTGATCCAGGTGACGGTCCGCAACTCCGGGTACTGGGTGACCAGATTCTCGGCCTGAAATCCGAATTCGGTTTCCTCGATTTCGCGGTTCGAAATGTCTCTGGCCACCCGCATCAGTTGCTCCTGCCGCTCGATCAGACGAAGGCGCAGACGCTGCTGGGCGTACTCCACATCACGCGTGACCGCTTCCTGTTCACGATCGGTTTCTTCCATCGTGAAGTAAGTCAGGGCAGCGACGATGGCGGCCAGAAAGAGCAGGACCGACATCAGAGGTCCCAGGCTGATCAGCCGGTCCTGTCTGCCGGGACTCAGGCCGCCCCACCAGTTCCGCCACCACAGCAGAGGTGAGGGCGTGGTCCCGGTTGAAAGTGGGGAGGGTGTGGGCATGCCTGAAGTCTAGGGGAAAACCAGGGACCGGAAGCCTGTTTATATTTCATAATACAAAATCTACATTTGCATATTGAAAAACAAATGGAACTGTGAGAAACTAGATGACACAACGGCACTATCGCCTTAACCTTTGTCCTTGAACGAGACAGGAGACAAGCCATGCCCATTCAGCAGTCTGCCAACAACGCACTCAGTGCGCCAGACATCGATCAACAGGAAACCCGCGAGTGGCTCGATGCCCTGACAGCGGTGATCGAGAAGGAGGGGCCTGATCGGGCGCATTTCCTTCTGGAGCAGTTGTTGGAAGAAGCCCGTGAACACAGCGTGGACATGCCGTTCTCGGCCACCACCGGCTACGTCAACACGCTCGAACCCGACGAAGAAGAGCGCAGCCCTGGCAACCTGGAACTGGAAGGCCGCTTGCGTGCCTACATGCGCTGGAACGCCATGGCCATGGTGGTCAAGGCGAACCGGCTCAATCCCGCCGATGGCGGCGACCTCGGTGGGCACATCAGTTCCTTTCAGTCGTTGGCGCACCTCTTTGCCTGTGGCTTCAACCACTTCTGGCACGCCGACAACACGGACAAGGGCGGAAACCATGGGGGAGACCTGTTGTACATCCAGGGTCACAGCGCCCCGGGCATCTACGCCCGAGCCTTCATGGAAGGTCGCCTGACCGAAGATCAGTTGCTGAACTTCCGCCAGGAAGTGGATGGCAAAGGGCTCTCCAGCTACCCGCATCCCAAGCTGATGCCGGCGTTCTGGCAGTTCCCCACGGTGTCGATGGGTCTCGGTCCCTTGATGGCGATTTACCAGGCCCGTTTCCTGAAATACCTGCATGCCCGTGGCATTGCCGACACGTCCCAGCGCAAGGTCTGGGTGTTCTGTGGCGATGGTGAAATGGACGAACCCGAAAGCCTGGGGGCGATTGGCCTGGCGGCGCGCGAGGGGCTGGACAATCTGGTCTTCGTGGTCAACTGCAACCTGCAGCGTCTCGACGGCCCGGTACGTGGCAACGGCAAGATCGTGCAGGAGCTGGAAGGCGAGTTTCGCGGCTCAGGCTGGAACGTCATCAAGCTGCTGTGGGGCAGCAACTGGGATCCGTTGCTGGCGCGAGACAAGGATGGCGCCCTGCGCAAGATCATGCTCGACACGCTGGATGGCGACTACCAGGCCTTCAAGGCCAACGACGGGGCTTTCGTGCGCAAGAACTTCTTCGGCCGGGATCCGAAGGCGCTGGAGCTGGTGTCCAAGATGAGCGACGACGACATCTGGGCCCTGCGCCGAGGTGGGCACGATGCCCAGAAGGTGTATGCGGCATTTCACCGTGCGCACCACAACACCACCGGCCAGCCCACCGTGTTGCTGGTCAAAACGGTGAAGGGCTATGGCATGGGCCGTGCGGGCGAAGGCAAGAACACCGCTCACCAGACCAAGAAGCTCAGCGATGACGACATCCGCTACATGCGCGACCGCTTCAACATCCCCATTCCCGACAGCGAACTGCCCAAGATTCCGTTCTACAAGCCGGCAGACGACACGCCGGAAATGCGGTATCTGCATGAGCGCCGCCAGGCACTGGGTGGCTACCTGCCGCACCGGCGCACCCGGGCCGATGAAAGCTTCACGGTCCCGTCGCTCGAGACCTTCAAGTCGGTGCTGGAGCCTACACCGGAGGGTCGCGAGATTTCCACCACCCAGGCCTATGTGCGCTTCCTGACGCAGTTGCT
>CAZEZY010000091.1:0-9614 GCA_964516635.1 uncultured Tepidimonas sp. | reverse complement strand
GCCTTCAATCAAAGGCAATTCAATATTATTGCACAGTTTCGGGTTTTCCCCAAGCATTTCTGGATTTCAGTGGCATCTGTCCGTTTGTTCAACTCGCCCGGCGGATCAGCGCAGGAAGTGCTGCCGGTAGTAGGCCAGCTCGTCAATCGACTCGTGGACATCGGCCAGCGCCGTGTGCCGCTGCTGCTTCTTGAAAGCCGCGTAAATTTCGGGGCGCCATCGCTTGGCCAGTTCCTTGATGGTGCTCACATCCAGGTTGCGGTAATGGAAATAGGCCTCCAGTCTGGGCATGTACTTGACCAGGAAACGCCGATCCTGCCCGATGCTGTTGCCACACATGGGTGAGCCGCTTTTGGGCACGTAGCGCCGGATGAACGCCAGCATCTGCTCCTCGGCCTCGGCTTCGGACAGCTGGCTCGCCTTCACCTTGTCGATCAGGCCGCTCTTGCCGTGGGTGCCCTTGTTCCAGTTGTCCATGGCCTGGAGCACCTCATCGCTCTGGTGAATCACCAGCACCGGGCCCTCTATGCGTGGAGACAGCTGGGGCCCGGTGATCACGACCGCGATTTCCAGCAACCGCTCTTTCTCGGGGTCGAGCCCGCTCATTTCGCAGTCGAGCCAGACCAGATTCTGGTCACTTTTGGAGAGGGTTTCGACCATCGAGTCAGACTCGGTCATCAGGGATTGAGTGGCATCCATAAACGCTGATTTTCGCCGATTGCGCACACAATGCCTCCGGTTTGGCTAGACTTCCGGGATGGATGTTGTTTCCCGATCATCAGAATTCCTCTGGACCCTGACTTTCTGCACCCTCTTGCTCGCCGGTCTGGGGGTCCGTTTCTGGCTGGCCAGCCGACAGGTGAGGCATGTGGCTGCCCATCGCCAGCAGGTGCCTTCGCCTTTCGACCGGTCCATCTCGCTGGATGCGCACCAGAAAGCGGCCGATTACACGGTCTCCAAACTCCGGCTTGGCCTGCTCGATACGGCGGTGGCAGCTGCCATCCTGATCGGCTGGACGCTCATGGGTGGGCTCAACTGGCTGAACCAGTCTCTGCTCGCGATCATGGGCCCGGGCATGCACCAGCAACTGGCGCTGCTGGCCGCCTTCGCGGCGGTGGGAGGCCTGCTGGAGCTACCCCTGGCCTGGTATCGGGTGTTCCGCCTGGAAGAAAGCTATGGGTTCAACCGGATGACCCTCTCGCTCTGGATCTCGGATGGTTTGAAGGGTGTCGTGGTGGGTGCCGCCATCGGGCTGCCCATCGCCGCAGGCGTCCTGTGGCTGATGTCGTCGGCAGGTGATTTCTGGTGGTTGTGGGCCTGGTGCGCCTGGATGGCGTTCAATCTGCTCCTGCTGGTCATTTACCCCACCTGGATCGCCCCCCTCTTCAACCGGTTTCAACCCCTTGAAGACGACCACCTGAAACAGCGCATCGAGTCGCTCATGCAGCGGTGCGGATTCAGCGCCAGCGGCCTGTTCGTGATGGATGGCAGCAAACGCAGCGCCCACGCGAATGCCTACTTCACGGGTTTTGGGCCAGCGAAGCGCGTCGTCTTCTTTGACACCCTGCTCCAGCAGTTGTCACCCCCGGAAATCGACGCCGTGCTCGCTCATGAACTGGGTCATTTCCGGCATCGTCACATTGTCAAGCGCATCGCGATGATGTTTGCTGTCAGCCTGCTTGGCTTTGCCCTGCTGGGCTGGCTCTCTGGCCAGCCCTGGTTCTACACTGGACTGGGCGTCACACCCAGCTTCTCCAGTGCCAACAGCGCCGTGGCACTCATCCTGTTCCTGAGTGTGGTGCCACTCGCGACTTTCTTTGTCACACCCCTGACCAGCAGCTTGTCCAGGCAACACGAGTTCGAGGCCGATGCGTTTGCCATGCAGCACACCGATGGCCGAGATCTGGCGAGCGCCCTTCTCAAGCTCTACCAGGACAACGCCAGCACCCTCACGCCCGACCCGCTGTTCGTGAAGTTCTATTACTCGCACCCACCAGCCAGCGAACGCCTGGCACGGATGCCGTCATGAGTACTGCCCCATGAAGGTCCTGCTGCGGCAGGGCCTGGTCATCGCTGCCCACGGTCGTCACGTCTGGGTGGAGGACGGAGAAGGTCAGCGCTGGCTCTGTCACCCTCGCGGCAAGAAGAACCTGGCGGTGGTGGGTGATCGCGTCGAGTGGATGCCCACGGGCGACGAAGGTTTGATCGAGACCATCGTCCCCCGACGGAACCTCCTGTACCGCCAGGACGATATCCGGATCAAATCGTTTGCAGCCAACCTCGATCAGGTGGTGGTGCTCCTGGCCGCCGAACCGGTGTTTTCGGAAAGTCAGCTCAACCGGGCACTGATTGCCGCTCAGGCGGCAGACATCTCGCCCCTGGTGGTACTCAACAAGCAGGACCTCGCCGATGCCTTTGACCTGGCATGGAAACGGCTTGAACCTTACCGTCGCATGGGGGTGGTCGTGATGCCGCTCTGCCTGAAGACCGGCGCCGGGCTTGCCGCGCTCACGGAGCGACTCACGCATCGGGTCACCCTGGTCCTGGGCCCCTCAGGCGTGGGCAAAAGCACACTGGTCAACCGTCTGCTGCCCGGAGCGGGCGCCGCCACGGGCGACATTTCGAAAGCGCTCAACTCCGGCAGGCACACCACCACCAGCACCCAGTGGTACTGGCTGGATGACGGCCATCGGAGCGCCCTCATCGACTCACCCGGGTTTCAGGAATTCGGATTGCAGCACATCGCCGCCGAGCAACTGGCATCGCTGATGCCCGATATCGCTGCCTGCCTGGGGCATTGCCGCTTCTACAACTGCAGCCATCTGCATGAACCCGGCTGCGGCGTGCGCCAGGCAATGGGTGGGGTGGTCAGCGAACAGCGTTATCGGCTCTACCGCGACCTGTACGCCGAACTGTCGGCGCCCCCCCGGTACTGATGGGACCGCCTTCAGATCAGTCGGGCGATCATCCCCAGCGCCAGCAGCAGCAGCCACAGCAGAACCGTCCGCCACACCAGGCCGACCACACTGGCCAGATGGGCCAGCTGAGGATGATGTGACTCGTTCCCGGCAGAGTCATCCATTTCGGACAACCGGACATTCATCGCACCGGCCGTGGCCGACATCAGCAAGGCATCGTTGCTCTGGGACCGGTTGTCCTGACGCCAGTTGGCAATGGCTTCCTCGAAATTGCCCACCACGGCAAACGCCAGCGCCGTGATCCGGACAGGAATGAAATCCACCAGATGCCAGGCCGAGCCAGCCGCCTGGCGAGAGGCGTTCTCGGGTCCAAGCGTGGGATCCTCGGCCCATCGGCGGGACACATGTTCCGCCATGCGATAGAGCACAGCTCCCGCCGGCCCCAGACCCAGTGCCGCAAACACGACAAAGCACACCAGTACCCCGAACACGTGCCGGTGCGCTGAGACGATCGAAAATTCAATGACCTGCCGCAACAGCGCCGATCGGGGCAGATCGATGGTGTCGATTTTTTTCCAGCGGGCAAAGGCCGCTCTGGCGCCCGCCTCGTCACCCGACTCCAGGGCCACCCGTATCGCCGTGAAATGATGACTGAATTGCCGAAAACCCAGTGTCAGGTACAGCACCAGAACCAGCCAGAGAAAGCCCGCCAGGGGATGAATCCAGTGAAACAGGCCATAAAGGGCTGTCGCAGCCGCCGCAGGAGCCAACACAGCCAGCGACCAGGCCAGCCACCCATGATGGCTCTGTCCTGCATCCAGTGCCTGCCGGGCCCAGGCCGACCATGAGCGCAACCCCGAATAGGCAGGGTTGTCACGGCCCAGAGGGCGGGCCTGCTCCAGCATCAGCGCGAGCACGATCGCGAAAAAACTCATGACGCCATCATAACGACGTGCCAATCATCCGCATCGGCACAACAACCAGGAAAACCCGCATTCATGCACTCAGCAAACGGTACAGGTTGCGGAGCATGCCAGCCGTTGCACCCCAGATGTATCGCTCGTGCAGGCCATCTTGATACGGCATGGAAAACCAATGTCGCTGGCGACCCTCCCACCACCATTCGTGGCGGCGGTGATTGGCCGGGTTCATCAGGTAGGCAAGCGGCACCTCGAAAGCATCGGCCACCTCATGAGGATTCGGTGAAAGCGCATGACCTTCTCGAACCAGCCCAACCACAGGGGTCACGACAAACGCAGTGCCCGTGACGTACTCTGGCAGGCAACCGAGCACCTCGACTGCCGCCGGATCGAGTCCGACCTCCTCCCAGGCCTCACGCAGAGCGGTGTGAGCAGGTCCCTGATCCGATTCGTCCACCTTGCCGCCGGGAAAGGCGATCTGACCCGCGTGGGTGGGCAGATGGGCCGTACGCTCGGTCAGGAGCAGCGTTGGCGTTTCCCGCAGGATCACCGCCATGAGCACGGCCGCTGACTGAGGCAACCGGTCCGTGAAACTGGGCTCTTGTCGCACCTCGGGCTGCCATGCGGGTGGCCTGCTGAAGCGATGGCGAATCGCCATCTCGGTCAGCCGCTCAGGTTCGAGGGCAGGCAGATGCGCATCAATGCCTACCACGGGGACGCTTCGCGGATCGATCATGTTCAATGGGGTATATTCTTCACCGCGATATTGTGCACAGACACACGGCTTTCAGGGAGCATCATGAACAAACACATCAACGCTTGGTGGGCAGTCATCTGCCTGTGCCTCATCCTGCTGGGTGGAGGCCATGCCATGGCCGCCGTCGAAGCAAACCGGGCGCCAGTCGAGGATCTGGTTGCCATCAAGGGCATCGGCCCCGCCACGAGCCGAAAAATCGTCGAAGCCCGACAGGAAAGACCTTTCTCCGACTGGCCCGATTTCATCCAGCGGGTCCGTGGGGTTGGGCCAGCCACGGCTGCCCGGATGTCGGCCAACGGCCTGACCGTCAACGGACGATTTCTTGAAAGCAGCCCTGGCCCCAGCGCAGACATGCCCCTGTGGCAACCCATGGTTCCGAGACCCCTGGAAAGCAGACGCTAGCGTCATGCAACTTGTGCATGGTTCCATGGGAGAGCGGCCTTGGACATCTGGCGCCAGCAAGCGTAAGCTATCCAGCCATCTGATCACGATGGAAAGCCCATGAGCGAAGCCCCTCTGCACCAGCATCCGCTGCCTTCCTATCTGGACCCGAACGCCCTTGGTCCCTGGGGCGACTTCCTCCAGCAGGTCGATCGCGTCACCCCCTACCTGGGCAGACTGGGACGATGGGTGGAAACCCTCAAACGTCCCAAGCGAACCCTGATCGTTGATGTGCCGGTGCTGCTGGATGACGGCCGCATCGCCCATTTCGAAGGCTATCGGGTGCAGCACAACACCTCCCGGGGGCCGGGCAAGGGCGGAGTGCGTTTTCATCAGGACGTCACGCTCTCGGAGGTGATGGCACTGGCCGCCTGGATGTCCGTCAAGAATGCCGCCGTCAACGTGCCATACGGGGGGGCCAAAGGGGGGATTCGCGTCGATCCCAAAGGGCTGACCCTCGCCGAACTCGAGCGTGTCACGCGCCGCTACACCAGCGAAATCGGTCTGATCATCGGACCCACGAAAGACATTCCCGCCCCGGACGTGAACACCAACGAGCGCGTCATGGCCTGGATGATGGACACCTACTCCATGAATGTGGGTGAAACCGCCACCGGGGTCGTGACTGGCAAACCGATTGATCTGGGTGGCTCGCTGGGCCGTCGCGAGGCCACCGGACGAGGCGTGTTCATTGTCGGCTGCGAAGCCGCTCAGCGCACCGGACTCACCATTCCAGGCGCACGGGTTGCCATCCAGGGGTTTGGCAACGTGGGGGGAGTGACCGGAAAGCTGTTTGCCGAAGCGGGCGCCCGCGTGGTTGCGGTTCAGGACCATGCCGGAACGGTTTATCACCCTGGCGGACTGGATGTACCGGCACTGCTGCAGCATGTGGCGTCTACCGGGAGCGTGGCGGCTTTTCCCATGGGTGAAGCCCTTCCAGCCGACACTTTCTGGGATATCGATTGCGACATCCTGGTCCCGGCAGCCCTGGAACGCCAGATCACCGAAGCCAATGCCGGTCGGATACGGGCACGCATGGTGATTGAAGGCGCCAATGGCCCCACCACCCCTGCGGCTGACGACATCCTGAACGACAGGAACATTCTGGTCATTCCGGACGTGATCGCGAACGCGGGCGGCGTGACGGTCAGCTACTTCGAATGGGTGCAGGATTTCTCCAGCTTTTTCTGGAGCGAGGAAGAAATCAACGAGCGCCTCGGGAAAATCATGCGTGGCGCGTTTAGCGCCATCTGGCAGGTGGCCGAAGATCACCAAGTCAGCCTGCGGACCGCCACTTTCATTGTGGCGTGTCAACGCATCCTGCACGCCAGAGATCTCAGGGGCCTGTATCCCTGAGCCCTACTGCAGGGTGTCCTTCAGCATGGGAAGATCGGGCAGCGGCAAGACCCCGATGCCCTCTTCCATCAGTGCAACAGCTTCGGCCCTCGTTGCACGGCCCCGGATACCACGCTGTTGCGCTTCACCCTGGTGGATGCGGCGGGCTTCTTCGACAAAACGATCACCGACATCCTCGGTGGCCTGGACGAATTGACGCATCGCCTGCAGGAACCTGGCCTGATCCTCCACCGGCAAGTTCGCCACCGCACCATGACCGTCGGAAAGCGGGCCCGTGACCGCTGGGTCCTGCGATCGACCGAGATTGAGCCGTGGCGCACTCAGCCGTTTTTCGACTTCGGCCGATCCGCAAACCGGACATTCAAGCAAGCCTCGGGCCAGCTGTCCGGCAAAATCGTCTTCCGAAGCAAACCAACCCTCAAAGACATGGCCGTGTGTACACGACAGATCGAGCACCTTCATGCACGGATTATCCCTTGGCTGCGGTCAGCGGTGGAGACCGGCTATCAGCGGCGCCTGGCCAGGTACCGGTAAACAAAACCGGGGAAGGCAAAAGTCAGGAACATGGATGCCGTGATGGCATAAAACTCCCAGCCCTGGGGGTAGATCTGACCTTGATACTGCTCGATGGCAAGGCCGACACCACCGACCGCCAGGTACCAGAACAGCAACTCGAGCAACCGGACCCACAGCGGCTTGGCACCCATTTTCAGCTTGAGCACGCTGAGCACTCGGTCATTGACAAACGGCAGGTTGGCAAAGAAAAAGGCCAGTCCGATGACCAGCCATATGGAGACAGTCGATGTCATGCCAAAAGCTTAACTCAGAGGAGCATGGCCGATATGGCCTGGGCACAAAGCGCCATCAGACCACCAGGGACAAGACCCAGCACCAGCACCAGGGCGCCGTTGACCGACAACACGGCACGGACATCCAGCGGTGCCGTGATCGGTGCGGTCTGTGTGGGGGCGTCAAAGTACATGACCTTGATCACCCGGAGGTAGTAGAACGCCCCGATGAGAGACATGAGGACCGCAAAAATCGCCAGGCCGATGTACGCCCCACCACCGGCTTCCAGCAGCGCCTGCAGCACAGACAGCTTGGCATAGAAACCTACCAGGGGCGGCACGCCTGCGAGCGAAAACATGCAGGCGGCCAGCACACCGGCATACAACGGGCTGCGCTGGTTCAAGCCGGACAGATCGCGAATTTCCTCGGACTCAAACCCTTCACGACTCAACAGCAGCATCACGCCGAAGGTGGCCAGCGTGGTCAACACATAGGTGACGACATAGAACATGGCCGCGCCGTAGGCATTGGCCATATTGGCGCCATCTCCACCTGCGCCCACACCTGCCACCAGCGCAAGCAGCATGAAGCCCATCTGCGCGATGGTCGAAAAAGCAAGCATGCGTTTGAAGTTGGTCTGAGCCACTGCAGCGAGATTACCCACCAGCAATGAGACCACCGCCAGGACCGCCAGCATCTGCTGCCAGTCGAATGCCAGAGGAACCAGGCCCTCAACCAGCAGCCGCATCACCATCGCAAAAGCCGCCAGCTTGGGCGCCCCACCAATGATCAGGGTAATGGCCGTGGGGGCGCCGTGATAGACATCAGGCACCCACATGTGAAACGGCACAACGCCCAGCTTGAAAGCCAGACCCGCCACCACAAAAACAAGACCAAGCACCAGCACCTGCGGTTGGTCCACGCCAGCGGCAATCACCTGTGAAACGGTGGGAATGTCCAGCGAACCGGTGGCGCCATACACCAGCGACAGACCATACAGGAGGAAGCCACTGGCCAGCGCGCCGAGCACAAAGTACTTCATGGCGGCCTCGGTGGCCAGCAGGTGATCGCGGCGCAGTGCCACCAGGGCGTAGGCAGAAAGGGTCAGCAGTTCCAGGCCGAGGTAGATCACCAGAAAGTTGTGACCCGAGATCATCACGAACATGCCCAGCAATGCCAGCATGGACAGGGTGAACATCTCCCCACCCCGGAGCATGTCACGGGCACCGGCATAAGGACGGCCATAGATCAGCGTCACCATCATCGCGATGGAGGCGAAGCATTTGAGCCAGTTGCCCATCGGGTCGCTCACGACCATGCCACCAAATCCGTGGAGGGTCTGGCCGCTGGAGGCCATGTATCCCGTGAGCACGGCAACCACGGCCAGGGTCAGCAAGGTGAGGCGATGGGTGGACCCCCTCATCGGTGACGTGACGAAAAGGTCGTAAATCGCGATCACGCAGGCCATACCCAACAGCAGCAGTTCGGGGTAGACCGTGGCCCAGCTGAGACTGTCAATCATTGTGTTGCTCTTTCAAAACCAGTGGGTGCGGATCAAGGCAGTTTGGAGACTGCCACATGCTGGAGCAATTCCGTCACGGACGGCATCATCACGTCGGTGAAGGGCTTGGGATGAATGCCCATGTACAACACCATGATGGCCAGCAAAGCCATCACAAAAAATTCACGACCGTTGAGGTCGAGCAACGCCTTGACGTGGTCGTTACCGACCGGGCCAAGGTAAACACGCTTGAACATCCACAGCGAATACGAAGCGCCGAAAATCAGCGCCGTGGCCGCACCCAGGCCAATCCAGAAATTCGCCTGAACCGCCCCGAGAATGACCATCCATTCGCCCACGAACCCAGCCGTTCCCGGCAGACCGGCATTGGCCATGGTGAACAGCAGTGCAAAGGCCGCAAACTTGGGCATGGTGTTGATGACGCCCCCGTAATCGGCGATCTCGCGAGAATGCATGCGGTCGTACAGCACCCCAATGCCAAGGAACATGGCAGCCGACACAAAGCCGTGTGCAATCATCTGCACAATGGCACCGGCCACGGCCAGGTCGTTGAACAGGAAGAAGCCCAGCGAAACGAAACCCATGTGCGCCACCGACGAGTAAGCGACCAGTTTCTTCATGTCCTGCTGGACCATGGCCACCAGACCCACGTAAATCACCGCCACCAGCGAGAGGCCAATCATCAGACCCGCCCACTCCTGGGAGGCATCGGGCAGAATGGGCAGGGAGAAGCGCAGGAATCCATAAGCGCCCAGCTTCAGCATGATGGCGGCCAGAACCGCAGAACCGCCCGTGGGCGCTTCCACGTGCACGTCGGGCAACCATGTGTGCACCGGCCACATCGGTACCTTGACATCAAAAGCCGCAAAGAAGGATAAGAACAACACAGTATGAGCCGATCCTCCCAGCTG
>CAZEZY010000090.1:0-9824 GCA_964516635.1 uncultured Tepidimonas sp. | reverse complement strand
ACCGACTACGGCCACGTGATCCATTTACCACCCGCCATGGTGCGCCAGGTGCAGCAGGTTGATGCCCAGGGGCGCGCTGCCTTTGAGCGCTTGCTCGACCAAGCGCTGCCGCAGCAGCGGCGCTGACGCGCCCGGCCCCTGCCGTCAACAGCTGGACGGCGGTCAAGGTTGAACGCTTCAACCCCACGACCACCGGCTTTCTCAGGCCGCCCTGGCCAGGGCATCCCGGAGTTGCCGCACCAGATTGTCTTTGGCCACGCTGATGTGGCGGTTCGAGAGTTCCACCGCCAGCGCTTCATCGCGGGCCTGAATGGCCTGTGCAATGGCTTCGTGTTCTTCCCAGATGGTGGAGCGATGGCCAGCCCCCCGGAGCACCGCCCCCATCACGCGACGGATGTGCATCCAGTACGGGCTGGCGGTCTGTGCAATCAGCCCATTGCCTGACGCTTCGTAAATGGCCTGGTGAAAGGCCATGTCGGCATCGATCATGGCCTTGAGTTCGCCCTGGGCTGACCGCTCACGCCCGCGCCGGATGAGTGCCGGATCGATGACCGCACCGGCCCGGGCCGCCAGCCGGGTGGCCAGGGCATCGAGCGCACCGCGCACATCGTAGAGATGACCCACGCCGTCCGGGTCGAGCGGCGCCACCTGGATGCCCCGGCCCGGGGCGTCTTCGATCAGTCCGTCTTTCTTGAGCAGGCGCAAGGCCTGCAACACGGGCGATCGCGACACATGCAACTGCTCGGCAATCTCTTCCTGCGTGATGCGCTCCCCCGGCGCCAGCGAGCCGTCGGTGATGGCATCGACCATCATGCGGTAGACCGTGTCAACGAAATCGATACGGGCCGGTACGTGTCGGGAGGGCAGAGGCATACACCATTGTAGGAGCGCCGGGAAAGCTCGGCTGAATGGCTCAGGTGAACATGTCGGGCTGGGTGGCGACGAGGTGATCGTAAATCGGCTGGAAGTGCAACCAGCCGATGTATTCCGAACCCACGTGCTCGCGGCTGTAGCGGGATTTGTCGGGTGGCACCAGCACGGGTTTCTGCCCTGTGGCCTCGACCAGCAATTGCTGGCGACAGCAGCGCTCCAGCGCCATGAACCAGAAGGCCGCTGCCTCGATGCTGTGGCGGCTTGCCGTGAACAGGCCATGGTTCTGATGGATGGCGGCTTTCACGCCTTTGAACCAGTCGCAGACGGCCGAACCCGCACGCTCCTCCACCGCCACCTGACCGGCCTCGGCCTTGATGACGACGTGGTCCTCGAAGAAAGCGGCTGCGTCTTGTGAAATGGGATCCAGCGGCTTGCCCAGCGCGGCAAAGGCGGTGCCATACACGGTATGGGCATGGCACATGGCCACGATGTCCGGGTGTGCTTCGTGCACCGCAGCGTGCAGCACAAAACCGGCCCGGTTCACCGCATGACGGCCTTCCACCACCCGCCCCGCATGATCCACCAGGATCAGGTTGGACAGCTTCACCTGGGCGAAATGCACGCACATCGGATTGGTCCAGTACAGCTCCGGGCGCGCCGGGTCGCGGATGGTCAGGTGACCGGCAAAGCCATAGTCCAGCCCCTCCAGGGCGAAGGCACGGCAGGCGGCCACCAGGCGCTGCTTGAGGTGCATCCGCTCGGCCTCGACACTGTCGAACGCGGGCATCTCGGGAAAGATCAGCCCGGCCTGGGTGGGCTGGTAGATGGAGTGGTTCTTAACGCGGTCCAGCATGAAAAGCTCCGTGATGGGAAGGGTCAGAGGTCGATCACCAGCAGCGGACTGCGGGCTCGGGAAACGCACAGCGTCAGGCAGCGGGATTTTTCTTCGTCTGACAGGATGTAATCGTTGTGCTCCACCTCGCCCTGCAGGTAATCCACCTTGCAGGAGCCGCACAGCCCCGACAGACACGAGGTGGGCACGCGCAAGCCGGCCAGTTCGATGGCCCGCACGATGGTCTGCTCGGGCTGCACCGTCAAGGTGACGCCGGTGCGGGCGAGTTTCACCGCAAAGGCGCCATCGGGGGCGCTTCGGGCAGGGGGCTCGGGCGGTTTGAAATGTTCGAAGTGCACGGTGCCTGGCGGCCAGTGCCGGCTGGCTTCGGCACAAGCTTGCATGAAACCGGCCGGGCCGCAGCCATACAGGTGCGTGCCGCTGGCCGGTTGCGCGAGCAATCGGTGGATGTCGAGCCCGTTGGCAGGGTTGCCCTGGTCCACATGGAGATGGAACGCACCCGGTGGCACCGTCGCCTGCAGTTCGGGCAGAAAGGCCGCCGTCTGCCGGCTGCGGACGCAGTAGTGCAGTTCGAACGAGGCGCCCTGTGCCCGCAGCTGGTGGGCCATGGCCTTGAGTGGTGTGATGCCGATGCCACCTGCCAGCAAGACGGCATGCACCGCCCCACTGGCCAGGGCAAAGGCGTTGCGTGGCGGGCTGATGGTGAGGAGATCCCCCACCCTCACCTGGTCGTGCATCGCCCGCGAACCGCCCTGGCCCTGCTTTTCACGCAGCACACCCAGTAGCCAGTGGCTGCGATCGGCCGGGTCGCCGGCCAGCGAATACGAACGCACCAGGCCACCAGGCAGATGCACGTCCACGTGCGCGCCCGCTTCCACCGGCGGCAACGATCTTCCCGCCGGGTCGGTCAGTTCAAAGGCATGAATGCCTTCGGCCTGGCGGCGGATCGCCTCCACCCGCAAGCGCAGGAGGCTGTCGCTCACGCCTGCCTCCGCGCCAGCACCTCTTGTTGCAGGGCTTCCATCCTCTCCTTGACAAAGGCCGTGCGTTCCGGGCCTTTGAGACCGTCCGCTTCGGTGATGATGGCCACCACCTGACGGGCCAGATGCCGGCGCAGGGTCACTTCCTCGTCCGTCGTGCGGCCCAGCGGCAGTTCGAACACGTTCCCCGAGCAGTAGCTGTTGGGTTCGCCGTTGCAGTCACGCAGCCACTGGGCAAAGGCCTCGGCCGTGGCCCGCGGGTTGCTGCCCCGGACCGCGTCGCGCAGCAGTTTTCGGAACATGTACAAACCGGCGTCGAACTTGGTGGGGTTTTCGAGGGCGTGCACTGCAATGGGCCGCTGGCTGATGATGGCCTCGTAATCGCCCGGCGCGTACTGGCAGTCCTTGTAGTTCGGGCGCGCCCGGTGATCGGCCGGGATGGGTGGCAGGTCTTCGAGCTTGTACCGGCCAAAGCGCTCGGGCCGGCGCATGGCCACCTGTCCTTCGAGAAAATCGATGGTTTCATAGCCCACCAGCGCCTTGTTGCCCACCCCACGGGTGTCAATGCCGGGGCCCATCACGCGCCAGCCCAGCATCTTGCTGTGGTGGTCGTCCACAGGCACCGTCCAGCGGATCATGTGGAAGCGGCCAAAGAGTTTTTTCTGGTGACCATCTTCGGAGGTGTAGGCGTGCAGGCTGAGGTTGGGCAGCACCTGGTGTTGCACGCGGATGTACATGTGGCCGTCATCGGAACGGCGTGCGCCCGAGCAGGCCAGACCGCGGCCGCCGTGAATCGGCACGAAGTGCATGTCGGGGGGCACTTCCATGGAAGCGGCGCCCACTTCGTCGAAAGTGGTGCCCTGATAGTGCTCGCCCGTCACCTGCCGCTTGGCGTGCAGCGCCATGGTGTGGTAGTTGTCGGCCGCGTTGTCCTGCACCTGCAGCCAGTTGCAGTGCTGGAAGTTGCTGTAAGGCACCAGTTCGTCGCCA
The DNA here is from genome assembly GCA_964516635.1 of uncultured Tepidimonas sp. Lineage (GTDB taxonomy): Bacteria > Pseudomonadota > Gammaproteobacteria > Burkholderiales > Burkholderiaceae_C > CAZEZY01. Next base: position 6,128 of record CAZEZY010000090.1, on the reverse strand, counting down.
TCGGCCACGGTGAAGTTGCCCTCCCATTCGGGAAAAGGTGGCTCCTCCTCGGGTGGGCCCATGTAGGCAAACACCAGCCCATGACGTTCGAAGGCCTTGTAAGCGCCCTGCCGGATGGAGCAACGGTAACGCTCGCCCTCTTCTTCCTCCCCCTGGGGAAATGGCACGCGCAGGCAGGTGCCGTCCACGTCGAACTGCATGCCGTGGTAGCAGCAGGAAATGCCGCGATCCATGATCTTGCCGTATTCCAGCGACGCCCCGCGGTGCACACAGTGGGCATGCAGCAAGCCAATGCGGCCGCTGCCATCGCGGAAGCACACCAGTTCCTCGCCCAGGATCTGGAGGAAACGGGGCGTGTCGGTCAGTTCAATCGACATGCACACCGGATGCCAGAAACGGCGCATGTATTCGCCGGTGGGCGTGCCGGGGCCCACCTCGGTGAGTTCGGGGTCGTGGCCAGGTACCCGGTTGGCGTAGTAGCCGCCAAAGGGCACGAGCTTTTTTTCCACGGGGGCGGAAACACCGGTGCGGGTGGTGCTTTCGTGCCGATCTTGCTTGCGTGTCATGCCTTGTCTTCCTTTGCCAGGGGTGGGAAATCCATTTCTTTGTACTCTGTATACAAAGAATAAGGGGCATCTCGATCGCTCGTCTACCGCGTAAACCCTAGCGATCACGGTCTGAGGGCCGATTTCCAACCAGATGTGTCATCAAAGTGTCATCTGACGATGCAACAATTCAAGAATCATTGAACTAAAAAATGGAGTGACCACATGAAAGTCGGCATCAACGGCATGGGGCGTATCGGCAGGCTCGCACTGCGGGCCGCCATGGGCGCAGCAGAGCGGCCTTCTGACGACCCGCGCGCGGGCAACCGCCTGGACGTGGTGGCCGTGAACGAACTCAAAGGCGGCGCGGCGGCCACGGCCCACCTGCTGGCCTTCGATTCGGTGCAAGGCAAGTGGCGGGAACACATCCGCGCCGAGGGTGACGGTGCCATTCGGGTGGGTGAGAAGCCCATCGCCTTCAGCAGCCACAGCGCCGCCGCCGACATCCCCTGGGGCGACCTGGGTGTGGACGTGGTGCTCGAATGCACCGGCAAGTTCCTGACGCCCGAAACCCTGCAAGGCCACCTGGACCGGGGCGCCAAACGTGTCATTGTGGCCGCGCCAGTCAAAACCGGCGGCGTGCTCAACATCGTGGTCGGTATCAACGAGCAACTGTACGAGCCCGCCAGAGACCGCATCGTGACCGCCGCCAGTTGCACGACCAACTGCCTGGCCCCGGTGGTCAAGGTGGTGCACGAGGCGCTGGGCATCAGACACGGGCAGATCACCACCATCCACGACCCCACCAACACCAACCTGGTGGTGGACGCGCCGCACAAAGACCTGCGCCGCGCCCGCAGCGCCATGATGAGCCTGGCCCCCACCACCACCGGCAGCGCCACCGCCATCGCGCTCATCTACCCCGAACTGAAGGGCAAGTTGAACGGCCACGCCGTGCGCGCCCCGGTGCTCAACGCCTCGCTCACCGACTGCGTGTTCGAGCTGCAACGCGCCACCACCGCTGAAGAGGTGAACGCCCTGTTCAAGGCCGCCGCCGAAGGCCCGCTGCAAGGCATTCTGGGCTACGAAGAGCGCCCGCTGGTGAGCGTGGACTACGCGCGAGACACCCGCAGCGCCATTGTGGATGCGTTGTCCACCATGGTCACCGACGGCACCCTGCTCAAGGTGTACGCCTGGTACGACAACGAAATGGGCTATGCCTGCCGCATGGTGGACCTGGCCAAGCACATGGAAGCCCAGGGCATTTGACGATGCAGCACGCTGCCCGCAATTACGCCATCGTCACGGCGTCTTACTGGGGGTTCACCCTCACCGACGGCGCCCTGCGCATGCTGGTGCTGCTGCACTTCTACCAGTTGGGCTATTCGCCGTTCACGCTGGCGTTCCTGTTCCTGCTTTACGAGGCGGCTGGCATTCTGGCGAACCTGATCGGCGGCTGGCTGGCCACGCGCTACGGCATCACCCGCATGCTCACCGTGGGTCTCACGACCCAGATAGTGGGCTTCACCGTGTTGTCGCTGCTCAACCCCGAATGGACCGCTGCCATGTCGGTGGCCTGGGTGGTGGTGGCGCAAGGCATTTGCGGTGTGGCCAAGGACCTGACCAAGACCGCCAGCAAGTCGGCCATCAAGGTGACGGAGGCGGCAGCCAAGGAACAGGGGGCATCGGGTGACAACGGCCAGTTGTTCAAGTGGGTGGCCTGGTTCACCGGCAGCAAGAACGCCATGAAAGGCTTCGGCTTTTTTCTGGGGGGCGTGCTGCTGCAGACGCTGGGCTTTCAGGGCTCGCTGTGGTTGATGGCCGGTCTGCTGGCCGTGGTGCTGCTGGGCGTGGTCACCTCGCTGCCGCAGATGATGGGCAAGAGCAAGGCCTCGAAAAACGCCAAGGAACTGTTCGCCAAGAACGCCGGCATCAACGCGCTGGCCGCTGCCCGCGTGGCGCTGTTCGGCGCGCGCGACGTGTGGTTTGTGGTGGGCGTGCCGGTGTTTCTGTACTCGGTGGGCTGGACCTTCACCATGGTGGGCACCTTCCTGGCGGCCTGGACCATCGGTTACGGCTTGGTGCAGGCGCTGGCCCCGAACATCGTGAAGCGCAGCGCCGACGGTCTGAGCCACGAAGTGCCGGCCGCTCGCCTGTGGTCGGCCTTGCTGGCGCTGGTGCCGGTGGCACTCGCCGCCGTGGTGGTGCTGGACGTGCCGCACCTGGAGTGGGTGGTGGTGGCCGGGTTGGGCGTGTTCGGCTTTGCGTTCGCCGTCAACTCGTCGGTGCATTCCTACCTGGTGCTGGCCTATGCCGGCAGCGAAAAAGCCGCCGAAGACGTGGGCTTCTACTACGCCGCCAATGCGCTGGGTCGTTTTCTGGGCACGCTGCTGTCGGGCCTGCTGTACCAGTGGGGTGGGCTGCTGTATGCGCTCGTGGGCTCGGCCGTGATGCTGGGCATCTGCTGGCTGCTCACCCTGGGCCTGCCCACGCGCGCCCATCCGGCCGTTGCGGCCCAACCCTGACAGACGGCCATGAACGAATCGGATGTGGTGAAAGCACTGGGCGCTCTGGCCCAGGAAACGCGGCTGAAGCTGTTTCGGCTGCTGGTCGTGGCGGGCCAGGAAGGCATGACACCCAGCCAGATGGCCGAACGGCTGGCGGCCTCACCCACCGCCCTGTCGTTTCACCTCAAGGAACTCAGCCATGCCGGACTGGTGAACAGCGAACGCGATGGCCGACACCTCATCTACCGGGCCGAATTTCAGGCCATGGACGCCTTGCTCGGATTTCTCACCCACGCCTGCTGTCAGGGCAAGCCCTGCCTGACCGTTGGCAAACCCAACCTCCAACTCATCGAAGGCTCGAAAATGACCTCTCGCCCCTACAACGTCCTGTTCCTGTGCAGCGGCAACTCCGCCCGGAGCATCATGGCCGAAGCGCTCCTGAACCAGATCGGCGCAGGCCGCTTCCGTGGCTACAGTGCCGGCAGCCACCCGGCAGGCCAGGTGAACCCGCATGCCGTGGCGATGCTCGAGCGAAACCACTTTCGAACCGAGGGGCTGCGCTGCAAGGACTGGGCGGAATTCGGCCAGCCCGATGCCCCGGTGATGGACTTTGTGCTCACCGTGTGCGACAAGACCGCCGGGGAAGTCTGCCCGGTCTGGCCTGGGCAACCCATGTCTGCCCACTGGGGCGTGGAAGATCCGGTGCTCGCGGGTGGCTCGGATGAAGACATTCAGCGCGCCTTCACCTCTGCTTTCATGACCCTCAAAACACGCGTGTCCCTGCTGGTGAATCTGCCCATCGACAAGCTCGATCAACTGTCGCTGCAGAAAGAACTCCAGGCCATTGCCGGTCAGCGAGGCTAACATTGCCACCATGGGCATTTTTGAACGATTCCTGACGATCTGGGTGGCGCTCGGCATCGCTGCCGGTGTGCTGCTGGGCCTGTCCATTCCGACCCTGTTCCAGGCCATTGCCGCGCTCGAATACGCCCAGGTCAACCTGGTGGTGGCGGTGTTCATCTGGGTGATGATCTACCCGATGATGATCCAGATCGACTGGCACGCCATCAAAGACGTGGGTAAACGCCCTCAGGGGCTGATGCTCACGCTGGTGGTGAACTGGCTCATCAAGCCCTTCACCATGGCCGGGCTGGGCGTGCTGTTCTTCCATCACCTGTTCGCCCCGTGGGTGGACCCGCAGTCGGCCAGTGAATACATTGCCGGCATGATCCTGCTGGGTGTGGCTCCCTGCACCGCCATGGTGTTTGTGTGGAGCCAACTGGTCAAGGGTGACGCCAACTACACGCTGGTGCAGGTGTCGGTCAACGACCTCATCATGGTGTTTGCCTTCGCCCCCATCGCGGCCTTCCTGCTGGGCGTGACGGACGTGACCGTGCCCTGGGAAACGCTGCTGCTGTCGGTGGTGCTGTACGTGGTGCTGCCGCTGCTGGCGGGCATGCTCACCCGCCACCTGCTTCTGAAACGATCCGCAAACGCTCTTGGCCGATACGTGTCGGCACTCAAACCGTGGTCGGTGGTGGGGCTGATTGCCACCGTGGTGCTGCTGTTCGGCTTTCAGGCTCACACCATCGTGGAACAGCCCGGCATCATCGGTCTGATTGCGGTGCCACTCATCCTGCAAACGTACGGCATTTTCTTCATCGCGTGGTGGGGTGCCCGGCTGCTGAAGCTGCCCCACAACGTGGCCGGGCCGGCCTGCCTGATCGGCACGTCCAACTTCTTCGAACTGGCGGTGGCGGTGGCCATTTCGCTGTTTGGCCTGAATTCCGGTGCCGCGCTGGCCACCGTGGTGGGCGTGCTGGTGGAGGTGCCGGTGATGCTGTCGCTGGTGGCGCTGGTCAACCGCTGGAAACCCGCCGGCGCACACTGAATTGACGGCCCGCACGAAGACACTGGTCCTGGGTCTGGGCACCGCCCAGACACTGGCCTGGGCGTCCACGTATTACCTGCCCGCCATCCTGGCCCTGCCCATGGCCCGCGACCTCGGCGTGGCACCGAGCACCGTGTTTGCCGCGTTCAGCGCGGCACTCCTGATCTCGGCTTTGCTCGGGCCGCGCGCCGGACGCCTGATCGACCAGTGGGGCGGAAGGCCTGTGCTGATGGGTACCAGCCTGGTCTTTGCGCTCGGTCTGCTGCTGCTGGGCACCGCCACGCATGTCGGGATGTTGTGGCTCGCCTGGGTGGTGCTGGGCATCGGCATGGGCAGCGGTCTGTATGAAGCCGCCTTCGCCACCCTCGTGAGGCTCCAGGGCTCGCAATCACGGGCCAGCATCACCGGCATCACCCTGATTGCCGGTTTTGCCAGCACCATCGGCTGGCCCCTGTCCACCTGGCTGGAGGCCGAATTCGGATGGCGCATGGCCTGCTTGGCCTGGGCCGGGCTCCATCTGCTGGTGGGGCTGCCGCTGAATGCCACCCTCCCCCGTGCGCGGCCCACGCTGCCGGTTGAACAACCCATGCAGGAGACCCAGGCGGACAGCGCCCTGGTCAACCCGCCTGCGCCCCCATCGGCCAACCCCCTGAACCCGCGTCGCTGGGCGCTGGGCCTGCTGGCCTTTGTGTTTGCCGCCACCTGGTTCATTTCCACGGCCATGGCGGCCCACCTGCCCAGCTTGTTGCTGCTCAGTGGACATGCCCCTTCGGTGGCTTTGATGGTGGGCATGCTCATTGGGCCGGCCCAGGTGGCGGGGCGGCTGGTCGAGTTTGGTCTGTTCCGTTTCGTGCATCCGCTGGCGTCGGCCAGACTGGCTGCCACCCTGCATCCGCTGGGTGTCGGCCTGCTGCTGTGGGGAGCTCCCTGGTCTGCAGCGGCGTTTGGGGTGCTCCATGGCGCCGGCAACGGGGTGATGACGATTGCCAAAGGCACGCTCCCTCTGGCGTTGTTCGGTGCGCAAGGGTATGGCCACCGTCAGGGCTGGCTCATGGTGCCGGCGCGTGTGGCCCAGGCCCTCGCTCCCTGGCTGTTCGGCCTGCTGGTGGTTCAATGGGGCACCGGCGCTTTCGGCCTCACGGCAGCGGTCGGGTTGCTGGCCTGCGTGGCCTTGTGGCTGCTGCC
>CAZEZY010000089.1:0-9853 GCA_964516635.1 uncultured Tepidimonas sp. | reverse complement strand
GTTTTGGTGAAGAACGCGGGAATACCGGCACCGCCTGCGCGCAGCTTTTCGGCCAGCGTGCCCTGCGGGGTGAACTCGAGCTCGAGTTCGCCAGCCAGGTACTGGCGCTCGAACTCCTTGTTCTCGCCCACATAACTGGAAATCATCTTCCGGATCTGACGGGTCTCCAGCAGCTTGCCGAGGCCAAAACCATCGACACCGGCGTTGTTGGAAATCACGGTCAGGTCCTTGACGCCGCTGTCACGCAGCGCGTCGATCAGGGCCTCGGGAATGCCGCAGAGGCCGAAACCGCCCACGGCCAGCAGTTGCCCGTCGGCCACCACGCCCTTGAGGGCTTCGGCCGCGCTGGGATACACCTTGTTCATGCTCGCACGCTCCTGTCCAATAGTGAAGGAAAACCGTACGATACTACTTAATCACATACGTAGTATTGCCTAAAGACCAACCCCTAAAGCCCACTTCGTCGCTCTGGAGTTCGCGCCATGACTGCACGCCCACCGCCCGACATCGACTACCGCCTGGCCTTCGACCTGGCACCGGTCGGGTTGGTGCTGTCGCGTCACCGCACCATGGTGGACTGCAACCAGGCGGTCTGCGAGATGTTCGGCGCCACACCCGACCAGCTCATTGGCCAGAGTTTCCAGCTCCTCTACCCCAGCGCCGACGAGTTCGAGCGCATCGGCGAGCGCATCACCCCCATTCTCAACGCCAAGGGGCATTACTCCGACGAGCGGGTCATGAAACGCGTGGGTGGTCGCCTTGCGGGGCAGACCTTCTGGTGCCACGTGACCGGCCGTGCCCTGGACCGCACCGATCCGCACGCCGCCGGCATCTGGAGTTTCGAGGACCTTTCATCCCGCCGCGCCGTCAAAGCCGAGCTCACCGGGCGCGAACGCGAGGTGGCCGCCCTGGTGATGAAGGGCCTGACCGCCAAGGAGATGGGCAAGGCACTCGGCATCAGCCCGCGCACGGTCGAGATCTACCGCGCCCGGCTGATGCGGAAATACCAGGCCAGCAGCTCGGTCGACCTGGTGCAGCGACTGCTCACTTGATGAACCTTTCTGGAGCGCAACCATGCCCCCGTCCATCGAAGAACTGCTGGCACGCATCCACTCCCTGCAAGACCAGGTGGAGCAGGAATACGAGCGCCTGCGTCAGGAGTTCGAGCAGCAGCGCCAGGCACTGGCCGGCCGCTTCGTGGAATTGCAGCGCCAGCAGCGGGTGGGCCTGTGGCGCTACTTGCGCGGCAGCCGCATCACGGTGTTGCTCACGGCCCCGGTGATCTACGCTGGCTGGCCCGTCTTTGCCCTGCTGGACCTGTTCGTTTCGCTCTACCAGGCGGTGTGCTTTCCGGTCTACGGCATCCCCAAGGTGCGGCGGCGAGACTACCTGGTGTTCGACCGCACCGACCTGCCCTACCTGAACGCGGTGGAGAAATTCAATTGCTTTTACTGTTCTTACGGCAACGGCATCGTCGCGTATGCGCGCGAGATCGCCGCCCGCACCGAGCAGTACTGGTGCCCCATCAAGCACGCGCGGCGCCTGTACGGCTCACACGACCGATACCCCGCCTTCTTTGAACATGGCGATGCCGAAGCCTTCCGCCAGGGGCTCGAACGATTGCGACAGCAGTACGACGACGGCCACCACACCGCGCCTGGCGACACCAGCCCGCCCAACGAAGGCCGTTAAGTCTTCGGACCGTCCACCACCTCGGCCGCCGTGCGGAACGCCTCCACCGCCGTGGGGAGCCCGCAGTAGATGCTGGCGTGCAGCAGCACTTCCTGGATCTCCTGCGGCGTGGCACCGTTGTTCAGCGCCCCGCGCACGTGGCCTTTCAACTCGTTCTGCTTGCCCATCGCGGTGAGCATGGCCACGGTGATCAGGCTGCGGGTTTTCAGGTCCAGTCCCGGGCGCTGCCACACATCGCCCCAGGCGTTTCGGGTGATGTACTGCTGCAACGGTTCGGTGAACGGGGTGAGGCCGCTGAAGGCTCGCGCCACGAAATCCTCGCCCATCACGCGCTTGCGCATCGCAAGCCCCTGTTCAAAATCCTTCTGGTGTTCGGTCGTCATGTGTCCATCCGAGAGCGGTTGCAAAATACCAAGCATAGCCGCAGACCTGCTGACCGTGTCCCACTCCAACCGTCGTATCGCCCATCTCGACATGGACGCCTTTTACGCGTCGGTGGAACTGCTGCGTTACCCGCAACTCAAGGGCCTGCCCATGGTGATCGGCGGCGGGCGGCGCAGCGCGGATCACACGCTGCGCCAGCGCTTTGCCGATGTGGCCGAAGCCGACATTCCCGTAGACGCCTTCCCACGCCTGCGCGACTACGCCGGTCGAGGTGTCATCACCACCGCCACCTACGCCGCGCGCCATTTTGGGGTGGGATCTGCGATGGGTCTCATGAAAGCCGCCCTGCTGTGTCCCGATGCCATCCTGCTACCAGTGGACTTTGACGCCTACCGTCGCTGCTCACGCGCGTTCAAGGCCGTCATCACCGAGATCGCTCCGGTGATGGAAGACCGGGGGATTGACGAGGTGTACATCGACTTCACCGACGTTCCCGGCGGTCAGCGCGAGGGTGGGCGGGTGCTGGCCCGGCTGATCCAGAAAGGCATTTTCGAGGCCACGGGCCTGACCTGCTCGATCGGCGTGGCACCGAACAAGCTGCTGGCCAAGATGGCGAGCGAATTCCACAAGCCCAACGGCATCGCCATCGTCCACGAAGACGACCTGCAGAGCCTGATCTGGCCTTTGCCCTGTCGCAAGATCAACGGCATTGGCCCCAAGACCGGCCAGAAGCTGAAAGACATGGGCATCCAAACGATTGGCGATCTCGCGGCACAACCGCCAGACACACTGCTCGACCACTTCGGTCAAAGCCAGGGCCAGTGGCTACACGACGCAGCCTGGGGCCGTGACGAGCGGCCGGTGCAAACCCACAGCGAGCCCGTCAGCATGAGCCGCGAAACCACGTTCGAACGCAACCTCCACCCGGTGCGTGACCGTGCCGAACTCAGCCGCCTGTTCGCTCACCTGGCCAACCAGGTGGCTGCCGACCTGCAACGCAAAGGCTACCAGGGCCGCACCGTGGCGGTGAAGTTGCGGTATGACGACTTCCGCATCGTCACCCGTCATCACCGCCTACCCACCCTGGTGGATCAGGGGAGCGACATTCTGCGTGCCGCTCGCGAAGCCCTGAAACGAGCCCCGCTGGACCGTCCGCTTCGGCTGCTGGGCGTGCGGGTGGACGGGCTGCATCACAAGGACGCCACCCGGCCAGCATCAGCAAGCTCGCCAGCAGAAATGGCAGCCGAACAACCCAGCCTGTTCTGACTCACTGTCGGGGCGTTCGGACGTTGGCTGGTGGCTGCTGGGGATGGCTGGTGCGCCAGGGGTTGATATCGAGTCCGCCTCGGCGCGTGTAACGGGCACATACACTCAGCCGGGTGGGTCGGCAATGGCTCCAGATGTCGATGAACAGGCGCTCCACGCACTGCTCGTGGAATGCGTTGTGCTGGCGAAAACTCACCAGGTAACGAAGCAGGCCAGCCTGGTCGATTGGCGCGCCCGTGTAGGCGATGCGGACACTACCCCAGTCGGGCTGGCCAGTCACGAGGCAGTTGCTTTTGAGCAGGTCACTCACCAGCACCTCCTGCACCAGCGGCTGGGTGTGGTCGGCCTGCAGCAGATGGGGGGCGGGCTGGTGGTCGGTGCAGTCCACGTCCAGCCGGTCCAGGCTCAGGCCATCCGGCACACCCACCTTTTCGTTGGCCCATTCGGCGGGCAGGAGCAGGCGAACACCCACCTGACCCTGCTGAACCGATCCTCGCCACACAGCCTCACTCAGGTCGCGCCGCAGGCACTGAAGCACCTCGTCGGCCGAACCGAACACCTGCTGGTTGAAGCTGTTCAAGTAGAGCTTGAAGGACTTGCTCTCGACCATGTTGGGGGTTTCGCATGGCACGGTGATGTGAGCCAGCGCCACCTGGGGCTTGCCCCGGGGGTTCAGCCAGCTCAACTCGAACGCGGTCCACAGGTCGGCCCCCATGAAGGGCACCCTGTCGCTCAACCCGATTTCGGTCCGCTGGGTGGCCCGGGCAACGGGAAACAGCAGGGATGGGTCGTAGCGGTCGGCATAGGCCGTGACGCGGCCCAGCGGGCTGTTCTCCACTGAGTTCACTGAAATTCCTTTTCGCGCAGCCACTTGGTGGCCACCCACTTTTCGCCTTCCAGAACCGGCGCTCCCCCATGCAGCGTCCGGGTGGCCGGATGGGGGCGATCAAAGGCAAAGAACACGGCATGGCCCCGTTTGGGCATGACCTCCAGGCCCACGTCCGGGAACGTGGTTCCCCCACCGCGTCGGGGTTCATTGAGATACATGACCAGTGTGCCCACCCGTTGTCCCCCCCGTTGCGTGATGCGAGGTGTACCCGGCTCTCGGGGATCAAAGTAATCGTAGTGTGGTTTGTACTCGGCCCCAGGCTGGTAATGCAGGATCTGCAGCCCCTCTCCATTTTCGACCGGCCACTGGAGGACTCGGGCAATGCGCGCCTCCACCCGGGTGACGACCTCGTTTTCTCCCCGACGAAAAAACATGCCCTGGCTGGTCCGGTCGGCATTCAGCTCTTCACCACCGGTTGCGGTCTGCACCGTGAGCGACCGCATCATCCTCGGGCGGGCTGCCTCGATGAGGGCATCGCATTCGTCATCCGACAGCAAGCCCCCGAACACCACCAGCATCGGCAGCCGCATGCTGACCAGCACCTCGACCATGCGGTCGCCCCCGTCCACCAGGCGTGAGGCAGAACGCAGATCAGGCTGTGGCACGACGGGCGTGGGCTGTCGAGCCAGATGATGCGCCAGGGTTTCCTCCATGGCAGCCAACGCCACCGACTCTTCCCAACCCGAGGATTTCATGGCCGTGAGAACCGATTCCGGGGAAAACCCCGCACGGGCCTGTTCGACGATCCAGCGCCTCAACTCGGGAGTGATGGTCTGACTCATGCCGGCATCCCATTCCAATCAGACCCGCGCATCGCGACGAAACACCAACCGGTGGTCTTCCGAAGCGGCTGGCACAAAAGCGTAGCCTTCCAGGTCAAAACCCTTCAATTCGTCCACACCAGTGGCGCGGCGAGCGATCGCATAACGCACCATGAGGCCTCGCGCGCGTTTTGCCATGAAGCTGATGACCTTGTATTGACCCGCCTTGAGTTCCTCAAACACGCACGTCACCACATCGGGCTTCAGGGCTTTTCGGTCGACCGACTTGAAATACTCTTCACTCGCCAGGTTGACGATCAACGGGGATGCATCGGCGGCGGCGCGCTGGTTCAGGTAATCGGCAATCTGTGTGCCCCAGAACTGGTACAGGTTTTTGCCTTTGGGCGTGGCCAGCCGGGTGCCCATTTCAAGCCGGTAAGGCTGCATCAGGTCCATGGGCCGCAACACGCCATACAGTCCGCTGAGAATGCACACGTGGTCCTGGGCCCAGGCCAGATCCTGCTCAGACAGGCTTCTGGCATCCAGCCCTTCGTACACGTCGCCATTGAAGGCGAGCACCGCCGGCTTGGCATTCTGGGTGGTGAACGAGGGGGTCCAAGCGTGGTAGCGCGCCACATTCAGACCGGCCAGCGGATCGCTCAGGTCCATGAGCGTGGCAATCTCCTGGGGCGATTTCTCTCGCAGCAGGCCGATCAGTTGAGTCGCCTGCCGCACAAACAGCGGCTGGGAGTGGGTGGCGACATGGGGCGGCGTCTCGTAGTCGAGGGCCTTGGCGGGAGACAATAGGAACAACATGCTCAAAATCCTGTTTGCGGACGATTATCTGGCAAGTGTGGACAAGCCTGCCGGCGTGCTGGTTCACCGCACCGGCCTGGATGCAGGAGAGACGCGTTTCGTGCTGCAGATGCTGCGCGACCAGTTGCAACGGCCGGTATGGCCGGTGCACCGGCTGGACAAGGGCACCAGCGGCGTGTTGCTGTTTGCCCTTCATGCCGAGGTGGCGCGCGCACTGGGCGAGCAGTTTGAGCAGGCCGGGTGCATCCGCAAAACCTACATCGCCATGGTGCGGGGCTGGCCCGATGCGGAGGGAACGATTGACCACCCCTTGCGCCGGCTGGATGACGATGCCCGGGCCACGCGGGAAACGGTCCAGCCGGCCCTGACCCGCTATGCCGTGGAGGCATGGCTGGAACTGCCTCTGGCCACGGGTGCATTTGCCACCACCCGTGCTGCGCAGGTGCGGCTGGAGCCTGAAACCGGTCGCCGGCACCAGCTGCGGCGACACCTGAAGCACATCGCCCATCCGATCATTGGCGACGCCACCCATGGCAAGGGACCGCTGAACCGGGCGTTGGCAGAACACCTGGGCCACCAGCGTCTGTGGTTGCATGCCACCGCCATGGCCCTGTCCCATCCGGTCACCGGCGAAGCCTTGCACTTGCAGGCACCGCCAGGGCCGGAGTGGGCTCTGTGGAAAACTGACCAGATGACCTGAAGGAAACGCTGAAAACGTCAGCGCAGATCACCCGCGAGACTGGCGAGCGTCTCGGGTGTGATCTGCACATGCGAGGGATAGTGCGTGTGGTCGCAGCCGAGCTTCACGGCTGCACCGGCCTTGACGGCCGCGCACATGGCAGGGGTCAGTTCGAAGCGCACAAAATGCACCGCTGACGTTTTTTCAGCGGTTTCCCGGTCCAGGTCTTCGTCGGCAATGGCGTAGACGCGACCGTGGCCTTCCACCTCCACAAACAGGCGGTCTTCCACACCGATCAGCTTGGCCAGTTCGCGCCGTCGTTCGTTGATGTCGGGATACTCGATCATCATCGTAGCCTTCCAGTTGCTGCCATCGGGCACCAGCGGTGCGTACGCGTCTATCTCGTCCTGGATACCCTCCTCCTCGAAGATCTTTTCGATCCGCAGCATCTCCTGGATCTGGTAGCGCATGCTCAGTTCGCTCTCGAACTGCACGCTGATGTGCTCGCCCAGATGCACCGTACGCAGCTTGCGATGAGCCACGATCTCGGGTTTGTGCACCTTGCGCCACTTGGCATATGCCTCCAGCGTCATGAGGCTGTCAGGGGTGATTTTTCCGGTCAGTTGCATGTGAAGTCTCCAGTCACTTGAGGCCGTAGGCCGTGCGCACCAGCGTCAGCGGGTGGGCCAGTTGCGGTTCGCCCAATTGGTTCACTTCAAACCCCTGGGCAATGTGATGCCCGCCCAGCGGGCAATCCGAGCTGATGTAGTCGGGCTTGCTGCCATCCTTCATCTGCGCCATCGACTTGAACACCGGTTTGCCGATCTTCATGGCCATCTGGTGGCTGCCTTTCTTCACACCATAGGTACCGGCGTGTCCCGAACAGCGCTCGATGGTCTGCACCTGGGTATCAGGTACCATTTTGAGCAGCTCTTCGGTTTTCTTGCCGATGTTCTGTACCCGACTGTGGCAGGGCACCTGATAGCTGACGTTACCCAGCTTCTGCGGGAATTCGGTCTTCAGCAGACCATCGCGTTTGCGGGCCACCAGGTACTCGAACGGATCCCACATGGCCTCTTTGACCAGTTGGGTGTCCTTGCAGTCGGGGAACATGAGCGGGATTTCCTGCTTGAACATCAGCGTGCAGCTGGGGACTGCGCTCAATATGGCAAAACCGTCCTTCGCATAATTGGCGAGGACCGGGACATTGGCTTCCTTGCTGGCCGCCACCGCATCCAGATCGCCCAGTTCCAGCTTGGGCATGCCACAGCACTTTTCCTTGTCCACCAGCACATAAGGAATCTCGTTGTGGTCCAGGATCTTGAGGAGATCGTGGCCAATGCCGGGCTCGTTGTAATTGACGTAGCAGGTGGAGAAGATCACCACCTTCCCCGGCGTCAGTTCACCGTCCTTGATCTGCGTGGCTTTGGCCTCCGGCGCCGACGACCGGAATTTGCGTGTCGCCAGGGAGGGCAGCCAGGCGTCCTTGTCCACGCCGAGGGTGCTTTCCATCAGGCCGCGCGCCAAGGACGTTTTGTTGACGGCGTTGGCCACCTGCACCACCACCGGAATGCCCGCGAGCGAACCATGGACATCGGTCGAAGCGAGAAACTGCTCCGCCTTGCCCACCTCGCCTTTCTTGAACTTGATGGCCTTGGCCCGCAACATGGTGTGCGGAAAGTCCAGGTTCCATTCGTGCGGTGGCGTGTAGGGGCATTTCGTCATGTAGCAGAGGTCGCACATGTAGCACTGGTCAACCACCTTCCAGTAATCTGCCTTTTTCACGCCGTCCACCTCCATGGTGGGGCTTTCATCGACCAGGTCGAACAGCGTGGGAAAAGAGCCGCACAGACTCACACATCGACGACAACCGTGACAGATGTCAAAGATCCGCTCCAGTTCGTCAAAGCATTGTTTCTCGTTGTAAAAATCCGGGTTTTTCCAGTCCAGCGGATGGCGGGTGGGCGCCTCCAGATTGCCTTCTCGTGACATGCTTGCTCCTTTTGTTATGGGTATCTCGTCGCACCTGGACCGTTGCGGCTTGGATGCATGGCGCCGGCCAGCGCATTCAGAAAAAGGCGCTGGCCCGGTGGCCAACGCCCAACGCTCAATGCGCTGAAGTCAGTCAACCAGTTCGTTCAACGCCTTGGTGTAGCGGTTCGCGTGCGAGCGCTCCGCCTTGGCCAGGGTTTCGAACCAGTCGGCAATCTCGTCGAAACCTTCTTGGCGGGCGGTCTTGGCCATGCCCGGGTACATGTCGGTGTACTCGTGGGTTTCACCCGCCACCGCAGACTCGAGGTTCTGGCGGGTGCTACCGATCGGCATGCCGGTGGCCGGGTCGCCAGCCGCTTCGAGAAACTCCAGGTGGCCATGGGCATGGCCGGTTTCGCCTTCTGCGGTGGAGCGGAACAGGGCTGCCACGTCGTTCTGGCCTTCCACGTCGGCCTTGTTCGCGAAGTACAGGTAGCGACGGTTGGCCTGGGATTCACCCGCGAATGCGTCTTTGAGGCACTGCTCGGTCTTGGAGCCTTTGAGTTGAGGCATCTTCATCTCCTTCGATGTGGTTGGAATTGCCGCCGGGCACCATCGGAATTGACCATGCCCTACCGACAGAAACAACCATAACGAGATTCCGGCCCACTGTCTAATTGGCGTCCCCTATTCCCGGGATAACGATCGACTATCGGACTTCTTCATTCAATAGAATGATTCGCATTTACCTCATCCCGCTCCACGAGGGCGCCAACATCAGGCGTGAAAGGGCCTGCCCGTAAAATCGTTCGATTGTTCATCCCGCCACTTGTCAGGTCCCCATGTCCGAAACCCTTGCTCAGCCAGGCTTGCTATCCCTGTCCAAATCGTTCGAACCGGCCGCCCTGGAGGCCCACTGGGGCCCGGAATGGGAGCGTCGCGGCTACGGCCAGGCCGGTTTCCGGGGCACCGCCCAGCCCGGCGCCGAGGCGGCGGCCGCTGGCAAGAACTTTGCCATCCAGCTGCCGCCGCCCAACGTGACCGGCACGCTGCACATGGGCCACGCCTTCAACCAGACCATCATGGACAGCCTGACCCGCTACCACCGCATGGCCGGGTTCAACACCGTGTGGGTGCCGGGCACCGACCATGCCGGCATCGCCACCCAGATCGTGGTGGAGCGCCAGTTACAGGGTCAAGGCATCAGCCGCCACGACATGGGCCCCACCCCGGAGGAGGCACGCAAGAACTTCGTGGCCAAGGTGTGGGAGTGGAAGGAACAGTCCGGCAACACCATCACCCAGCAGATGCGCCGCATGGGCGACAGCGTGGACTGGACGCGCGAGTACTTCACCATGGACGACAAGCTCTCCAAGGTGGTGACCGAGACCTTTG
>CAZEZY010000088.1:2036-9936 GCA_964516635.1 uncultured Tepidimonas sp. | reverse complement strand
AACACCGGTCTGGTGGTTCTTGCTGGCGAGATCACCACCAACGCGCACGTGGACTACATCCAGGTGGCACGCGACACGATCAAGCGCATTGGCTATGACAACACCGAATTCGGGATCGACTACAAGGGTTGTGCGGTGCTGGTGGCCTATGACAAGCAGAGCAACGACATTGCTCAGGGTGTGGACCACGCCAGCGACGATTTCCTGAACACCGGCGCCGGTGATCAGGGTCTCATGTTTGGCTACGCCTGTGACGAAACCCCGGAACTGATGCCGGCGCCGATCTACTACGCGCACCGCATCGTCGAGCGTCAGGCTCAGTTGCGCAAGGACGGTCGTCTGCCCTTCCTGCGACCGGATGCGAAAAGCCAGGTCACCATGCGTTACGTGGATGGCAAGCCGCACAGCATCGACACCATCGTGCTGAGCAGTCAGCACAGCCCCGAGATGAGCGATGGCAAGCAGATGAAGCCAGCTTTCATCGAGGCCTGCATCGAAGAAATCATCAAGCCCGTGCTGCCCAAGGAATGGCTGACCGACACCAAGTACCTGATCAACCCCACAGGCCGCTTTGTGATCGGTGGTCCGCAGGGCGATTGCGGACTGACCGGGCGCAAGATCATCGTGGATACCTACGGTGGCGCCTGCCCGCACGGTGGTGGCGCCTTCAGTGGCAAAGACCCGACCAAGGTGGACCGCTCTGCCGCTTACGCCGCACGCTATGTGGCCAAGAACATCGTCGCCGCCGGCCTGGCCAGGCAGTGTCAGATCCAGGTGGCCTACGCGATTGGGGTGGCCCGCCCGATGAACGTCACGGTCTACACCGAAGGCACCGGGGTGATCCCAGACGAGCAGATTGCAAAGTTGGTGAACGAAGTGTTCGATCTGCGCCCCAAGGGCATCATCCAGATGCTGGATCTCTTACGCCCCATCTACAGCAAGACGGCCGCCTACGGTCACTTTGGCCGTGACGAGCCCGAATTCAGCTGGGAACTGACCGACAAGGTGCAGGTGATGCGCGACTTGGCCAGGTTGGGTTAACGACCCATCGGGCTGAAACGGATCAGCCCAGCACGTCCTCCAGCATCCGGGTCACACCCGATCGCCAGTGAGGAAGTTCCAGTCCTAGCGAGGCTTTCAGCAAAGTGGTGTCGAGCCGCGAGTTATGAGGTCTTGCCGCCGGGGTGTGAAAGGTGCGGGTGGGCACAGGATCGATGGTCTGCACTCGCCAGTCAGCTTGCGGCCTTAACCGTTGCGCCAGCCTGATGACGAACAGCGCGTACTCGTGCCAGGTGGTTTCCCCTGCAGCCGCCAGGTGGTAAGTGCCCTGGCCTTGGCCGGTACGTAGCACCTGACGGATGGCATGCGCCGTGATGTCGGCAATCAGTTCGGCGCTCGTGGGGGCACCGAACTGGTCGTCGATCACCGTGAGTCGTTCACGCTCTTTGGCCAGACGCAGCATGGTTTTGGCGAAGTTGCCGCCGCGCGCGGCATACACCCAGCTGGTGCGGAAGATGAGGTGCTGGCGGCCAGCCTGAAGGATGCGGCGCTCGCCTTCGAGCTTGGTGAGCCCGTAAACATTGAGTGGGCCGGTGGGATCTGCTTCCGTCCAGGGTGTGTGACCACCGCCATTGAACACGTAGTCGGTGCTGTAGTGCACCAGCCAGGCGCCCACCTCGCGGGCGGCCTGGGCCAGCACGCCCGGCGCCTCCGCGTTGATGCGATGGGCCAGGTCCGGCTCGGACTCGGCTTGGTCCACGGCGGTGTAGGCGGCCGCGTTGACGATGACCTGCGGCCGTAAAGTGTGGACCGTGTGGGCCAGGCCGGGCAGGTCGGTGAGGTCGCCACACAAGGGGAGCTCCAGCGGTAGCGGGCCCTGCCAGGCGGGCAGGTGGGCGGCTTGCTGGGAGGTGAGGCCTGCGCGGTCCAGCGCGACCACCATCCCCAGCGGTGCCAGGCTGCGCTGCAGTTCCCAGCCGACCTGGCCGTTCTTGCCGAGCAGCAGGATGCGCGGTGGCGTGTTCATGCGGCCCCGTACTGCTTGTTGACCCAGTCACGGTAAGTCCCGGTCTGCACATGCTGCACCCAGTCGGGGTGGTCCAGGTACCACTGCACGGTTTTCCGGATGCCGGTCTCGAAGGTCTCGGCTGGCTTCCAGCCGAGCTCGCGCTCGATCTTGCGCGCGTCGATGGCGTAGCGCCGGTCGTGGCCAGGGCGGTCTTGCACGTGGGTGATCTGGGCTTTGTAGCTGCTGCCATCGACTTTGGGCCGGAGTTCGTCGAGCAGCGCGCAGACGGTGTGCACAATCTCGATATTGGGCTTTTCGTTCCAGCCGCCGACGTTGTAGGTTTCGCCCAGGCGTCCGGCTTGCAGCACGCGGCGGATGGCGCTGCAGTGGTCTTTGACGTAGAGCCAGTCGCGCACCTGCAGGCCGTCGCCGTACACCGGAAGGGGTTTACCGACCAGGGCATTGACGATCATCAGCGGGATGAGCTTTTCGGGGAAGTGGTACGGCCCGTAGTTGTTGGAGCAGTTGGTGGTGAGCACCGGCAGGCCGTAGGTGTGGTGCCACGCGCGCACCAGGTGGTCAGACGCGGCTTTGCTGGCGCTGTAGGGGCTGTTGGGCTCGTAGGCGTTGGTTTCTGCAAACGGCGGGTCGTCTTGGGAGAGCGTGCCATAGACCTCGTCGGTGCTGACGTGCAGGAAGCGGAAGGCGGCTTGCTCAGCCTTGGGTAAGGTGGACCAGTAGGCGCGCACGGCTTCGAGCAGGCGGAAGGTGCCGACGATGTTGGTCTGGATGAAGTCTTCCGGGCCGTGGATGGAGCGGTCCACATGGCTTTCGGCCGCGAAGTGCAACACGGCACGGGGCTTGTGCTCAATGAGCAGGCGATCAACCAGCGTGCGATCGCCCAGATCCCCTTGCACAAACACGTGGCGCGTATCGGCTTGCAGGCTGGCGAGGTTTTCGAGGTTGCCTGCGTAGGTGAGCTTGTCGAGGTTGACGATGGGCTCGTCCGATTGGGCCAGCCAGTCGAGCACGAAGTTGCTGCCAATGAAGCCGGCGCCGCCGGTGACGAGAATCATGGTTGCTGCCCTGATGCTTATGCGTTGAAATGCGGTGCATTATCGGACAGGTGACACTGATCTCTCGAAGGAACACCTGAGTGGTGCCAGGCAACGGGCACAATCGCGGCTGTCATTGTGTTGAGTACTCACCCGTGTCTGATCTGAAATCCGCTTTTGAAGCCGCCGTGGCATCCACCCAGGACTTGACCCGGCGGCCCGACAACCAGACCCTGCTGAAACTGTACGCGCTGTACAAGCAGGCCACCGAGGGCGACAACGCCGCCACCAAACCGGGGTTCAGCGACCTGGTGGGCCGGGCCAAATGGGACGCGTGGACGGCTCTCAAGGGCACCTGCGCCGATGACGCCATGCAGCGTTACATCGAACTGGTGGATACGCTGGAGTGAATGCGCTGCCCTGTGGGCATCAAGCCCTTCAGACGCGCTTCTCGCTTCTCAGCAGGCAGCCGCGAAAGCGCCCGCGCCGCCTCGTAAAACCGCGGGAAATCTCGCCCTTCGACTTCAAACAGGGCCTCGAACGCGGGCACCCACTGATCGTAGGCGGCCTGCACGGCAAACAGGGCATTGTTGGCCTGCTCAGCCCATAGGTCATAACCGGCAAACCCACCCCATGAGGCCTTGAGGGCTTCGTAGCGCGCACGAAATGCGGCCAACTGCTGGGCCTTGACGGCCTCGGTCTGGTGATGGGGCCAAGCCTCGGCAGTGGCCTGTTCGTAGAGGGCCTGCAGGCTGAGGCGCGTTTCACGGGCCAATGCTCGAAACGCCTGGCGCCGGGCATCAAAAGTGCTGTAGACCTCGCGAGCCCTGGGGCTGGCCTGCTGCGCCAGCCACAAGGCCCCACCCAGCCGCTCCACCGCCGTGGCGAAGGATTCGTTGAACGCCGTGTCGCCCGACAGGAAGAGTTGCTGATGCGCCAGTTCGTGAAAGATCAGGCGCGCCAGTTCGCCATCAGGCAGGTGCATGAAGGTGCTGAGCAGCGGGTCGCCTCCCAGCCAGTTGGTCCAGCCCAGCGTGGAATAGGCGATTACGGGGTACACGCCCACGTCCCATTCGGGCGGCAGGGTTGCGGCAAAATCCCGGGCCGCCGTTTCGGCGTAGAAGCCTTTGTAACCCAGGCAGCCGGCCACCGGAAAACACCAGGTGTGCAGGGCCAGCGCATGCGGTGGAGCTGCCACCACGTTCCACACCACCGCCCGCCGTTGCAGGTCAGCAAAACGGGTGTAGCTGGCGTTGCGGGGCAGGTGAAGCACATCGGACGCAAAGTCGCGGATGGACTGCGCCAGCTCCAGCCGCTGTTTCAGCGCCGCGGGGGTGGCCGGATCGTCCAGCCATTCGGCCACCGGGCGCGCTGCCTGCAGCAGGGCCAGGTGTCCGCCCACCGACTGCAGGTAATAAGCGGGATGGGTCACCCACTGGCGTGAGGGCGCATCCAGACGATTGAGGCCATCACCCGCCGGTGCACTGGCACACCCGCTCACCATCAGGAACAGGCCAGGCACCCAGGCCCACAACCGCCAGCGCCTCATGCCCGACGCACCTCCACCAGGCAGTCGTAGAACGTCGGGGCACGTCCCAGATCGGTCAGGCGCTGGTGCGTCAGTTCGTTCACATTGGTGCCGTTCAGCCCGAACTTGCGCCACCAGATGCCCAGCCCGTTGACCACCCCCGGACGCGCCCGCGCCCCCACCCGGGCCACGCATTCGTAGCGACCCCGGTCGTTGAACACGCAGACGCGGTCGCCATCGGCCACCCCACGCGGGGCGGCATCGTCAGGGTGGATTTCCAGCACCGGTTCGCCTTCTCCATCGCGCAGCGACTGCACGTTGACAAAGGTGGAGTTGAGGAAATGCCTGGCGGGTGGCGAAATCATCGCCAGCGGGTAGCGCGGGTCACTGCCGATGGCTTCGTGGTTGGGCAGCACCTCCGGAAGGCCATCACGACCCATGGCGCACAGGCGCTCGCTGAACAGCTCGCACTTGCCAGAAGGGGTCGGGAATCCGCCCTCGGCAAAAGGGGCTTCGGGCAAGGGCAGGCTGGCATAGCCGTCACGCAGCAGGATATCGAAATCCACTGCATCGCCATAGGCCTGCCGACACAGCGTTTCGTCGTCATCGGCAAAGCACGGATCGTCAAAACCCATGCGCTGGGCCAGTTCCCGGAAGATCTGCGTGTTGGGCCTGGCCTGCCCGAGCGGAGCGATGGCGGGCCGGTTGAGCAGCACGTCGGTGTGGCCGTAGCTGGCATGAATGTCCCAGTGCTCGAGTTGGGTGGTGGCCGGCAGCACATAGTCGGCGTGGTCGGCGGTGTCCGTCAGGAAATGCTCCAGCACCACCGTGAACAGGTCGTCGCGGGCAAAGCCAGCCACCACTTTGCCGGACTCGGGCGCCACCGCGACTGGATTGCTGTTGTACACCACCATCGCCTCGATACGCGGGCCAAACGCCTCGGAAGCGGGACGCAGCAAGTCGTCCCCGATGGTGCTCATGTTGACAATGCGGGGCGCCGGCCCCCCCGATTGGGCGAGCAGGTCGGGCCGCTGAAGACGGTCGCGCTGCACGGGGAATGCCCCTGAACTGCTCAGCAACAGGCCACCCGCCCGATGCCGCCATGCACCCAGCAAAGCCGGCAGACAGGCCACGGCGCGCACCGCATTGGCGCCTCCATGGGCACGCTGCATGCCGTAGTTGAGTCGAATGGCCATCGGCTCCTGGCGCTCGAAGCAACGCCCCAGGTCCTGCGCCAGGCGGATGATCTGCCCGGCTTCAATGCCACAGGTTTGTGCCGCCCGCTCAGGGGGCCATTCGAGTGCGCGGTCGCGCAGTTCAGGCCAGCCCAGCGTATGGCGCGCCAGGTAGCCATGGTCCAGCCAGCCGTTCACGATGCACTCGTGCATGAGCGCATAGGCCAGCGCTGCGTCCGAACCCGGCAGGATGGCGAGGTGCTCGTGGCACTTGTCCGCGGTTTCGCTGCGGCGCGGATCGATGCAGACCAGCTTCGCCCCGCGCCGTTTGGCCTCCTGCGCGTAACGCCAGAAGTGAAGGTTGCTACCGATCGAATTGCTGCCCCAGATGAGGATGAGCCGGGATTCCGCGAAAAACTCCACCCGCATGCCGAGTTTGGCGCCCAGCGTGTATTCCAGACCTGCAGCGCCCGCCGAGGCGCAGATGGTCCGGTCCAGTCTGGAAGCGCCCAGTCGATGAAAAAACCGCGCCGCGATGCTTTCACCCTGCACCAGCCCCATGGTGCCGGCATAGCTGTAGGGCAGGATGGCCTGCGGATCGCGCGCGGCAATGGCCTTGAGCCGACTCGCGATCTTGTCAAGTGCCTCGTCCCAGCCCACCGGCTCGAACTGGCCACTGCCCTTGGGGCCGACTCGCCGCAGCGGCGTGAGCACCCGGTCGGGGTGGTAGGTACGCTCGGTGTAGCGCGACACCTTGGTGCACAGCACACCGCCGGTTTGCGGGTGGGCCGGGTTGCCCTGCACCTTCACGGCCACACCGTTAACCACCTGGGTCACGAACGAGCAGGTGTCAGGACAGTCGTGCGGGCAGGCACCCAGGATGTGTTGGGTCGTTTCAGACATGACCAAATTGTCGGGCATGCCCACAGCGATCGCCCGCTTGAATGGACAATCACGCCCCCACGATCCGCCTTTTTGGTTACCATGGCCGCAAGGTACACCTCCCACACCATCGACGACCACACTGACGAGACAGGGCCATGAAGCTGAACGACTCCATTCTTGCGCAGGCAAAGGGCCTGACCCAGATCCGGCGCGACCTGCATGCCCACCCCGAGTTGTGCTACGAGGAGGTCCGAACCGCCGACATCGTGGCCGCCCAGCTGGCCAAGTGGGGGATTGAAGTACACCGTGGGCTGGGCGTGACCGGCGTGGTGGGCGTGGTGCATGGTCGCGATGGCGGCGCCTGCGGCCGGGGCGTGGGCCTGCGCGCCGACATGGACGCGCTGCCCATGACCGAACTCAACACCTTTGCCCATGCCAGTCAGCATCCCGGCAAGATGCATGCCTGCGGCCACGACGGGCACACCGCCATGCTGCTCGCCGCCGCGCAGGTGCTGGCAAGCCAGCGAGCCTTTGATGGCACGGTCTACCTGATCTTCCAGCCGGCCGAAGAAGGCGGCGGAGGCGCCCGCGAGATGATCAAGGACGGGCTCTTCGACCGCTTTCCCATGGAAGCCGTTTTCGGCATGCACAACTGGCCGGGTTACCCGGCCGGCACGTTCGCGGTGAGCCCGGGCCCGGTGATGGCGTCGAGCAACGAGTTTCACATCACCATCCGGGGCAAGGGCAGCCACGCCGCGCTGCCCCACAACGGCATCGACCCGGTGCCCGTTGCCTGCCAGATGGTGCAGGCCTTCCAGACCATCATCACACGCAACAAGAAACCGGTGGACGCCGGTGTGATTTCGGTGACCATGATCCACGCCGGTGAAGCCACCAACGTGGTGCCGGACCACTGCGTGCTTCAGGGCACGGTGCGCACCTTCACCATTGAGGTGCTGGACATGATCGAGCAGCGCATGCGCGACGTGGCCGAGCACACCTGTGCGGCCTTTGGTGCCACCTGCGAATTCAGTTTCCGCCGGAACTACCCGCCCACGGTCAACACGCCCGCCGAAGCGGCCTTTGCCCAGGCGGTGATGCGTTCCATCGTGGGCGATGAATCCACTCTGGTGCAGGAGCCCACCATGGGTGCCGAGGATTTTTCCTTCATGCTGCAGGCCAAGCCAGGGGCTTATTGCTTTATCGGCAATGGTGATGGCTCACACCGGGGTCGTTACGAGGGAGGTGG
>CAZEZY010000088.1:0-1936 GCA_964516635.1 uncultured Tepidimonas sp. | reverse complement strand
GGCTCGTAACATGATGCCGTGGCCGGGCAGGATGATGCCACCCAGAAAACGGCCCTCAGCGTCGATGGCTTCCACGGTCACGGCGGTTCCCACCATGACCAGGACACAAGGACTGCGCATGTCGCGACTGAGCAAACGCTGCCGGGCACCGATCATGGCCACCCAGCGGTCTGAGCCCAGTCGGGCGGGATGGTCATAGCCATTGCGCAAGCCTGCTTCCTCACTGCTGGAAACCACCCACTGGGGCGACACATCCCACAGTTCGAGTTGCTCTTCCACCCGACGCTTGACGGCGTCGCCTGCCACCACGCAACCCAGCACATGCGCAGGGGCACGCAAATTGGCCCAGTCGCCTTCGGCCAGTTTCTCGATGTTTTCCAGGAACTGCACGCCGTGCGCCAGCATGCGCGCTCCCACACCAGGCTCCTCGTAAAACGCCCATTTGAGGCGCGTGTTTCCCACATCCAGTGCAAGCAGAGTCATGTCGGAATGATAGCCTGCACCAGATAGGGAATAACCCTGCGACTGCGCGGTCAGTTCTGACGCCAGGGCAAGCCATGGAAACGCCAGCCCCCCTTGTTACCCCTGTGAGCCTCGCCATCCGGGTCCCCCTCGAAACCTTCCAGCACGTTGTAGGCTTCCAGGCCCAGTTCGGTGGCACGTTTGGCCGCCGCGATCGAACGCGCGCCACTGCGACACAGCATCAGCAATTTTTTGCCTGCCGCACCTGCCGACTGGACGCCATCATCAAAGCCTGGGTTCATCGCCATGCCAGGCCACTGCTTCCAGGCCAGCGGAACCGCCCCGGGCACAAAACCCACCCACTCTCGCTCGGCGTCGGTTCGCACATCGACCAGCAACGCTTCGCCTGCCTGTAACCACGCCCAGGCCAGTTGGGGCGACACATCGCCTGCATAGCCCGCAGCAGGCCGGGGCTGCTGCAACAGGGCTCCATCGGCATCGTGACGCAGACCTGACGTCAGGTTGGCCGGCACGGCCTCGTCCATGCGCCGTGGTCGGGGCAGGTTGAGGTTGTTCATGATGGCCACGAACTCGTCCCGCGTTTTGCCGGCGATGCGCGCATTGTGTGCCTTTTCGTGCCCGATGGTGCTGTGGGTGCGGCCCTGATAATCGTGCCCAGGCCAGACGATGGTGTCATCTGGCAGTTCAAACAGCACACGGGTGAGACTGTGGTACATGGCCTCCGGACTGCCCGACTGGAAATCGGTTCGGCCGCAGCCGTTGATCAGCAGCGTGTCGCCGGTGAAGACGTGTCGCTGGCCATCGACCTCCCAGGTGAAGCACATGCTGCCCACGGTGTGGCCCGGCGTGGCGAGCGCACGGATGGTATGGCGGCCAAACGTCAATTCATCCCCGTCCTGCAGCTGGCGCGAAGCGGTGGTGATGCCACAGCCGACCGGCGCAGCCGTGCGGGCACCTGCATGTTCGGCGAGTTTGCCAGCGCTGGTGATGTGGTCGGCGTGCGCATGGGTTTCGACCGTCCAGACCAGTTTGAGACCGTATTCCCTGAGCGTGGCCAGATCCCGCTCCAGCTGCAGATCGACGGGATCGATGATGAGCGCCTCTCGCGTGTTCACATCAAACAGCAAGTAGGTGTAGGTGCTGGAATCGGGATCAAAACATTGTATGGGTCGCATCTTGGATGAGGCTTTCGTTGACTGCGTCAGGAAAATCGCGCCAGCATATCGGCCACGTCATCGGGCGGGGTTTCGCCCTGGGCAATCAGACACCCCACCATCATAAAGAATGACTTGTCCAGCGCCTTTCGGGCGGCTGTGAGTTGCTGGGCAATTTGTTCACAGTCATTGCCCTCTTCGATCAGTCGCTGGATGCCTCGCAACTGGCCTTCGACACGCTTGAGGCGAAGCAGAAGGGCTTTCTTGCGTTCAGGATCGTTGACGACTTGCATGCGGAT
>CAZEZY010000087.1:0-10117 GCA_964516635.1 uncultured Tepidimonas sp. | reverse complement strand
CTGGGCATCCTCATTCACGCCGCCCTCAGCGATGGCCAGAAGGCCGACAGCGAGCGACAGTTCATCCGCGATCTGGCCACGAATCTCGATGCGGAGGCCGGTTCCGGTCATTTGGCGCAGGCCGTGCAAGATGCCCTGCTCAAGCGGACGACGCTGGAGCAGTCCATCAAGCTGCTGCCTGATCCGTCGCACCGGCAACTGGCTTACGAATGGGCGGTGGCGGTTTGCGATGCCGATGGCATGACGAGCACGGCCGAGAAAGCCTTTCTGTCGCAACTGCGCGTGCAACTGGGGCTGGTGGCCGATGCCGAGGTCGATCGCGTGGAAACGCAGACCCATGCGGTGGCTGCTGCCGCCTATGCGTCGGTGCAGCAGGCCTCGTCGGATGTCGATGAGCTGTCTTGGCCCGAGCCCGTCCCGGCTGCCGCTGCGCCATCCACGCCCGCCGCGCCGGCCGTGGACCAGGCCGCACTGGACCGGATGATCCTGAACTACGCCATCCTGAACGGTGCCCTGGAACTGCTGCCCCAGTCCTGGGCGTCGATGGCCATCATTCCCCTGCAGATCAAGATGGTCTATCGGGTCGGAAAGGCGCACGGTGTGAGCCTGGATCAGGGCCACATACGCGAATTCATTGCCGCGGCCGGTGTGGGGCTCACCTCCCAATACGTGGAGCAGTTCGGGCGCAAGTTGCTGGGTGGGCTGGTGGGCAAGGCCGGCGGGCGCTTGCTGGGTTCGGTGGCTGGTCAGGCCACGGGCATGGCGTTTTCGTTCGCGACCACCTATGCGCTGGGCCATCTGGCCAAACGCTACTACGCCGGCGGCCGGGTGATGTCCACCGACTTGCTGAAGCAGACCTATCAAGGTTTGCTGGGCCCGGCCAAGACCCTGCAGCAGCAGCACCTGGGCGCGATTCGGGAAAGGGCCCGAACCCTCGACGCCGGCGAGGTGATGCGCATGGTCAGGGGCTGAGAGAGCGAAAGGTCACCAGGGGATGGTCTGGCCAGCGTGATCCACAAACTGCGCCCGACCCGTCGGCCTCAGCCGGTTGAGCGCTTGAAGGAGCCCCTGAACCGCCTCGCTGGCTGGCGTGCCCGAAGCGCCCACGAACGGCTCGCTGAGGCGCGATGCCACGGTCCCCGGTTGCAGCGCGGCCACCACCAACTGGGGCCGCTGGCGAACGAGTTCGATCGCAGCGGTCTGCAAACCCTGGTTGAGCGCCGCTTTGGCCATGCGGTAGCTGTACCAGCCGCCTTTGCGGTTGTCTTCGATGCTGCCGACCCGGGCTGACAGTTTGGCCCAGATGGCGGGTTCCCCACGGGCCAGCCGGTGGTGCAGGTGGCGAAGCAGCAGCAGGGGACCCGCGGTGTTGATGGCCAATGACGCCTGCAGTCCATCGGCTTCCAGATCGGTCAATCGCTTTTCGGGCCCCCTTCCGTCAATGGTCAGGGCGCCCGTGGCGTCGATGACGAAGTGGTAAGGCCCTGGGTCCAGCCGATCGGCCAGCCGGGCCATGGAGGCCGGATCCTGCAGGTCCCAATCACAAGGCCGCTGGCGTGTGACCGCTGTGACCGCGGCACAGCGCCGATCGGCCTGCAGGGCCTCGACAAACGCGTGACCGATGCCACCGCTGGCCCCGATGACCAGCGCACGATATCCATCGGGCAAGGAGGTCATCATGGGGCCAAGCCCTCGTAGACGCAACGGAAGCCGATGTACACCGCATGGAAATCGGCCGGCTTCCAGGCGTCCACCTGGGCGCGCATCTGCGAGGCGGCATACCACCACGATCCACCCATGGTGGGTCGATCGCTGCCGCGAACGTCAGCGGCCCATTCCCAGACATTGGCGCCCATGTCAAAAAGGCCATTCACCCCTTCCCGGGTGGCCCCGGCAGGGGCGGCGCGGGGCCAGGGGTCGGCCGGGTCGCTGGTGTTGGCACCGGCTGGGCTGTTTCCGGTGGGG
The DNA here is from genome assembly GCA_964516635.1 of uncultured Tepidimonas sp. GTDB lineage: Bacteria > Pseudomonadota > Gammaproteobacteria > Burkholderiales > Burkholderiaceae_C > CAZEZY01. The sequence goes on along the minus strand of CAZEZY010000087.1, from coordinate 8,152 downwards.
TAGGCGTAGGTCTGACCTCGAGTCCAGGGGGCGGGGGGTGAGGCCCGCAACTCGGTGTAGGCCGCCCGGCGCCATTCGGCGGCCGTGGGCAACCGGCCACCGGCCCAGGCACAGTAGCTCGCGGCTTCGGCATGGGTGACGTGAACGGCAGGCAGCCGTTCGGATGAGGGAGTCACGCCATCGGGCCGTTGCCAGTTCCAGCCAGGGCGCCGTTGCCATCCCGCGACGAATTCGAAGCCGCCACCGGCCTTTTCAGCCTCGGTGACGGTACCGGTGGCCTGCACGAACTGCCGGAACTGCGCGATGGTGACTTCGGTTCGGTCGATGGAGAGGCGGCCGAGGTCGTCCAGCCGGATCCGGTCACCCGCCTGCGCGGTGGCGACCATCAGCAAGGCAGCGAGCAGCAAGGGCGGTCGGGCCAAACGGCTGACAACGGGCATGAGCGGATCGGGTGTGGCCATGCAGGCATCTTGCCCAAGACCGGCCAGGTGTGTGGGGCTGGGCTGGCAAGCCCATGCGCCGCGTTAGGACATGCTGGCCAAGCATGCCACGAGCGCAACCCCATGCAGCAGCACGGCAATGATCGTCGCGATGGGCGGCATCCGGGGGGGTGGCCAGCACCACGGTGACCCGCAGGCAAGGCGCCTGGATCATTGTCCAACCGAAAGCATTCGAAATCAGCATATCCTTGGCAAAGCGTCTCCGGCGAGCCAGTGCACCAGTCGGCGGCCTCCCATTCGGGTCTGCATCTGCACGAAGCACCGGTCGTCGGCCTGCACATGGCCGATCTGGCGCGCACCGACGCCCAGCGGATGGGATTGCAGGCTGGCGAGGGCGGCGGGGGCCGATGCCGCCGGGGTGATGACGATCATCCGGCCTTCACAAGCCAGATCCAGTGGATCGAGCCCCAGCAGTTCGCAGGCCGCTGCCACCGAAGGCTGGACCGGAATGGTGGTTTCATCGAGCAGCATGCCCACGCCAGACTGGTGGGCGATTTCGTTGAGGGTGGCGGCCAGGCCGCCCCGGGTGGGGTCTCGCAGCACATGAACGTCGGGCACCGATGTCAGCAAGCGGGCCACCAGGTGGTGCAGAGCGGCCGTGTCCGACTCGACCGGTGTTTCCAGGTCAAGCGATTCCCGGGCGCACAGAATCGCCATGCCATGGTCGCCAATCGGGCCGGTGACAAGAATGGCGTCGCCAGGCTGGGCGTTGGCGCCGTGAACCTCGCGGCCTGGTGGCAGCGCCCCGACCCCGGTGGTGCCGATGTAAACGCCACCGCCCTGCCCGCGTGGGACCACTTTGGTGTCGCCCGTGACCACGGGGACGCCAGCCGCTTGCGAGGCCAGTGCCATGGAGGCCACGATGCGTTGGAGATCGGCCAGTGGGAGGCCTTCTTCGAGGATGAAGTTGGCGGACAGGTAGAGCGGTTGGGCACCCAGGGCAGCCACGTCGTTGAGGGTGCCGTGGACCGACAGGCAACCGATGTCACCCCCGGGGAAAAACAGCGGTGACACCACGTGGGCATCGCTGGCCATCACCAGGCGGCCGTTGACGGGCGGCAGGACCGCTGCGTCATTGCCTTGTCGAAGCCAGGGGTTGTCCAGGGCCTGCACGAACAACTGTTGCACGAGTTGCGCCATGGCCCGGCCGCCAGCGCCGTGCGTGAGGTCCACATGGCCATGCAGCAGGTCGAGGCTGTGAACGGGGAAGGCATTCATGAGGGCGTGGCCGGTGTGGGTTGGTCGCGCCACCGGCCATACTGGTAATGGGCCGCGCAAGCCCCTTCGGGCGACACCATGCAGGCCCCGACGGGTTGGTCGGGCGTGCAGCCGGTCCCGAAGATGCGGCATGCCTGGGGGCGTTTCTCGCCTCGCACGATGGCGGCGCATTCGCAGGCCTTGTGGTCCGGCACGGCTTGGTAGGCGAGCCCGAAGCGACGCTCGGCGTCGAAGGCGGCAAAGGCTTCGTTCAGACGCAGGGCGCTGTGGGCCAGGGTGCCGAGCCCACGCCATTCGAAGGCTTCACGCAGCGCAAACACCTGTTGCATGAGGGCTTGCGCCTTGGTGTTGCCCTGGGTGGTCACGGCCCGGGTGAAGGCGTTTTCCACCTGGTGGCGGCCTTCGGCTCGCTGGCGCAGCAGCATCCAGATGGCCTGCAGCATGTCGAGTGGCTCGAAGCCGGCGATGACCACGGGTTTGCGGTGCTGGCGGGCCACGCTGTCGTAGGCCGCGCTGCCGATGACCGTGGACACATGGCCCGGACCGATGAAGCCGTCGATGCGCGCCGGTCGGGGACCGCTGAGAATGGCGTGCATGGCCGCCGGGGTCAGCACGTGGTGGCACAGCACCGAAAAATTGGGCAAGCCCTCGGCCTGGGCCTGCAGCAGCGCCACCGCGGTGGGCGGGGTGGTGGTCTCGAACCCGATGGCCAGGAACACCACCTCCCGATCGGGGTGTTCGCGGGCCCACTGCAAGGCCTGCAGCGGCGAGGTGACCATGCGCACCTGTGCCCCCAGCGCCTGGGCCTTGCGCAGGCTGAGCCGGTCCGAGGCCGGCACGCGCAGCACATCGCCATAGGTGCAGACGGTGACGCCTGGCTGCTGCGCCAGGGCAATGGCCTGATCGACCCGTCCGATCGGGAGCACACACACCGGGCAGCCGGGGCCATGGATGAGTTGCAGCCGCGCGGGAAGCAGGTCCTCCAGGCCATGGCGCGCCAGGGCATGGGTGTGGCCCCCGCAGAATTCCATCAGCCGCACGTCTTCTGCTTCGGGCATGGCCTGCGCGATCGCTCGGACCAGCCCCTGCGCGAGCGCGAAGTCGCGGAAGTCCTCCAGGGCGTCGAGGTGGTTCCCTGTGCTCATGGCTGGGGCGCGCCCTGAATCTGGCGCAGCAGGGCCAGGGTGGCCAGGGCTTCGGCCTCGTCGATGATTTGCAAGGCAAATCCGACGTGAACGATGACGTAGTCGCCCGCCTGCGCGTTGTCAACCAGGGCCAGCGAGACGCGCTGGCGCACGCCGTTGAGTTCCACCCATGCATCCCCCGGGGGCAGCAGCTGGGCGATTCGGGCAGGGGTGGCGAGGCACATGGCTCAATGGTAGGCCAGAACGAGCCGTGCCACCACCACCTGTCCATAGGCGATGGCCATGTCGCCGGGAGGCAGTCGGATGGGAATCAGGCAGCGCAGTCCTGAAGCGGTCAGGCGCTGGACCAGACCTTCGCGCAGCAGGCGGTTGTGCAGGCACCCGCCGGCGAGCGCCACCGTCGGGATGTTCATGGCATGAGCCATGGATGCCAGCCATTCGGCGAGGGCTTCGATGACCGTGGCATGAAAGCAGGCGGCACCGGCCTGAGGGTCTGGCGCGTCGGCCAGGTGAGCCAGCAAGGGGCTGAGGTCCAGCGTCTGCAGGGCACCAGCGGGTGCGAGAATGTGCCATCCCTGAGCCAGCGGAGCGTGGGTGCCGTGGCGCAGGGCTGCCGCCTCCAGGGCCTGTGCGGCCTGCGCAGGGTGAGAGGGCGTCTGGCACAGCCCCAGCAGGGAAGCGGCGGCTTCGAACCACCGCCCCAGGCTGGTGGTGGGGGGGCTGTGGCGAGGGTGCCGAAGCAACTGCAGCAGCGGCTCGGCCATGCCTGGCGGGGCATGGGACTCGGCGTGACGCAGGGCCTGTGACCGACGGCCCATGTGGTGCAGCGCGGCCACTGCCAGCCGCCAGGGCTCACGGGTCACGGCATCGCCGCCGGGCATGGCCAGGGGGCTCACATGCCCCAGGCGATGCGCATGCGGTCCATCCAGGTGAAGCAGTTCGCCGCCCCATGCCTGTTGGTCGCTGCCCAGACCGAAGCCGTCCATGGCCAGGCCCAGCAATCGGGGTGGGCCTTCGAGGGCGGCGTGTTCGGCCCAGGCGGCTGCCAGATGGGCATGGTGATGCTGCACCGCCAGTGTGGCCATGCCATGAGCGCAGGCGAGCGTCTGGGCCATCTGGGTGGCGGGGAAATCAGGGTGGGCATCGTGTGCCACCGCGCGGGCGGGTGTGCCCTGTCCGGCCAGAAGACGGAGGCATTGTTCTGCCCAGGCCTGGTGAGCCCGACAGGCCTCAGCCGTGTCGAGGCTGGCCTGAGCGGGGCTCAGACAGGCCGTATCCTGGCCCGCCAGGCACACGGTGCTCTGGAAATGGGCTCCCATCCCGACCACGGGTGGTCCCGGCGGAAGAGGGAGTTCGTTCGACCAGCCCGCCCAGGGACCGGACGGGATCAGGGGTTCGCGCACAGCGGTTTGCGTGCCTCGCGAAGCCAGTCCAGCCAGGCGGGCATGCCTTCGCCGGTGGTGGCCGAGATCCGCAGGATGTGCAGCCGGGGGTTGACGCGGCGTGCATGGGCCTCGGCCTCCTCCGGGTCGAATGTCAGGTGAGGCAGCAGGTCGCATTTGCTCAGCAGCATCAGGTCGGCTGCCTGGAACATGTCCGGGTATTTCAAGGGCTTGTCCTCCCCTTCGGTGACCGAGAAGATGACCACCTTGTGGGCCTCACCCAGATCAAAAGCGGCGGGGCACACCAGGTTGCCCACGTTCTCGATCATGAGCAGGCTGCCACGAGGCAGCGGCAGTTCCGGCAGTGCCTGGGCCACCATCCGGGCGTCCAGATGGCAGCCCTTGCCCGTGTTCACCTGAATGGCCGGCGCCCCGGTGGCCCGGATGCGGTCGGCGTCGCGCTCGGTCTGCTGGTCCCCTTCGATCACCGCCACCGGCACCTCGCCAGCCAGGTGCTCGATGGTCTTGACCAGCAGCGTGGTTTTGCCCGAACCCGGGCTGGACACCAGGTTCAGGCCCAGCACCCCGAGCCCCGCCAGCGTGGCGCGGTTGATCGCGGCTTGCCGGTCGTTGCGGGCCAGCAGGTCCTGCTCGATGCGGACGAGGCGGGCTTCGGGTGCCAACGTCACCACCGTGGTGCCGTGGTCGTGGCCATGCGGGGGGGGATGGCCGTGATCATGGGGGTGATCGTGCGTGTGATCGTGAGGATGGGGGTGTAGGGTGGCGCCGTCGCTGCCACAGCCGCAGGTGGTGCACATGTTGGGCTCCCGGTTCATTCAACCTCGAGGTCGCGGACACGCAGTTCGGTGCCGGAGAGCACCTTCAAGGGCAATTGTCCGCAGGACTGGCATTCATCGTACAGCGTCTCCAGTGCCTGCAGGTGGCCACAGGCCGTGCATGCCCCTTCGGCGTCGATGGCATGCAGGGCGAGTTCGGCGCCTTCGGCGCAAGTGCCCTGGCTGGCGGCCTCGAAGGCCATGGCCAGCGCCTGAGGCTCCACACACGACAGACGACCCACCTCCAGATGAACGACCCGGGCTCGGTGGAACCCTTCGGTCTGTGCGGCGGATTCGATCAGCTCAACCATCTGGCAAGCCAGGGACAGTTCGTGCATGCACCGAGGATACGCTGGTTTGTGCGGAGCGCGCGAGCCGGCGAAATCGTTTAACCTTGCCGGCACATTCGGAGACAAGTCCATGGATCAGGCGGGCATGCAGTCGCCCCTCTACCTGTTCGAGAAATTCGAGGCAGGCATTGTTCAGCTCAACGCCCGACGTGAGGTGGTGGGCATGAACGACTATGCCCGCAAGGTGCTGCCGGTGGATCGGATGAAGCCATTTGACCGTTTCGTGCTGGATTTTCATCCCGAGCGTTCCCGCCCGAAGGTGAATTTCCTGCTCGACCAGGCCAGCGTCTGCCCGGTGACGCAGAACGTGCCCATGACCATGATCATCAACATCCCCGAACAGGTGTTGCTGATCAAGGTGACCCGCATCACCGACATGGCCGACCGGCTGACGGGGTTTGTCCTGGTTTTCTACGACGTCACGCAAGTCGTGAGCCATGACGAGCCCGTGCTCAATCAGCCGGCCCGTCGACTCCACCGCATCCCGATGGTGGCCAACCAGAAGGTGGCTTTCGTGGAAACGCAGGAGGTGTGCTGCATTGAATCCGATGGTCACTACTGCCGGATTCTCACGCCCGATGGCTGGCATTTCTGCAACCTGAGCATCAGCGATCTGGAGGCCCGGCTCGATCCGGAACAGTTTGCCCGGGTTCACCGCTGTTTCATGGTGAATCTTTCGGCCATCGAGTGCCTGGAGCGCGAGGGCAGCAAGACGCTGATCCGCCTGCAGCGGCATCCCCGGTTCCGTGTGCCCGTGTCCCGCAGCGAAGCCACCCGCTTGCGGTCTGCACTGGGTTTGCGCCAACGCAGTTGATTTTTTTCAATGCCGTTCTCGGGGCTTTCCCTGATTGTCAGGGCCGCGCGACCTTGATCCATGCGTTTCGTGCTTTGTCTAAGTCAATTCGTGCAGGATTTGGTGCGATTTGAGCATGCGTAAGGGGTAATTCCTCCTGTTTCTCTCGGGTTTGTCTAAGGCCTACACTGAGTTTGCCCTAGACAAATAAGGAGACAGGCATGATTCCACCGAGGTTTGAGTACCACGCGCCCAAGTCCGTGGGTGAAGCCGTGGCCCTGCTGAACCAGTACGGCAGCGACGCCAAATTGCTGGCCGGCGGCCACAGTCTGCTGCCGATGATGAAGCTGCGTTTCGCGCAGCCCGAGCACCTGATCGACATCAACCGCATCCCGGAACTCCGAGGCATCTGTGAAGATGGCGATACGGTGGTGATCGGCGCGATGACGGTGGAAAACGACCTCATCCACTCGCCCATCCTGCAGAAAAAGGTGCCTCTGCTGGTGGAGGCGGCGAAGCTGATCGCCGACCCGCAGGTGCGCAACCGCGGCACCATCGGGGGCGACATTGCCCACGGCGACCCGGGCAATGACCACCCCGCCCTGTCGATCGCCTGTGAAGCGCAGTTCGTGCTGGAGGGCCCGAATGGCCGCCGCACCGTGGCAGCCGACGGTTTCTTCCTCGGCACCTACATGACCCTGCTGGAAGAAAACGAGGTGATGTGCGCCATTCGCGTGCCGGCGTTTGCGCAGGGCACCGGATGGGCCTACGAAAAGCTCAAGCGCAAGACAGGCGACTGGGCCACCGCCGGCTGTGCGGTGGTGATGCGCCGCAACGGTGCCACCGTGACGCACCTCCGCATCGCCCTGACCAACGTGGCGCCCACGGCGCTGCGTGCCCAAGCCGCCGAGCAGGCTGTGCTGGGCAAGGCGCTGGACGAGGCCACCCTGCAGGCGGCCGCCGATGCCGCCATGGCCATTTGCGAGCCCGCCGAAGACCTGCGTGGCGACCTGGAATACAAGACCGCGATGGCAGGACAGATGGTCAAGCGCGCGCTGTCCAAGGCATGGGCCCGCTGCGCCTGAGCCGAACAACTCAAGGAGACACGTCATGGCAAAGAAACTCATTTCCGTCGAGGTGAACGGCCGCACCCACGAAAAAGCCGTGGAACCGCGCACCCTGCTCATCCACTTTCTGCGCGAAGAACTGAACCTCACGGGGGCCCACATCGGCTGTGAAACCAGCCACTGCGGCGCCTGCACGGTGGACATCGATGGCCGCAGCGTCAAGAGCTGCACCCACCTGGCGGTGCAGTGCGATGGCTCGGAGGTGCTGACCGTGGAAGGCCTGGCCCAGGGCGGGGTGTTGCACGCCGTGCAGGAAGGCTTCTACAAGGAGCATGGCCTGCAGTGCGGCTTCTGCACACCCGGCATGCTGATGCGCGCCTACCGCTTCCTGCAGGAGAACCCCAACCCCACGGAAGAAGAGATCCGCATGGGCATGAGCGGCAACCTGTGCCGCTGCACGGGCTACCAGAACATCGTGAAAGCGGTGCAGTACGCCGCCAACAAGCTGCGCGAGCAGGCCACGGCCACCGCCTGAGGCCCACCCAGAACCCATGGAGACATCCACATGAACGCTCCCGTCAATACCGTTGAAGCCCGCGAGCTGGCCCTGGCCGGCATGGGGGCTGCCCGCCTGCGCAAGGAAGACGCCCGCTTCATCCAGGGCAAGGGCAACTACGTCGATGACCTCAAGCTGCCCGGCATGCTGCACATGGACATCGTTCGCGCACCCGTGGCGCATGCCCGCATCAAGAAGATCAACAAGGCAGCGGCGCTGGCCATGCCCGGCGTGCATGCCGTGCTCACCGCCGACGACCTCAAGCCCTTGAAGCTGCACTGGATGCCGACCCTGGCCGGTGACGT
>CAZEZY010000086.1:0-10125 GCA_964516635.1 uncultured Tepidimonas sp. | reverse complement strand
GCTTGGTTCCCCACCTGACCCGGTTGGCCGCTTCACCATGCGGGAAGGCCCGTCGCTCTCCATTGTAAGCGACAGATAGAATGGCTGCATGTCATACGTTGTCCTGGCTCGCAAGTACCGCCCCAAGCATTTCGCCGAAATGGTGGGGCAGGCGCATGTGGTGCAAGCCCTGTGCAACGCACTCACCACCCAGCGCCTGCATCACGCCTACCTGTTCACCGGCACCCGGGGGGTGGGCAAGACGACCGTGTCCCGCATCCTGGCCAAGTCGCTGAACTGCACCGGCCCCGATGGCTCAGGCACCGTGACCGCCACGCCTTGCGGGGTGTGCAACGCCTGTCGCGACATCGATGCCGGCCGTTTTGTGGATTACACCGAACTCGATGCGGCGTCAAACCGTGGGGTGGACGAGGTCCAGACCTTGCTGGAACAGGCCGTTTACAAACCGGTTCAGGGCCGTTTCAAGGTCTTCATGATCGATGAAGTCCACATGCTGACGAACACGGCCTTCAACGCGATGCTCAAGACGCTGGAGGAGCCGCCCGAATACCTGAAGTTCGTTCTGGCCACCACCGATCCGCAGAAGGTGCCTGTCACGGTGCTGAGCCGTTGTCTGCAGTTCAATCTGCGTCCGATGGCGCCCGAAACCGTCCAGGCCCATCTCAGGCACGTGCTCGATGCCGAAGCGGTTGATGCCGACGACGGTGCGCTGCATCTGCTGGCCCGCTCGGCCCGTGGGTCGATGCGGGACGCCCTGAGCCTGACCGACCAGGCCATCGCCTTTGGGGGCGGCGCCTTGAGGGAGGGAGTCGTCCGTGAGATGCTGGGTGTGGCCGATCGCGACCACGTCTGGCGACTGATCGAGGCGGTGGCCGCCGCCGATGGCGCGACCCTGGTGGATACCGTGGACACCATGCGGATTCAGGGGCACAGCGCGGCGTCCACCCTGGACGACATGACGGGCGTGCTCCAGCGCATGGCCGTGTTTCAGGCGGTGCCTGGCCATGCCCGGCCCAACGACCCGGAAGACGCCCGGGTGGCGCAGCTGTCCCAGTGGCTGCCCCCCGATCAGACCCAGCTTCTTTACAGCCTCTGTCTGCATGGCAAGGTGGAACTGGGGCTGGCACCGGATGAGTACGCGGCAATGACCATGATCCTGCTGCGCATGCTGGCCTTTCAACCGCCAACGACAGAAAAAAAAACACTGAAAAAAGCGGTGGAGACACCGCCGCCTGCCCCTGAACCCGCGGCTCAGCCAGCGCCCGAGCCCATGCCGGCACCAGCGCTGGCGCCGTTGCTGGTACCGATGCCCGCGCCAACGGTCTTGGACACCGACAGCGGCTTGCCGTTGGCCGATCTCTGGTTCGACTGGGTGAACCGCTTGCTCGAAAACGACGCCATCACCGCGCTCACGCGTGAACTGGCTCTGCAGTCACAACTGGTGGGTCGAACAGACGCCGTCTGGACGATCGAGGTCAGCAACCCCTCGCTGAACCAGGCCAGCACCCGCGATCGGCTGCAGGCCGCTCTGTCGCAGGTGGGCCATGCGGTGCAGTTGCAGGTTCGCCTGGGCCCCGCCGAGGACACCCCGGCCCGACGTCATGCGTCTGCCGCCAGGGAGCGTCTGGCTGCGGCCGAAGCCACCTTGCTTGCCGACCCGTTTGTTCAGGCGATGATGCGCGACTTTGGAGGCAAAATGGTGCCTGGCAGCGTTCAGGCACTCTGACGCTTCATTCATTTCAGCACACAAGGAATTCCATGTTCAACAAAGGTCAACTGGCCGGCTTGATGAAACAGGCTCAGGCCATGCAGGACAACCTGAAGAAAGCCCAGGAAGAACTCGGTCATATCGAGGTCACGGGCGAGTCGGGTGCCGGTCTGGTCCAGGTCGTGATGACATGCAAGCACGACGTCAAGCGTGTCACGATCGACCCCAGTCTGCTGGCCGATGACAAGGACATGCTGGAAGACCTGGTCGCTGCGGCGTTCAATGCGGCCGTGCGCAAGGCCGAAGAAACGTCTCAGGAAAAGATGGGCAAGATCACGTCGGGCATGCCCGGGCTTCCGGGTGGTATGAAATTCCCCTTCTGATTTCTGCCCATGCCTGATGCACTGAATGCCCTGGTGCAGGCTTTGCAAAAGCTGCCCGGGGTGGGGGTGAAGTCGGCCTCTCGGATGGCGTTTCACCTCCTGCAGCACGACCCTGCCGCCGCCAGGGTGCTGGCCCAGGCCTTGCTGGATGCCGTGGAGCGGATGCGGCATTGCCAGATGTGCCACACCTTCACCGAGCACGAAGTGTGCGCCACTTGTGCCAACCCCGAACGGGACGCTTCGTTGCTCTGCGTCGTGGAAACCCCTGCCGATCAGGCCGCCATCGAACGAACGGGCGTTTACCGAGGGCTCTATTTTGTGCTCATGGGCAAGCTCAGCCCGCTGGGTGGCGTGGGGGTATCGGACATCGGCCTGGCCCGATTGCTCGAAAGGCTGGGTCCCTCGACTGAAGACAGTCCTGTCAAGGAAGTGGTCCTGGCCACCGGTTTCACCGCCGAGGGCGAGGCCACCGCCCATGTCATCGGGCAGCTTCTGAAGCCCAGGCCATTGCGCGTGACACGCCTGTCACGAGGCGTGCCCATCGGTAGCGAGCTGGAGTATGTGGATCTCGGCACGATTGCCCACGCCCTGGCTGATCGTCGCTGGATTTAGGTCATTTTTCTCATTGGCGTAAACCCTTTCCGGGGCAATCCGGATGGACGCCCTGCCAGCGGCCCGATAAGCTGAACGCCTGCAGTCACGTAATCAGACTGCCAGTGCGAGGCTTGTGTGGTGAACTGGAATCGAAGGGACTGGATGATGGGGTCGGCAGCGATGACGCTGGCGTCCGCCGCTTGGCCTCGTGCCCAGACACGGGAGGCCCCCATCGTGATCCGGATTCAGGCGGGTGACCAGATCCGGCAACTCCCTGTTGCCCTGGCCTATCACATGGGTTACTTCCGGGATGAAGGCCTCGACGTGACGCTCGCGCCCATGCCCGCCCATGTACGAACCCTGGATGAGGCGGCACGCGTACCTGCGGTGATCTTCGCCGGCAGTTTCGAGCGAACCCTCTACCTGAACGCGCAAGGGTATCGTCACACCGCATTTGCGCTGGTTTCCCGCGCTCCGCAGATGGTGCTGGGGGCTTCAGCCCTGCACATGCCTGCAGGCATGCAGATTGCGGATCTGCTGGGCGCCCAGATTGGCGTGCGAAGCCATGGCTCTCTGTCTCAGCGGGTGGCCCAGTGGGTGATCATGCGTTCCGGGCTCCAGCCGACCGATGTCCAGTTTGTTGAGCTCCCGGATCCGAGGCAGGCCATGGCGGCCCTGAATTCCCGGAAGGTCGATGCCTTGTGCTACGGGGATCCGATCGCCACGCAGCTCGAACTGACGGGGATGCTGCGCATCCTGAAGGACACCCGCACCATGCGCGACACCGAAAGGGTGTTTGGCGGCCCAGTGGCATGCACCTGCCTGAGCGCGCCCACCGCCTTCATCGACGCGAACCCCCAGGTGATCCAGTCGCTGACGAATGCGGTGGTCCGGGCGATGCGCTGGCTGCGCACAGCGGGGCCTTCGGATCTGATGCGGCACGTGCCAGAGTCTTTGTTGCATGGCGATCGGAGGGTCTTTCTGGAGGCCTTTTTCCGTTCCCGCGAATCCCTGTCCACCGATGGATTCATGGCCGATGGCGCGGCCAGCAACGTGCTGCGAGCGCTTGAGCGCCTGCGTCTGCCCATGAACTGGCAGGTGGTGCAACTGCCTGTCACCTACACCAACCGTTTCGTCATGCGCTCCGTTCAGCTGTACCGGGCATAGCCACCGCGTCGAGCGGTCGGCTCGCCGATAGAATGGCTCCCCAATCATGCGAGACGAACAAGACCCATCCAGGCAGTCCGCCCACGAACGGCTGCTGGCGCTTCGAGACCTGCTCCACCACCACGCCCACCGGTATTACGTGCTGGATGCGCCGGAGGTGCCCGATGCGCAATACGATGCCTGGTTTCGGGAGTTGCAGGTGCTGGAAGCCACGTATCCCGAGTGGTTTTCGCCCGACTCGCCCACCCAGCGCGTCGGGGGCAGACCGCTGGATGCCTTCCCGTCGGTGCGTCATCGCGTGCCGATGCTCAGTATCCGCACCGAAACCGACACCGAACCCGCTGGCGCCCTTGCATTTGACCTGCGCATTCGCAAGGAACTGGAACTGCCGCCTGGTGCGCCCGACGTCAGCTATGTCGCCGAACCGAAGTTCGACGGTCTGGCCATCAGCCTGCGCTACGAAGACGGTGTGCTGGTCCAGGCAGCGACCCGTGGTGATGGTGAAGTGGGCGAAGAGGTCACGCAGAACATCCGCACCATTGGTCAGGTGCCGCTGCGCCTGACGCCAGGCCGTTTGGCCATTCCACCGGTTCTCGAAGTCCGGGGAGAGGTCTACATGCGCCGCGACGATTTCGAACGCCTCAACGAGCGGCAGCGTCAACGGATGGCCGCTGGCGAGAAAAACGAGAAAACCTTTGTGAATCCACGCAATGCGGCGGCTGGCGCCGTGCGTCAGCTCGATCCGCAGATTGCGGCCTCACGCCCCCTGAGTTTTTTTGCCTACGGGTGGGGCGATGTGTCTGCGCCCGAGCAGGGCGGTCCAACCTGGGAGACTCACCACGAGGCCCTGGAAGCGCTGCGCAGCTGGGGACTGCCGGTGTCGGATCTCGTGACCCGCTGTGTGGGCGCCGAAGCACTGGTGCGTTATCACCAGGCACTGGGCGGTCAGCGCGATCGTTTGCCGTTCGATATTGATGGAGCGGTCTACAAGGTGGATCGTCTCGACTGGCAGAAGCGGCTCGGCTTTGTGACACGGGAACCCCGCTGGGCGGTGGCCCACAAATACCCGGCCCAGGAGCAGACCACCACCGTGATCGGCATCGACGTGCAGGTGGGTCGCACCGGCAAGCTGACGCCGGTGGCCAAGCTGGCACCGGTCTTTGTGGGAGGGGTCACGGTCACCAATGCCACGCTCCACAACGAAGATGAAGTCCTGCGCAAGGATGTTCGCGTGGGCGATCGGGTGATCGTCAGGCGTGCAGGCGACGTGATTCCCGAGGTGGTTTCTGTCGTTCCACCCCCCGCTGCGATGGGTAACCCGGGCCAGCCTGGCCTGTTTGACTCGACCGCACGAGGCCCCGAGTTCCGGATGCCCGACCGCTGTCCGGTGTGTGGCAGCGAGGTGGTACGCGAACCCGATGAGGCAGACCACCGCTGCACCGGCGGGCTGTTTTGCTCGGCGCAACGCAAACAGGCGCTGCTGCATTTTGCCCAGCGGCGTGCCTTGGACATCGAAGGCCTGGGGGACAAGCTGGTGGACCAGTTGGTGGATGGTCAGATCATCCGCAGCCTGCCAGACATGTACCGCCTCGGGCTTACCTCGCTGGCGGGTCTGGAGCGCATGGCCGATAAATCGGCGCGAAATCTGCTCGATGCGCTCGACAAATCCCGGCACACCACATTGCCCCGTTTCCTGTTCGGCCTGGGCATACGCCATGTGGGCGAGGCCACCGCCAAAGAACTGGCCAGGCATTTCGGGCGCATGGATGCCATCATGGATGCCGATGTGGAGGCGTTGCTTCAGGTCCGCGACATCGGTCCGGTGGTCGCCGAAAGCATTCACACCTTCTTTCAGCAAGCGCACAACCGCGAGGTCATCGAACAGCTCAGGGCCTGCGGCGTGCACTGGGAGGAGGGGGCAGGATCGTCTGCAGAGCCCCAGGTGCTGCAGGGCAAGACCCTGGTGCTGACCGGTACCTTGCCCCACTGGTCGCGCGACCAGGCTCGTGAACGCATCGAGTCGGCTGGCGGCAAGGTCAGTGGATCGGTCAGCAAGAAAACCGACTACGTGGTGGCCGGGGCCGAGGCAGGCAGCAAGCTCGACAAGGCGCTCGCACTTGGGGTGCCCGTCATCGACGAAGACGGGCTGAAGGCCTTGCTCAGTCCCTGAAGCGGTAGTGGTCCCGGTTCAGTACCGCCGCCACGGCCGTGACTTCTTCCGGGAACATCTGAAAATTGAGGGCCGAGTTGCACTGCTCGACCATGCCACGCAACAGCCCCGAGGTGTTGATCACTCCCAGCGGGCGGTAGATCTTGCTACCGTCTCCCCCGACCTTTTCGGCGTGGCACTGGACACACCGGTTCTGCTTGATCAGTTCTTCACCGAGCTTCAGGTCGGCACCCCGGAAAATCGCGGGCCCATCCTGGGCGAGCGCCGGGCTGACCGACCCGAAGGCCGCACCCAGGCAGAAAACCGCCGACAAGAGCCATAGGCGATTCGGGTTGAAGGGTTCAATGGCTTTCATGGGGCCTCCTTGGATATCCGCACGGCTGTTCAATTTACCCTGGGGCGTTGGCCATGGCAACCGGGAAGACACTAAGTATCGCCTTCCAGCGCTTGGAGCAGGTCCTGCGTCAACTGGGCCTGATGTCGGTGGGCGTGCAGCCCCGGACCACTGATCAGGAAGGTATCTTCCACGCGTTCGCCCAGTGTCATGACCTTGGCGAGATGGAGGTTCACATGATGCTGGGCCAGCACTCGTGCAATGCAGAACAGCAGACCGTTGCGGTCGCTGGCCGACACGCTGAGCAGCCAGTGCTGGCCTTTGTCGTCGGGCTGCAACTCGACCCGGGGTGTGACGGGGAAGCTGCGCACGCGGCGCGACAACCGTCCGCGGCTGGGACGAGGCAGCGGCCCGGTTGCCATGATGGCGTCCGGGAGTTCGCTTTCCACCATCGCGATCAGTTCGCGGTAGTGTTCGGCCAGCGTGGAAGTGATCACCTGATAGGTATCGAGTGCGTAGCCGTCGAGGGTGGTGTGGATCTTGGCGTCCAGAATCCCGAAACCGGCCTCGTCGAAGTAACCGCAGGTCCGGGCAAACAGGTCCGCCTGATCCTTGCAGTAAACCAGCACCTGCAAGCCCTCGCCAATCGGCGACAGACGGGCGCGCACCATGGCCGGTATCGGGGAGCCATCGTCAACCCGTTGCGACAGTGTTTTGCTGATCTGCCGCGTGTGCCACGCGATCTCGTCGGCCGAGTGGCGCATGAAGTAACTCACGTCGAGTTGCTCCCAGAGCTTGCTGTGCGCCATGTGGGGCAGGGCATGCAGGGCCAGGGTGGTCAGGGCGTCGCGTTTTCTGGACTCGATCAGTGCATCCGGCGCCGGCGAGCCGCCGCCCAGGGTGCGAACCGTGGCGCGGTAGAGGTCTTCGAGCAGTTTGCCCTTCCAGGCGTTCCAGACCTTCGGGCTCGTGCCCCGGATATCGGCCACCGTGAGCAGGTACAGACCCGTGAGCCGCCTTTCGTTGCCCACCCGTCGGGCAAAGGCGCTGATCACGTCCGGGTCACTCAGGTCTTCCTTCTGGGCAATCCGGCTCATGGTCAGGTGCTCGGCCACCAGAAACTGGATCAGTTCGGTGTCTTCTCGGCCGATGCCATGTTGTCGGGCAAACATGGCCACATCAGAAGCCCCCAGTTCGGAGTGGTCACCTCCACGGCCCTTGGCAATGTCGTGAAACAGGGCCGCCACGTACAGCAGCCAGGGCTTGTCCCATCCCGCGGCCAGGCGCGAGCAGAACGGGTATTCGTGTGAATGCTCGGGAATGAAGAAGCGCCGGACGTTGCGCAGCACCATCAGGATGTGCTGGTCCACGGTGTACACATGGAACAGGTCGTGCTGCATCTGCCCGACGGTGTTGCGGAACACCCACAGGTATCGCCCGAGCACCGAGGTTTCGTTCATCAGGCGAAAGGCGTGGGTGATCCCCTCGGGCTGCTGCAGGATGCGCATGAACGTCACGCGGTTGACTGGATCCCGCCGGAACGCGGCATTCATGATGGGCCGGGCGTTGTAGAGCGCGCGCAGCGTCCGGGCAGACAGGCCTTTGATGCCCAGCGTGGTCTGGTAGATCAGAAAGGTCTCGAGAATCGCATGGGGATGGTGGTGGTAGAGGTCGTCGCTGGCCACCTCCAGCATGCCGGCCTTCTCCAGAAAGCGTTCATTGATGGCTCGCACGGGCAGTGGGTCACCCCGTTCATCGCTCTCCATGCGTTCCTGAATGTTCAGCAGCAGCACCTGATTGAGCTGCGTCACCGCCTTGGCGGACCAGTAGTAGCGCCGCATCAGGGCTTCGCTGGCGCGGCGCGCTTTCTTGGCACTCACCACCCGGGCGTTGGTGTCGGGCGCCACGAAAGCCTTGTGACCAAATGCCTCGGCCAGCGCGGTCTGCACGTCGAACACCAGCCGGTCTTCCCGACGGCCGGTGATCACGTGCAGACGAGCCCGGATCAGGCTCAACAGGGCTTCGTTGGTCTTGAGCTGTCTCACCTCGAGCCCGGTGGCCAGGCCACGACGGTACAGGGCTTCCCAGGAGTCACCCAGGCCGGCGGCTTTGGCCACCCACAGGATGATCTGGAGGTCTCTCAGCCCACCCGGTGATTCCTTGCAGTTCGGCTCCAGAGCGTAGGGGGTGTTCTCGTATTTCTGGTGCCGTTGACGCATTTCCAGGCGCTTGGCCTGCCAGAACGCCTTGGGATCGATGGCGTCCATGAGTTGGCGAGCCATGTCTTCAAACAGGGGGCGGTGGCCAGCCACCCGGCGACACTCGAGCAGCGCCGTCTGGATGGTCACGTCGGCAGCGGCTTCGGCCAGGCACTCTTCGACCGTCCGGACGCTGGAGCCGATTTCCAGTCCGGTGTCCCAGCAACTCGTGATGAACCGTTCGAGCGCCGCCCGTACCGTCGGCTGCTCATCGAGGGCATATTCCCTGGGCATGAGCACCAGCACGTCCACGTCGGAGTAGGGAAACAGCTCTCCCCGACCGTATCCGCCGACGGCCACAAGGCAGAAAGTGCGGGGCAGCGCCGCGGCACGCCAGAGGCTTTTCAGCGTGTCATCGGTGAGGCGGGCCAGACGCCGCAAGGGCTGATGGACCGCTCTGGCGCTGCCCTTGATCTGTCCGATCTGTCGGAGCAACGCCGCCTTGCTGTCTCGGTACTGTTGCCGCCACTGGGCGATCGACTCGGTGCTGATGGCATCCATGGAAGAGCCCGGGTCAGACCGTCACTGTCACAAAAGGAGGGGGCGCTGGCGTGCCCGCCGACTGGGTCATGATCTCGTAGCCGGATTCCGTGCACAGGACCGTGTGTTCCCATTGGGCGGAGAGCGAGCGATCCCGGGTGACAATCGTCCAGCCATCGCCCAGTTCGCGAATTTCGCGTCGCCCCTGGTTGATCATGGGTTCGATGGTGAAGGTCATGCCGGGCTGCAGTTCCAGACCCGTGCCGGGTTTGCCATAGTGGAGAACCTGCGGGTCTTCGTGGAATTTCTGACCGATGCCGTGGCCGCAGAATTCCCGCACCACCGAGTAGCCGGCCGCTTCGGCGTATTGCTGGATGGCATGCCCGATGTCGCCCAGTCGCACGCCAGGCCGCACCATCTGGATGCCTTTCCACATGGCTTCGTAGGTGACAGTACACAGGCGTCGCACGGGGGGTGGGGCATCACCCACCACGAACATGCGGCTGGTGTCGCCATGCCAGCTGTCCTTGATGACCGTGACGTCGATGTTGACGATGTCACCCTTTTTCAGCGGTTTCTCGTTCGGAATGCCATGGCAGATCACATGGTTCACCGAGGTGCAGATCGATGAGGGAAAGGGCGGGTAGCCTGGTGGCTGGTAACCGACCGTGGCCGACACGCAACCTTGCACTTTCACGATGAATTCGAGCGCGAGTCGGTCGAGTTGGGCGGTGGTGACACCTGGTCTCACGTAGGGAGTCAGGTAGTCCAGCACTTCGCTGGCCAGTCGGCCCGCAAGTCGCATGCCCTCGATGCCAGCGGCGTCCTTGATCGTGACGGTCATGTTGATTCAGGTGGTCCCGTTTGGCCTGCCCGGAGGGGTTCGAACCCCCGACCCACGGCTTAGAAGGCCGTTGCTCTATCCAACTGAGCTACGGGCAGACGACACAAGAGAAAAGGCCCAGAGATGGGCCTTATTGTGCGCTTGTTTGAGAAAATTGGTCGGAGCGGCGGGATTCGAACTCGCGACC
>CAZEZY010000085.1:0-10146 GCA_964516635.1 uncultured Tepidimonas sp. | reverse complement strand
GCCTCGATGACCCGGCGCCCCCAGGCGTCGGGGGCGGCGTCGCGAATGCCACCGAACTCCCCCAGTCCGTTGACTGGGAAGAGCACCTTGCCCTTGATGCCCTGCCGGTCTCCGAACGCCAGGCTCACCGGGTCCAGCTCAAAGGATTCTTTGCGCTCGAGGTAGCCGGTGCCGTAGGCGAACTCACTGGCCAGCTCGCGGTTCTGCACGTTCGCGCCGTCGGTCTCCGTCAGGCCCAGGATGCCCGACGGCACGAACCGGTGCCCATCAGCCTGCCCGACGTGGCTGAAGACGTAGACCTCGGACTTCTTGCGTGCCATCAGAAGTCCAGCCGCTCCAGCTCGGTCTTGCTCAAGGTGCGGACGCGCTGGGTGGTCTCGCGTGCGGCCAGTGCTTGCAGCGACGGGTCGTCTTCTTTCAGCAGGGACAGCAGGCTCACGCCGGGAGCTATGGCCTCCAGATACCGCAGGATTTGCGCCTGGGTGCGGCCGAGGTCCCCCTTCTCGAGCAGCACGGCCGTGGAACGGGAGAGCCCGGCCCGCGTGGCGGCGTCGGCTTGCCGAATCCGCCGGGCCATGCGCAGGCGCGCCAGCTTCTCACCGAGCTGGCGGGCCTCGTCGAGTCGCTCTGCGGTCATCAGGGGGTGTTCGTTGCGCTTCATGGCTGCAATCGCAGTCTCAAAATATTTAAAGACCGCGATTGCAGACATTTTGACGTCAGATCGTCAGCACGTCAAGTGTGCAATCGCAGTCAATGACTCGTTTGTGATTGGGATTGCGGACATGAGACACCGGACAACCGCATCGCTCCTCGCGGCAATCACCAGGCCACCGCCAACAGCAGAGCGAGGCGAATTTGGAGTGCTGGCGAACCGAATTGGGCGGTCCCCCAGCCACGTGATGGGGCGCAAACAGATGTTTTCTGCGCAAATCCTACGCGCGTTCAAGCGCAGTCGCGGGTATGAGAAGTGGCTTGCGGATCTTGGGCCGACAAAATTTCGGCAGTTGACAGATACGAATCCATAGAATCAGACAGCGCCAGCCTCAACTCATTTTGATGCAATGGGACGGCGCAGAAAGTCCAGCACAAACTGGCAACTCAAGCCGCATGTCGCTGCCTCCAGTCAAAGTCCTCTATCTCCGCCCAGGTGGTTTGGAGAAACCGCAGCCAGGGCAAGCGATCGGCACCATACAAAACCAGACCGTGCTCAGCCACCTGCGCGCGCATGGCCAAGCGGGCAGCGGCCAAGTCAATCAGATCGATTTTTTCGGGTTCCACCTTGAGAGCACGGGCGAGGTCGAGCCTTAAAGCCTCGGTCAATGCCAGGCGCCTGAAAGCGGACACATCACGAACCCAGCGAATGGCGATGTCCCAGTCGCTGTCTGGCTTTGACTCACCTGACGCTTGGCTGCCCACCAACACGGCAAATTCCAGTTCTGCGCACCTTTGAAATATCGCATTGAGCTGACTTTGCAAGTCTGGCTGGATGTTAAGCGTCATGCTTGCATTATTTCAGAAGCCATGTACGGATGGACGCTGGCACGGATCACGGCCGGACGAACCCCTTCAGCCCACCTTGCGCAGGCTGGCGGGGGCCACTGGCACGCGCACCTGGCGCGACATGAGTTCAATGAGCACCATGACGCGGCGCTCGCCGTCGGCCATCTGGTAAATGCCTTCGATGCCGGCAAAGGGCGCTTCGGTGAGGCGCACGCGCTCGCCCGGCTGGAACAGGCGCTCAGGCTTGGCCTGGACAGATGCCTCTTGCTCGCGCAGGGCTTCAACCAGTGATTCAGCCACCTTGGCCGGCTCCACCCCGAAGCTGACCAGACGGCTGACGCCTTTGGTGGAACGGATGGGCGCCCAGCTTGGCGCTGAATCGCCCTGGCCCAGGCGGATGAACAGGTAGCGCGGAAACAGGGGTTCGGCGGCCACCGTGAGCACGCCCTGGCGGAGCTTTTCGGACGGGAGGGTGGGCAGGTAGCACGGATAGCCTTGGCGCTGGAGGTTGTCCAGGGCGCACTTTTCCTGCCTGGGCTTGGTATGGACGAGATACCAGTGCATCGCCACCTCCGAAAGTTGTCTTTGTGGCCAGCATTTTACGCTTCGCAAGGCGAGAGCGGCTCTTCGATTTCGCCATCGGCCTCTGGAGGCGAACAACGCCTCCTGGCGTTGAGCGGGCTCTTCGCTCGGACTTCTCGGCCGCCCCGAGCATCGCTCAGCGTCAGCGCATTGCCCTGGCGCATATCGAAGCCGAGAAGGAGCTAGAACCTGTCCGAGAAGGCGCTGCGGGAGTGGTGTGAGTTCTTCATTGAACTGGCGGACGATCAAGTGACGTTCATGACGAAGCTGCTTGCGCTTGACCAGCTCAAGGAGAGCATTGCCATGCTCATGCTGGTGCGCTCCATATCCTGCTGCCCAATCTCTACCCTGAAGCCGCCGCCGTCAACAACGATTTGAGTCGTGGCTGTCGATGCAGTAGCCTTGAATGCCCTTTAAATGACCCCGATTTCGGGCCCTTTATGTGCAATCCGATTGCACACGGATCCGGAAAAAAGTGGGGGCCATGAAAAAGGCAAACCCGCAAAAAACCGAAGTCTGATGCGGGTTTAGGGTTTGGTGGCCTGGGGCGGAATCGAACCACCGACACGCGGATTTTCAATCCGCTGCTCTACCAACTGAGCTACCGGGCCAAGACCATTAATATAACACAAAAACCACTCAGATTCCCGAGCGTTTGGACTTGCCAAGGTCCACGCCCAGCTGCTTGAGCTTGCGGTACAGGTGCGTGCGCTCCAGACCGGTCTTCTCGGCCACGCGGGTCATGGAACCACTTTCCTTGGCGAGGTGAAATTCGAAATACGCCTTTTCAAAGGCATCACGGGCGTCTCTCAACGGCACATCGAGGTCGAAAGTCTGCACGGCATTCTCGGCATCATCGGCCATTGGCAGACGAACCTCGCCCGAAACGGCAGGCGCTTCAGAACCGGGGGTCATCGAGGGCACCAGCTTGGGTGGCGCAACGGGCCGTGCCACCACTCGATTCAATCCTTTTTCGACCGCCTGCAACAGTTTCTGAAGCGTGATGGGCTTTTCCAGAAAAGCCATGGCACCAATCCGCGTTGCTTCTACCGCCGTGTCGATGGTGGCATGACCACTCATCATGATCACCGGCATGTTGAGCAAGCCACTGCTGGACCACTCCTTCAGGAGCGTCACGCCGTCGGTGTCGGGCATCCAGATGTCGAGCAAAACCAGATCCGGACGGTACTGTGAACGCAGTTCGCGGGCCTGGGCGGCGTTCTCGGCGAGCTCCACCGCATGCCCTTCATCGTTCAGGATTTCGAACAGGAGATCGCGGATCCCGAGTTCGTCATCGACCACCAATATGTTCGCCATGCTGCGTCGCTTGCCTTCCGTGCAGTGCTCAACTGTGTTGCATATTTGCAACCCTGAATGATAACGACACTTGCGCGCCGCCACCAGGAACGTCCTGTCGCAGGCCGATGTCCACGCGGCCCCCATGCTCGTCCATGATTTTTTTCACAACCGCCAGACCGAGCCCCGTTCCCTTGACCTTGGTGGTGACGTAAGGCTCGAACGCCCGTTTGAGGATGGCCTCCGAAAAGCCAGGGCCATGATCCAGCACCAGCAGCCTCACTCGTTGGCCGCTGTCGGACAAGCGGGTCCGCAAGGTCACAGGGCCTGCACCCGCCGGGGTGGCGTCCTGGGCATTCTGAACCAGATTGTGGACGACCTGCCGCACCTGCTGCGCGTCGGCCAGCACCAGCGGCAACCCGCCTTCCAGATCCAGCTGGACAGGCGTTTCGGAGGCGTCATACAAACCCACGATGTCCTGGATCAGGGCGTTCAGGTCAACCGTCTGCAACACGGCGGCGGGCAGACGGGCGTAATCCCTGAATTCGTTGACCAGACGCTTCATGGCATCGACCTGATCCACGATGGTCTTGACCGACTTGTTGAGCACCCCCAGATCGGCGCCCTCGAGCCGCGGTGACAGTTTCATGGCCAGCCGTTCAGCAGACAACTGGATGGGGGTGAGCGGGTTCTTGATTTCGTGCGCCAGTCGCCTGGCCACCTCGCCCCAGGCCTGGGCCCGCTGAGCCGATATGATTTCCGACACATCATCGAACACCAGCAGGTGATCTCCGTTCGGAAGCAGTGCCCCTCGGGCAATCAGGGTGGTGCCCTGTCCCATGTCGGCATGCTGCCCGGCATCGAGTGCGATGGACTGCTGCCAGTGCCCCCCATCGTGGGCGGTCACCTCAGACAGAAACCGGTCGAAGTGCTGCTGCACCCATCGCCCGAACGACTCCAGTTGAGGAATGTGGTCCAGCGACTCACCCAGGTGAGCGGCCAGCGGCACCCGCAGGATTCGTGTCGCCCCGGGATTGGAACTGATCACGCGGTGATGTTCGTCGAGCACCACCACCCCGGCCGTGAGATTGTCGAGAATGGTCTGCAAACTGGCCCGGGCAGCGTCCACCTGTCCCATGCTCTGCTGCACCGCCTGCCTGGCCTCCAGCAGATCCTGAGTCATGTGGGCAAAGGTCCGCGTCAGGCCGGCGAGTTCATCCCTGGCGGTCAGGGCGGCTTTCGGCGTGAGGTCGCCACGCGCCACATCACGCATGCCTTCCGCCAGCACCAGCAGGGGCCGGACGAGCTGATTGCCCAGAAACACCGCCAGCAACACCGCACCAAACACCGACAGGAACAGCGCCAGCGTGAGCGTCCCGATGTACATGCTGCGCAAACCGTCGCGGGCGAGTGCGCGTTCCTGGTATTCACGGTTCGCCATCTGGACCGACAGGGCATCGGCCACCAGCGCGGCGGGCAGTGGCGCAGAGACCTGAAGAAACCGCAGCTCTGCGCCCAATCCGAAACTGGATGGTCCGACAACGGCCAGCACCCTGACCCTGGGCAGCTCCCGCACGGGAAGCGACAGCACCTGCGCGGGATCGGCCAGTGCCTCCAGCTCTTCAAGACCCTCGATCCAGGTGACCAGTCGCTGGTTGCGGACTTGACGCAACAGGGTGGTTGACGGCCGTTCGGGCACCAGATTGAATCGTGAATCCCCAGCGGTGGCAAGGGCCTGACCCGCGCTGCTCCAGAGGATCACATCGTTGGCCTGCAATTGCTCGCGAAGGTTTTCGAGGCTGAGTGCGGCCGCCAGATCGCCCATCCCCCCCATGGCGGTCGCTGCCGTTCGGGTTTTGCCAGACAGATCGGCCGCCAGGGTGTCCAGCGTGGTCCGTCCCAGATTCAGACCCGCCGACAGCGCCGTTTCCACGCGGACGTCGAACCAGGTCTCGATCGAACGGGACACAAACTGGTAGGAGACCACATAGATGAGCAAGCCCGGCACAAAGCCCACCAGGGCAAAGATGGCCGCCAGCTTGACCAGCAGCCGGCTGCCAAATCGCTTGCGACGCCATCGGCTGGCCAGACCCACGGTCAGCCACAGCAGCACCAGGCCCAGCACCGAAGCAACGCCGACATTGAGCCAGACCAGACTGGTGTAACCGGTGGCCTCGAATGCCCGGTGATCGGTCGCCAGGGTGAGCAGGAAAAACAGCACCAGCGCGATACCGCCCATGAACACCAGCGCCGTGCCCAGCAGCCACCGGCGGCTGGAGGGGCTCTGGGTCGATGGGGAGGCCCGGTTCATGAAGGCACCTGCAAGGTGACCCGATACATCTCCCCCCAGTCCATCTGACCCGGCCCACCCTGCTGGAAAGGCCTGGACAGCAACCCCCCGTCCAGACGAAGCTGCAAATCCACCCGCAGGTCTGCCCCATCGGGCAGCATGTCCGTATCGGCCAGTTTCCAGCGGGATACCGACACGACAGCGGCCATGGCCTGCTCGAAGGCATCCAGATTCTGATGGAGCGCACCTGCCAGCCCCGTTTCCATGGGACTGCCCGAACTCACACTGACACGCCACCGCCGGGTCAGGGGCTGATAGGCCACACGGACCACACGCTGAACCGTGACCAGACGCTGGTCTTTCCAGTACCACCGGGCGCGCAGCAGGTCCGCCTGCCAGACGAAATGAACGGGCACCCCCCTCAGCAAGACTTCTTCCAGGCCTGCCGGCGTCTCCAGAGGCAGGCGAGCACTGAGGTAAAGGCCGTCGGCTTCACGACTCAGCTCCGGCTGGGCCTCAGCCAGTGTCCCGGCGAAGGAGGGCACCATCCAGAGCATCCACCAGAGGGGAAGCAGCCAGACGCACCTGCGCCATCTTCTGCGAGCCGCAGAAGCCGCCTGGGCATCACGACTGCCGTTGCAGCAAGCCATAGAAAAAACCATCCGTTCCACGCCAGCGATTGTCGCTGAAAGGGTCTTCCGAACTGGCGACAGGCTGGGCGCCGGCGAGTCCTGTCAACAGATGACCGGGTGCGGGGAGTCGCAACGCATCCGCGTGTCGATCCAGAAAGGCCTGTATCTGCTGCTCCCCTTCAGCCCGAAAAACCGAACAGGTGCAGTACAGCAGTCGCCCTCCCGATCGCAACAGGGGCCAGAGGGCCTCCAGCAGGCGCTTTTGCTGCTCGACGAGCTGCGTGACATCCGACGGCCGACGCAACCATCGGACGTCTGGATGGCGCCTCACGATGCCGGAGGCCGTGCAAGGGGCATCCAGCAAAATGGCGTCGAAGGGCCGACCGTCCCACCAGCTGGCAGTCTCTCCGGCGTCGGCCACCTTCACCTCGGCGTTCAGACGGAGCCGGTCCAGGTTCTCGCGTATGCGCTCACACCGTCTGGCGTCCTTGTCCAGCGCGAGCAGGTCGGTCTGCGCCCACTCCAGCAGATGGGCGGTCTTGCCTCCCGGCGCGGCACAGGCATCCAGCACCCGGCGTATCCCGAGCCCATCCCCCATCAGCAGGCTGGCAGCCAGCTGAGCCGCCCCATCCTGTACCGACACGGCACCGTCGGCCCATCCGGGCAGACGCTCCACCGGCATGGCCTCCTGCAACTGGATTGCATCCTCACCCCAGGCCACGGCAGGGACCCCCAGGTCCTGCAGCGCTGACAGGTATGCCGCTCGCGACCCTCGTCGACGGTTGACGCGGAGCACCATCGGGGCTGGTTGCTGGTCTGCCTCGAGCAGGGCTTGCCAGTGCAGCGGGTGATCCTGCTTCAACCGGTCGACCCACCAGGCCGGATGATTCCAGCGGGCTTCGGTCTGCTCGGTGGCCTGGTCGATCAGCGCGGGTTGCTCTCTGAGGAATCGCCGGAGACAGGCATTCACAAACCCGGCCAGCGCCACCGGTTGTTTCAGCGGCTTCAGTGCGCGCACGGCCTGATCCACCACCGTGTGAGTACCATAACGGGAGCGCCCCGACGCTTCTGGCGTGTCGAGCAGGAGCCCGATGGCCACGCAGAGCAGGGAATGCACCGGCTCGACAGGCGGACGAGCACTCAACAACCGAACGATGGCGCGGGTCAATCCCAAACGCCGAAGGGCATCGAACGTCAGCGCCTGTACCCCGGGTCGCAATCGCATCGGTACACCCACGACCGCATCCGTCAGCGAACGCCCCTTCTGCACGGCTTGCACCAGGCGAGCCGTCCAGGCGAGTTGCTCAGCCAAACCGACCGCAGGGGCACCAGCAGCAGGGTGATGCAAGGTTTCAGGCATCGACGAGGGGCAGCGTATCGGCAAATGCAGGCGCGGAATCAACCGGCTCTCGGCCTTGCATCGGGGTCAGCGGTGGCATGCGTCCACCATAGATCCGCGCAATCCGGTCAGGAAGCGGCGGGTGCGAATCCAGCCAACGCCCCATCCAGCCGGACTCGCCCGAAACCAGCAACATGTGCTGGACGGTCGGCTGCTCGACCGTGGTCAGCGTGCCTGGCTGCTTCATCTGCCAGAGTACCTTGCGCAGCACACGCCCCAGCCCTTCGCGATTTCGCGTCCATTGGATGGCCCGGGCATCGGCCAGATGCTCTCGCTGGCGCGAGACGGCCGCCTGCAACGCGTGCCCTGCCAGCCAGCCCAGCCAGCCCACCAACCGAAGCGCCACGCCGAGCAGAAATCCGATGTGGCGCTGACCTCGGGCATCAGGCTCCATGAGGGACTGCCCCATCCGGTAGATCATTTCCAGGCCAAACACCATGCCTGCCAGCCGCATGTTCAAACGCGTATCCCCTTCGCGGACATGACTCAGCTCATGGGCCACCAGCCCCTGCATTTCCTCCCTCGTCAGGGACTCGAGGGCGCCTTGCGTGACAACCACCACCGCATCGCGCTCATCCCAGCCGGTCGCAAAGGCATTGATCGACACCGCTCTGGCCATCACCATCGGGGTCGGTGGCCGCATACCGGCCGCGATGGCCATTTCCTGAACGATGTTGACAAACTGTTGCTCGTCGGCACTGTCTCCTGGCCTGGCTTCCCGGGCGCCGAGCCTTTGCGCCAGAGCGACACCGCCGCCCTCCAGGCTTGAGGTTTCCACCCACCAGCCTCCCAGCACAAACATCAGGGTCACGGCCGTATTGACCGAAAAAAAATGGGACGGATACCCAAACACACCGCCGAAGGTCAGTTGCCAGGCCAGCGCCAAGGCGAAGTTGACGGCCAGAACCAGCAACAGCACCATCACCGCAAACCAGAACAGGAGGCGTCGTGTCTGCCCCCTGGCATCGCGCTGGAATTCGAAAAACTTCACGGCCCTGACACACCGGCTTCAGAACTGGACCTTCGGCGCCTTGCGTTCCTCTTCGTTGGTCGTGGATGCGAGGACCTCCAGCGCGATGAAGCCCAGCAGCCTCGCCACAATGATGGTGGGGAAGTGCAGCGCGGCATCGTTGTATTCCAGCACCTGATCGTTATAGGCCTGTCGCGCAAAACCCACCCGGTTTTCGGTATGGGTGAGTTCTTCCGTGAGTTCCCGCATGGTCTGATCGGCCTTGAGTTCCGGGTAGTCTTCAACCACGGCAAACAGCCGCCCGAGTGCGCCACCCAGCAACTGCTCGGCCCCGGCCAGTGCCCCGAGAGCGCCGGCATTCAAAGGGTTGGCGGCCGCCCCTTTTTCGGCTGATTGCGCCTGATTGCGCGCCGCAATGACCGCCTCCAGGGTTTCCGCTTCATGCTGGAGGTATTTGCGAGCCACTTCGATCAGATTGGGAATCAGATCGTAACGGCGCTTGAGTTGCACATCGATCTGTCCGAAGGCATTGGCGACCTGATTTTTCAGTCGCATGAGTCGGTTGTACACCCCGACCGCCCAGAAAACAATCACGGCGAGCACCGCCATCACGATCCACCAGAACAGGGACATCGCTCCTCCTTTTGGCTGCGAGCATGCAGCATCGATACTGTAACGCACCCTTCGTCAAATGAAACAGCCCGGTGTACCTGAGCACACCGGGCTGTTGCTTTCAGACCCAACCGATCAATCGGCGGTGTCGCTGGCCTCGGCCCGATCGGCCGCCAGAGCCGCTGCATCGGCTTCGGCAATCGCGCGGCGCTCTTCCTCGTCCATGCGCTCCTTGACACGGCGAGCGTCGTGGAAGGCCATGCCCGTCCCGGCTGGAATCAGACGACCCACGATCACGTTTTCTTTCAGTCCGCGCAGATCGTCCTTCTTGCCCATGATCGCGGCTTCGGTGAGCACGCGCGTGGTTTCCTGGAAGGAAGCGGCCGAGATGAAGGAATCCGTGGACAGCGAAGCCTTGGTGATCCCCAGCAGGACGTTGCTGTAGGTGGCGGGCGTCTTGCCATCGGCACGCAGCGCATCGTTGGTGTTGAGAATTTCAGAGCGCTCGACCTGCTCACCCGCGATGTAGCTGGAATCGCCCGGGTTCTCGACCACGACGCGACGCAGCATCTGGCGCACGATCACCTCGATGTGCTTGTCGTTGATCTTCACGCCCTGGAGTCGGTACACGTCCTGCACCTCGTCCACGATGTAGCGCGACAGCTCTTCGATGCCCAGCAGGCGCAGGATGTCCTGCGGATCGGCCGGTCCGTCGACGATCAGTTCGCCCTTGTTCACCACCTGGCCTTCGTGCACCAGGATGTTCTTTTCCTTGGGCACCAGCTCTTCCCAGACCTTGCCGTCCGGGTCGGTGATCTGCAGGCGCACCTTGCCTTTGGTTTCCTTGCCGAACGACACGGTGCCC
>CAZEZY010000084.1:0-10195 GCA_964516635.1 uncultured Tepidimonas sp. | reverse complement strand
CCGGTCGGCAACACCCCGGTCCGCTTGCGCTGGTGGAACTGGAAAACGGAGACCCTTCACAGGGCGGCCGACCCCGTACCTATGTGGCGGGCACGAGCAATTTCTACGCCATTACCCGTTACAACCAGAGCAGTTACTACGCACTGGCCGTGATCGAGCTGGGCCTTGCGGTGGAATCCCTGTGGCGACGCTGACGGGTATCCCATAGACTATGGGCCATACGTTTTCACAGCCCTCACCTATGTATCCGGCCTCAGACGCGTCTTCAGACAGCTTGCCCTCGCCCCCCCTGTTCATGCACAGCGCCCCGATCGGGGAGCGGATCGAATGGCTGTTCGGACTGGCCGAACGCCATGGCGCGGCCTTTCGCAGCCCGGAGGCCTGGCTGGCGCGCCAGCGTTACCTCGCCGAGCACCCCACCGCGATCGCGGCCCTCAAATGCATGGACGGCCGGATCAACCTGTCGGTGGCCACCCAGACACCGGCTGGCATCCTGATGCCCTTCCGCAACCTCGGCGGCATGTTCAACCTGGGCTGGCCGCACCTGGGCGAGATCCTGACCCATCATGTCCAGAGCATGATCCAGGCGGGACGTCGCGTGCTGCTGCTGATCACTTACCACTGGTCACGCGGCGACGTCAAACGCGGCTGCGCGGGCTTCCACTACAACCGGCAGGCCAGCATGGAACACGCCTGGGCCATTCGCGATCAGGTCTCGCACCTCTTCGGACACGCCCACCAGACCGTCTACCCCCTGGTCTGCGGCTTTGAAACCGATCAGGAGGCGCTATTGCTTCACAGCCCCGACGGGGCGGTCATGGACATGGCCGGGTTCGACCCCGCTCATACCACGTCGCTGGCGCCTCAACTGGCCAGTCTGCTTCCCGATCTGCCGCCCCCCATGCAGGCCGACCTGCTGCCTCTGCTGAAAGGCAACATCGCTCACGTGGCCGAGATCCGGGCGCAGAGCGAACGCCAGTCACGCGAACTGGCCATCGAACACCGGGAATGGGTGATCTGCCTGGGGCGTGGATTCGATTTTCTGCACACGCCCAATCTGGCCCTGATCGTGGGACCCTACAGCCCGGACCTGGCCCACCCCATTCGCACTGCAGCGCACATCATCCAGAGCAACATGGATGGGGGCCGCATCCCGGACGATGGCTTTCTTCTGCTGGCCTCCGTGCCCTACGAGTCCATGGGTGTGGAACGGGCCCGGGCGGAACTGAAGTCGCGTTTCATGGAGCAGTTTGCCAGCGACGTGATTCGCGAGGCGTATCCCCGACTGGCCGAACGCATGCACCGGCGGGCAGCCGTTCTGGACTGGCAGGCCAGACGGCTGGAACTCATCGCACGCCACGACCACCCCGTCCCCTAGGTGTAACTCCGGGGGATGGAGTCCTGTCATCCTGCTGTAAGATTTCTTGATCATCACTCAAGCAGGAGACAATATGCGGTTGATTCAGAAACTGGGTTTGATCGTTGGCATGGGTGCTGCCCTGGTGGCCGGAACGGCGGCCGCGCAACAGCAGCAGTTCATCAACGTGCTCACCGGGGGTCAGAGCGGGGTGTACTACCCGATCGGTGTTTCCCTGTCTCAATCGTTTGCCAAAGACATTCCCAACGTGCGTTCAACCGCGCAGGTGACACGCGCCTCTGCCGAAAACCTCAACCTCCTGCAAGCTGGCCGTGGTGAACTGGGACTGTCGCTTGCCGACACGATTTCTGACGCCTGGAACGGCAACGAAGAAGCCGGGTTCCGGACCAAACTCGACAAACTTCGCGGCTTCTCAGCCACTTACAACAACTACATCCAGATTGTGGCCAGTGCCGATTCCGGCATCCGCACCATTGCGGATCTGAAAGGCAAACGTCTGTCGGTAGGGGCTGCCCGCTCAGGTACCGAACTCAACGCCCGCGCCATCCTGAAGGCCGCCGGCCTGAGCTACAGCGATCTGGGCAAGGTTGAATACCTGCCCTTTGGCGAATCCGTGGAACTGATCAAGAACCGCCAGCTGGACGCCACACTGCAGTCAGCGGGCCTGGGCGTGGCCTCCATTCGTGACCTGTCCACCGCCGTGCGCATCGTCGTGGTGCCTGTGCCGCATGATGTGGTGGCCAAGGTGGGCGACCCTGCCTACCAGCCGTCCGTGATTCCGGCCAATACCTACACCGGTCAGACCGAAGACGTGCCCACCGCCGCCATCCCCAACTTCCTGGTCACCCACACCGGCGTGCCGGACGACACCGTCTATCGCATGGTCAAGGCCATGTACGACAACCTCGACACCCTCCACGCCGCTCACAGCGCGGCTCGGGTGATCAAGCGTGAAAACGCCATCAAGGGCATGCCGATCCCGCTCCATCCCGGTGCCGAGCGTTATTACCGTGAAGTCGGCCTGATCAAGTAACCCCGTCCCATTCCGTGATGCCAGGACGCATCCGTCAACGGCCCCACACGGGGCCGTTTCGGTTTGTCCGCCCCTGAGGTTTTCATGACCCCCACCCCACCCACCGACGTCCACGCCACCCAGCAGTCCCGCGCCAGCATCGCGGGGGCCATCTTCTGGATTGCGATCGCCTTCTCGGGCTACCAGCTCTGGATGGCCGCCTTTCATCCGCTCTCCAGCCAGGTCATTCGCGCCATCCATGTGGGCTTTGTGCTGTTGATGATCTTCGTGCTGTACCCACCCTTTTACGGCAGGACGGGATGGCTGGGAACCGGTGGCAAGGTCCTGGGCTGGGTGCTGGGCATTGCCGGTTTTGCCACCGGCATGTACCAGTGGTTTTTCGAGGTCGAACTCACCGTGCGGGCTGGCGAGGTGGAGGGCTGGGACTGGTTGGTGGGTATCGTGCTGATCGCGCTCGTGTTCGATGCAGCGCGGCGTGTCATGGGCTGGGGGCTTCCCATCATCTGCGGTCTGTTTCTGCTGTATGCCGTGTTTGGGCAACACCTGCCCGGGAGTCTGGCACACCGGGGTTACGGCCTGGACCAGATCGTTGCCCAGCTGGGTTTCGGCACCGAAGGCATTTACGGCACACCCACCTTTGTGTCTTCCACCTTCATCTTCCTGTTCATCCTGTTCGGCGCCTTTCTGGAGCAGGCCGGCATGATCCGGTTGTTCAACGATTTCGCCATGGGCACCGTGGGGCATTCCCGTGGTGGACCGGCCAAGGTGTCGGTGATTTCCTCGGGGCTCATGGGCACCATCAATGGCTCCGGGGTGGCCAACGTGGTCACCACCGGGCAATTCACCATCCCGCTCATGAAGCGGTTTGGCTACAGCCCGGCATTTGCCGGAGGCGTCGAGGCCACGTCCAGCATGGGGGGGCAGATCATGCCTCCGGTCATGGGGGCCGTGGCCTTCATCATGGCCGAAACGATCAACGTGCCCTACATCGAGATCGTCAAAGCCGCCATCATTCCGGCCATTCTGTACTTTGTCACCGTCTTCTGGATGGTTCACCTGGAAGCTGGTCGCAAAGGTCTGGTGGGTCTGCCCAAGGAAGAGTGCCCCAACCCCTGGACGGCCGTCAAGGAGCGCTGGTACCTCCTGTTGCCGCTGGCCGGCCTGGTCACCCTGCTGTTCTCGGGCTACACCCCGATGTTTTCGGGATCGGTCGGGCTGGCCCTCACGGTGGTGCTCATCTTCGGCGCGGCGGCCATCAGCGGGGTGAGTGGTTTCGCCTTGCGCGCGCTGTTCTGGGTGCTGCTCGGTTTTGCCTGCGCCGGCTTCTTCCAGTTCGGCATCGGGGTGTTCTTCGTCATCACCCTGGTGCTGATTGCCATCACCTACCTGCGCCGCATTGGTCAGGACTCCCGCCAGCTGGCGGTTCGAGCCCTGGTGGAAGGCGCCCGCCACGCCCTGCCGGTGGCCAGCGCCTGCGCGCTGGTGGGCGTGATCATCGGTGTCATCAACCTCACAGGCGTGGCCGCCGAAATGGGCGGTCACGTGATTGCGATTGGCAGAGAAAGCCTGTTCCTCGCCCTCTTCCTGACCATGCTCACCTGCCTGATTCTGGGCATGGGCATTCCGACGATTCCAAACTACATCATCACCAGCTCTCTGGCCGCGCCGGTGCTGCTGGAACTGGGGGTGCCCCTGATCGTCTCGCACATGTTCGTGTTCTATTTCGGGATCATGGCCGACCTGACCCCCCCGGTGGCGCTGGCAGCGTTCGCAGCAGCACCGATCGCCCGGGAAAAAGGACTGAAGATCAGCCTTCAGGCCGTGAGGGTGGCGATTGCGGGCTTCATCGTCCCCTACATGGCCGTCTACAGTCCGGCCCTCATGCTGCAGACCGACAGCTGGACGGCCACGATCTGGATCGTCTTCAAGGCCCTGCTGGCCATCGGCATGTGGGGCGCGGGAGCGATTGGCTATCTGTTCAGCCCCTTGCAATGGTGGGAGCGAATCTGGGCTGTGGTGGCGGCCAGCTTCCTGGTGGTGGCGATGCCACTGACCGACGAGATTGGTCTGGGTTTGATTGCGCTGTTCGTGATCTGGCACGTCTGGCGAACCCGCCGCGTTCAGGCCACCGGCCTGCGTACCCCCACCTGAATCCGTGCTGTCGAGCCTCTGCCTGCTGGCCATGACAGGTTCCGTGATCCTGCACATGGTCACACTGCCGTCAGGGTCAGCCACCCTGGCCTGGACCCATTCGATCGAGAAACAGCGCTGGGAAGAAGAT
Organism: uncultured Tepidimonas sp.; assembly: GCA_964516635.1. Lineage (GTDB taxonomy): Bacteria > Pseudomonadota > Gammaproteobacteria > Burkholderiales > Burkholderiaceae_C > CAZEZY01. The sequence goes on along the minus strand of CAZEZY010000084.1, from coordinate 5,503 downwards.
TACCGGATTGTCAACACCGTCATGGGCCCCAGGCTACAGATGACGGAAGCCCGCATTCGCGGTTCGGCTGCCGGCATGGAGCCCCCGGAAGGCGCCATCCTGCGACAGGGCTGGTACGTGTACACCCCGGCTTCATCGCCCAACACGCATCTGCGATTGCTGGCGAATGCCTACACCGATCCTTATGAACTGTGTGCCGGGGGCGAGTGCAAGCCCCTGGAGGCCTGGAGCCCCGGGGTCAGGCCGGAGGCCTGGGAACTGCGACTCTGCCCCTGAGCGAGCAGGGTATCAATCGGCAGACTGACCAGCGCGCAGCCACCGGCCGAGCACCCGTTTCAGGCTCGACAGATGGATCGGCTTGGAGAGGAAGTCGTCCATGCCGACCTCCAGCGCATCGCGCCGGTCGGAGTCAAAAGCGTTCGCCGTCAGGGCCACGATGCGCTGCTGGCTCAACACACCGTCACGTTCCCGCTGCCGGATGAGCCGGGTGGCGGCAAAGCCATCCATCACCGGCATTTCGACATCCATCAGGATGAGATCGGGTGACAGCCCGGCCTCAAGGGCATCGACAGCCTGTTGACCATCGTGCACGATCTGCACCTTCAATCCCAGACGCTCCAGCATGTTCTGGATCACCATCCGGTTCATCGGATGATCTTCCACCACCAGCACCTCACCTTGGAACAGCTCCGGGATCGTGCGAGCCGCTGCCGACGAAACCACCGGTTCGGCATGCCGGGTTACCGCCGTCAGGGCTTGCATGGGGACGCGAAACCAGAAACGGGAACCGCTGCCCTCCTCGCTTTCGAGCCCGACCTCTCCACCCATGAGATGACAGAGACTGCGAACGATGGACAAACCCAGACCGGTGCCGCCAAACTCCCGGTTGGTCGAGGCATCGACCTGTGAAAACGGCTGAAACAGCTGGTTCTGCTTGCTGGCCGAGATGCCGATGCCCGTGTCCTTGACAGCGAAGGTCAGGAGGTGATGCGCATCGGGTGCTGAATCGGTGGCGTTCACCTCCACCCGGCCTTCGCGGGTGAACTTGATGGCATTGCTGACCAGGTTGTTGAGCATCTGCCGCAAACGGGTCACGTCGCCCAGGTAGCGCGTGTGGCTTGAGCCCGACCAGTGAACGTCGAGCGCCAGGCCTTTCTGTCTGGCCGATGAGGCAAAGAGGCTGCGGGTTTCGTCCAGCAACTGCCGGATGTCGAAAGGCAGCAACTCCAGCTCCATCTTCCCGGACTCGACCTTGGAAAGGTCCAGAATGTCGTCGAGCAGGGTGAGCAGGGTCTGTCCGGAGTGCAGGATGGTCTGCGTGAATGCCACGCGATCGGCTTCGGATACATCGGATTGCTGGAGCAACTGTGCCATCCCCAGAATGCCGTTGAGGGGGGTGCGCAACTCGTGGCTCATGGTGGCCAGAAACCGGCTCTTGGCCACGTTGGCCGCATCGGCCTGCTGCTGGGCCATCACCAGTTCGGTGATGTCGACTCGGAAACCCACGATGTAGCCCATGGGAGTCGTCCGTTCAACCACCCGCATGTAACGTCCGTTGTCCACCTGCTGCACGAACATGCTGCCTTCGCGGTGGGCCTTCACCCGAAGACGGACCCATTCGTCGATCCCTTCAGTCGGGGGGAGCCCACCGCCACGTTCCTTCCAGGTACGCACGATGGTCTCGAACGTCACCCCCGGCTGCATGAGATCCCGCACCAGCGGGTAACACTCGCGGTATCGCTCGTTGCAGAAGACCAGCCGGTCCTCCTGGTCGTAAATCACCAGCGCCTCGTTGATGGTGTCGATGGCGCTTCGCAGCAGTTCCTCGCTGCGGCGGGCAAATTCCTGCGCCTCCTTGATGCGGGAGATGTCCTGATGGGTACCCGAAAACAACCATGCCTGCCCGGCAGCATCGAAACGGGTGACCTTGCCTCGGGCCATGATCCAGACCCAGCGGTCCGTCTTGTGGCGCATGCGCATTTCGCACTCGTACACCGGCAGCTTGCCCTGAAGATGCAGGCCCATCAGCTTCCGGGCGTGAGGGAGGTCATCCGGATGTACGAGGCGCTGTGCCACGTCACTGGCCAGCCCCGGAACTTCGTCCACGGCATAACCCAGAAGTGCCGCCCAACGTTCGCTCACCACCTGTACATCGGTCAGGCAGTTCCACTCGTAATCGCCGATCTGCGCGGCTTCCATCACCTCGTCCAGACGGCGTTTCTGATCGGCGATGAGTTCATCCCGGCGACGGCGCTCGGTGATGTCGGAAATGCTGCCCACGATGCGAACCGGACGGCCTGACGGATCTCTTTCCGCCACCCCGCCACGATCTCGAACCCAGATATAACCCGTTGAAGCCTTCAGCCGGTGCTCGGAGGCGTACTCCGGCGTTTCCCCCCTCATCATGGCCTGTACGCGGTCAAAGACCCGTGGGCGGTCCTCCGGATGCAGCAGACTCTCAAAAGCCTCCAGCGTCGGCGCAATCTCGCCTTCGCGGTAGCCGAGCAATTCATACCACTGCTGGTTATGCACCACCTTGCCCGTTTCAACCTCCCAGTCCCAGATGCCTTCGCGGGTCAGGTGCAGAACAGTCTGAAGGCGTTTCTCGCTTTCGGCAACTTTCTGCTGGCTGCGAACCACATCGGTGATGTCCAGCGCCAGAACCAGGAGGCTTTTGCGCCCCTGTGCATCGATGATGGGCTTCTTGATGGAACGGTAATGGCGGATTTCCCCGGTGACGGCATCGCGGCTGTCTTCGAGGACGACCTCGGTCTCCCCCTTCGCCATGATGGACAGGCAGTTTTCCCGGAAGAACGCCGCCATCTCGGGCGGCACGCCAAAATGGTCGTCGTGCTTGCCCACCATGGCTTCGGGCGTGGTGTTGTAGAGCTGCGCCAGCGCCCGGTTGGTCAGGAGAAAGTCGCCGTTGTGGTCTTTGAGGATGATGGGGTAGGGTGTCTCGTCGATCACCGTTCGCAGCAATTTCTCGGTCTCCTGAGCGAGACCATGGGGCTCCTGTGCGCTCGGTGGGACGGATGTCATGCCGTCGTCTCCGTCAGGGCACGACACGATATCGGTTCACGTGCCGTCAGAATCCAGGACATAGGCATGCGCGATACCGCTCCTCAGTTGCTCCCAGACCGGAAGCCAGTGACTCGTGGGCTGGTCGATGACCAGGCGTTCCAGCTGAGCCGCCTGGTCGGCCAGATCCGGCTGGCCTAGCGATTTCAGCACACTTTTCAGCGAATGGGCCGTTCTTCTGAATGCCTGCAGGTCTGAACCGGCCAGTTGCTGATCGGCCTGCTGGAAGTCTGAACGGAATTGTTCCCGGCAGGCTTCACGGTAGGTGAGAAAGAACGATTCATCGCCATCACAGAACAGATCGATGGCCCGTCGTTCTTCCTCGGTAAAGCGATCGTGATTCATGGATGTCTCTGACCAGAGGGTGCCTGATTCCGGATTGCCTTGCACCTGAATGGTGCAACAATTCATCAAAAATGAAATGCGCACCGTTTCGATGCGGATTGCAGCACCATTCTAGCAGCGGCATCAATCCATTCGCAAATTGCGCAGATACACCGGCGATCAAATGATCGATATATCAGTTGGCAGGCATGAGAAAGTTCTGGCTGATCCGGTTGCCCAGCATGTTGACGCGGTCCAGAAACTGGGTCAGAAAGGCATGCAGTCCGTTGGCCAGAATCTCATCGATGCGTCCGAATTGCAGTTCCGAGCGCAACTTGCCCGCGTGCCGCTCGGTTTCGGCCGACGTTTGGTTGCTGACGGCACCCAGGTTGTTGACCACCTCGTTCATGCAGGCCAGCAGGCTGCGGGGCATGTCAGGACGCAGGATCATCAACTCGGCCACCCGTTCGGGCGTGATGACCGCCCGGTACACCTTGCGATAGACCTCGAAAGCACTGACGCTGCGCAGGATTGCGCTCCAGTGATAGAAGTCGAGCTCCTGGTCCTGCTCGCTGGCGGCACCGTAGAAGTCGCTTTCGACGGCGTGGAATTTCACATCGATCAGACGCGCCGTGTTGTCGGCCCGCTCCAGGAACGTGCCCATCCGGTAGAAGTGAAAAGCCTCATCCTGCAGCATGGTGCCGATGGCCACCCCACGGGACAGGTGTGAGCGGAACTTGACCCACTCGAAAAATTCGGAAGGATCTTTTTCAAAATTCCGGCTCTTGAGCAGACGCTGGAGTTCAAGCCAGGTCTGGTTCTGGGTTTCCCACAACTCGGTGGTCAGCACACCGCGAACGGCTCGGGCGTTCTCACGGGCCGCACGCAGGCAGCTGACGATGCTCGACGGGTTGTTTTCGTCCCGCACCATGAAGTGCAGTACATCGGCCGGCGAGATTTCGCCGTACTGGTACTGGTAGGCGGGCATCAGCTCGCTGATGCGCAACAGGCCTTCCCAGCCCACCTGAGCCACGCCGGCGGACTGCGGCAGCAACGAGGTCTGGTAATTCACATCCAGGATGCGTGCGGTGTTTTCGGCGCGTTCGGTGTAACGCGACATCCAGAACAGGTGATCAGCGGTTCTTGACAGCATGTCGATGTCTCCCTCAGGCTTCCAGTATCCAGGTGTCTTTGGTGCCACCGCCCTGCGACGAATTGACCACCAGTGACCCTTCCTTCAGTGCCACTCGGGTCAGCCCACCGGGGACCATCTGCACCTTCTTGCCACTCAGCACGAAGGGGCGCAGGTCGATGTGGCGGGGCGCAATCCCCTGCTCCACATAGGTCGGGCAGGTCGACAGGCTGAGTGTGGGCTGGGCGATGTAGCCCTCCGGCTTGGCCTCGACCGCCTTGCGGAAGGCTTCGATTTCGGCCTGCGTGGCGGCCGGGCCGACCAGCATCCCGTAGCCCCCCGCTCCATGGACCTCCTTGACCACCAGGTCCTTGAGGTGGGCCAGGATGTATTTCAGATCGTCCGGCTTGCGACCCATGAACGTGGGCACGTTCTTGAGAATGGGCTTTTCACCCAGATAGAACTCGATCATCTGGGGCACATAGGGGTAGATGGACTTGTCATCCGCAACGCCCGTGCCGATCGCATTGCACAGCGTCACATTTCCCTTGCGATAGGCATCGAGCAAACCGGCACAGCCCAGTGTCGAATCGGGGCGAAAAGCCAGCGGATCGAGGAAGTCGTCGTCCACGCGGCGATAGATCACGTCGATCCGCTTCGGGCCCCGGGTGGTGCGCATGTAGACGAAATGGTCCTTCACGAACAGGTCCTGACCTTCGACGAGTTCCACACCCATCTGCTGAGCCAGGAAAGCGTGCTCGAAGTAGGCGCTGTTGTACATGCCTGGCGTCAGGACCACCACGGTGGGCTCAGCGGTATGGGCGGGGCTGACGGCACGCAAGGTGTCGAGGAGAAGATCGGGGTAATGGGCCACCGGTGCCACGCGGTTGCGGCTGAACAGTTCCGGAAAGAGCCGCATCATCATCTTGCGGTCTTCCAGCATGTAGCTCACGCCGCTGGGCACGC
>CAZEZY010000083.1:0-10296 GCA_964516635.1 uncultured Tepidimonas sp. | reverse complement strand
CAACATCGAGTCGAGATTGCGTTTGGATCATTTGATTTAAGTCCCAACTTGAATCCCGGCAGCCACCACGGCTCCCGGCGATCAGTCTTGGGCCCGTCGTTGGCAATTGCTGACTGGCAAACCCGTTTTGCAATTGACTTCGGTGGGCAGAAAACCCCGCCAAAACTGGCGAAGCTGTGCATTATTGCCTACGGACAATGCCGTGTCAACCCCTTCGCTTCTTTTTCGCCAGATCGCAACGAATGTGGCAGGGGCGCTACAGTCTGGCTGACGTACCCAGCCGTGACCCACCGGAGAGAGCCATGTCACGTTATCTGCTTGCACTCGACCAGGGAACCACCAGCTCGAGAAGTCTGATCTTCGACGATCAGGGTCGTGTCGTCGCGTCGGCTCGAAAAGAGTTGCGCCAGCACTACCCCCAGCCAGGCTGGGTGGAGCACGACCCCGCCGACATCTGGTCATCCCTGCTCTTGACCGCACAGCAGGCGCTGCGACAGGCTGGGCTGAATCATCGACAGATTGCCGCCGTCGGCATCACCAATCAGCGAGAAACCACACTGCTCTGGGATCGGCTCACGGGCAAACCTCTTCACCGTGCCATCGTCTGGCAGGATCGGAGAACCGCAAATGCCTGCCGGGAACTGGAGCAGAAACTGGGTGGTCAAGCCCTGCATGCCCGTACCGGACTTCGCCCGGATCCGTATTTTTCGGCCACCAAGCTGGCATGGCTGCTGGATCACCTGCCGGACGCACGGGAGCGAGCCAAACGCGGGGAACTGGCTTTCGGAACGGTGGACAGCTGGCTCATCTGGCAACTCACTGGCGGCCAACGCCATGCGACCGATGTCTCCAATGCCTCGAGGACCCTGTTTTTCAACCTGCACACCCTGACTTGGGACGACCGGATTCTGGACGCCCTGGACATTCCAAGATCGCTCTTGCCGGAAGTCCTGCCGTCCTGTGCCACGTTCGGACACACCGATCCCGAATGGCTGGGCGGTCCGGTTGCCATCACGGGCGTGGCCGGTGACCAGCAGAGCGCGCTGATTGGCCAGGCCTGCCTGACACCTGGCATGGCCAAGAACACCTACGGCACCGGCTGCTTCCTGTTGATGCACACGGGCGAGCGACCCACTTTCAGCGACAACGGCCTGCTGTGCACGACGGCTGCACAGGTCGATCAGCATCGCGCCTATGCCCTGGAGGGCAGTGTGTTTGTGGGCGGCGCGGTGGTCCAGTGGCTGCGAGACGGTCTGGGGGCGATTGACGCCAGTCAAGAGGTGGAAGCGCTGGCCGCTTCGGTGCCGGACAGCGGCGGGGTGGTGCTGGTTCCCGCCTTTACCGGCCTGGGAGCGCCTTACTGGAAACCCGATGCACGGGGAACGCTGACGGGCCTCACCCGTGGCACCACCATGGCTCACGTGGCGCATGCCGCGCTGGAAAGCATCGCATTCCAGTCGACAGCCGTGCTGGAAGCCATGAATCGCGACGCGGTTGCCCATGGCGCTGCGCCCTTGAGAGAACTGCGTGTCGATGGCGGCGCCAGTGTGAACAACCTGCTGATGCAGTTGCAGGCCGATCTGCTGGGGATACCCGTGGTTCGTCCGGCGGTGACAGAAACCACTGCCTGGGGGGCCGCCTGCCTCGCCGGGTTGCAGGCGGGTGTTTTCGACAGCCCCGATGCCTGGGTCGCCCAATGGAAGGCAGACAGGTGCTTTGAACCTGCCTGGAGTCGCGAACAGGCGAAGGAACGCCTGGCCGCCTGGGAACGGGCGGTCAGACAGGCGACAATGGAAACATGAACACACCATCCTCCATGGCAGGCGCTCCTCTGGCAGGGGCCCATCTGGTCTTCATCGGCGGCGGCAACATGGCCAGCGCCATCCTGGGCGGACTGATCCGGCGGGGCATGTCTGCCCACCGCATCGATGTGGTGGAGCCCCAGGCAACCCAGCGCGACAAACTGACAGCCGAATGGGGCGTGCACACCCATGAAACGGCCAGTCCGGTCCTGCAGCGGGCCACGCTGGTGATTTGGGCCGTCAAGCCACAGACCTTTCGTGAAGCCGCTCAGGCCTGCGCGCCCCACACGGCGGGTGCCTTGCACCTCAGCGTGGCTGCCGGTATCCGAACCGACAGCATGCGGGACTGGCTGGGCACGGAACGCATCGTCCGTGCCATGCCCAACACGCCGGCGCTGGTTGGCCAGGGCATGACGGGTCTGTATGCCCGACCCGGCGTGAGCCCCCAGGACCGGGGGGAGGTGGATGCCGTCGTGGCCACCACCGGCCAGGGCTTGTGGCTGCCCCACGAAGGCGATCTGGATGCGGTGACCGCGCTGTCAGGCTCCGGCCCTGCTTATGTGTTTTATTTTCTGGAAGCGATGCGGCGTGCCGGAACCGAGATGGGCCTGACGGCCGACACGGCCACCCGACTGGCCATTGGCACCTTTGCGGGTGCATCGGCATTGGCCGCCAAGGCCTCCGAACCCCCCGAGGTGCTGCGCGAACGCGTGACTTCCAAAGGGGGAACCACCCACGCGGCCTTGACTGCCTTGCAGGAGGCCCGTGTGGCCGACGCCTTTGTGGCCGCCATGCATGCCGCCCATCGTCGCGCGCAGGAACTGGGCGACGAATTCGGACGCTGACGCCCGTTCAGTGCCTCAGCCCTGGATCAGCCCCCCCATTGACGCTGGGCATAGGTCAGCACCACACCTGCAAACAGCGTGAAGCCCAGCCAGTGGTTGACCCGAAAGGCCCGAAAGCAGCCTTCGCGGCTGCGATGACGGATCATGGCCATGTGCCATGCCACCTGAACGAGTGCCAGCACCAGCGCGAGACCCAGCCACCACCCACCCGCGTGGGGCCACAGCAGCCAGCCCCACAGGATCAGGTGAGCCAGATAGAACGCGATCACGGCCAACACATCCCACCGGCCCAGGGTGATCGCCGAGGTCTTCATCCCAATGCGCAGGTCGTCGTCCCGGTCGACCATCGCGTATTCGGTGTCATAGGCCAGCACCCAGAAGAGGTTGGCCACCAGCAGCGCCCACGCCTGCCAGGGAACCTGGCTTTGTGCGGCGGCAAAAGCCATGGGAATGCCAAAGCTGAAGGCCACGCCCAGCACGGCCTGCGGCATGGACAGCACCCGCTTGGCATACGGATAGACCATCGCCACGGCCAATGCCGGAAATGACAGCCAGACCGCCTGGGTGGTGGTCGTGAGGACCAGTCCGAATGCCACGAGAGCCAGCGCAGCACCGAGCACCAGCGCCTCTCGCACCGACACCAGCCCGCTGGTGATGGGCCGTTGGGCCGTGCGCTTGACGTGACGGTCAAAATCGCGGTCGGCCACATCGTTGATGCAGCAACCGGCGCTGCGCATGAGCACCGTCCCCAGCACGAATACCGCCAGCAGGTGCCAGCCCGGCCAGCCATCGGCGGCCAGCCAGAGGGCCGACAGCGTGGGCCACAGCAGCAGCAGCCAGCCGGCGGGTCGGTCCCAGCGGATCAGATCGAGGTACAGCGCCAGCCGGGATCGCGGTGGCGCGGGGGGCACGGCCGCGCTCATGACGTCAGTCGCCTGACGCCCGGGAGTTCGCAGGCATAGACCGCATTGCGCAGGGCTGCAATCGCTTCGTAACGGGTGAAGCTGCGCCGCCAGGCCAGCACCACCCGACGGGTGGGTGGGTCGCCCGCAAAAGGCAGGTAACGCACGTAGGACGTATCGCCGGGCTGAAGCGCGGCAGGCGGAACGCTCAGCCGGGGCACCAGCGTGATGCCCATGCCGGCCGCCACCATGTGCTTGATGGTTTCGAGCGAGGAGCCTTCGAAACTCTTGCGGATGCCTTCGGCATCGTTGGAGAAGCGCGCGAACTCCGGGCACACCTCCAGCACATGGTCGCGGAAGCAATGGCCGCTGCCCAGCAGCAGCATGGTTTCCTGCTTGAGCTCTTCCGCGGTGACGTGCTTGCGCTGGGCCAACGGGTGGCTGGCGGGCACGGCAGCGAGAAAAGGCTCGTCGTACAGCGGGGCAATGGCCAGGTTGGTGTCGGGGAACGGTTCGGCCAGAATGGCGGCGTCGATCTCGCCCAGACGCAGTTGCTCGAGCAGCTTGGCCGTCAGGTTTTCCTGCAGCATCAATGGCATTTGCGGCGTGTGTTCAATCACCTGCTTGACCAGATCGGGCAGCAGGTAGGGGCCGATGGTGTAGATCACGCCCAGCCGCAGCGGACCGGCCAGCGGGTCCTTGCCCCGTTTGGCGATTTCCTTGATGGCCGCCGCCTGTTCCAGCACCACCTGGGCCTGACGCACGATGTCCTCACCCAGCGGGGTGACGGCCACTTCGCTGGCATTGCGCTCGAAGAGCTTGAGCTCCAGCTCTTCCTCCAGCTTCTTGATGGCCACACTCAATGTGGGCTGAGAGACAAAGCAGGCCTCGGCCGCCTTGCCGAAGTGCTTCTCGCGCGCCACGGCGACGATGTATTTGAGTTCGGTCAGGGTCATGGCAACGATCGGATCAAGCTTTCAGATAGTCTGATTTTGCACCCATCCATCGGTCGACGTGGCGTTCGGCCAGATCGGGATGCTCAGCCCACAGGCGGGGCGCCCAGGCGCGGGCCCAGTCCAGCAGAGGCGTGTCGGTGGCCAGATCGGCAAATCGCAGCATCGGTGTGCCCGACTGACGAGCGCCCAGAAATTCGCCCGGGCCGCGGATCTCCAGGTCACGCCGGGCGATCTCGAAGCCGTCGTGGGTTTCGGCCATGGCACGCAGGCGTTCGCGCGCGGTTTCGCTGACGCGACCATTCTCGTTGGGCGAATACAGCAGCATGCAGGCCGAAGCGGCCATGCCCCGCCCCACCCGGCCACGCAACTGGTGCAACTGGCTCAGGCCGAATCGTTCGGCGTGCTCGATCACCATGAGCGAGGCGTTGGGCACATCCACCCCCACCTCAATGACGGTGGTGCTGACCAGCACGCCCATGGCGCCAGCGCTGAACAGGGCCATCACCGCTTTTTTCTCCGGGGGTGCCATGCGCGAGTGCAACAGGCCCACCAGAACCGGCGAGCCGTCGGCGCCGGTGAGTCCGTCCATCGCGGCCGACAGTTCGGCGTGGGTGGCGGTGGCGTTGCTCAGGTCCAGCGCTTCGCTTTCCTCGATCAGCGGGCACACCCAATAGACCTGCCGGCCTTCAGCGACCTGGCTGCGCAGGCGCCGGATGAGTTCGTCACGCCGGCTGTCGGACAACAGCTTGGTGACGATGGGCGTGCGGCCGGGCGGCAACTCGTCGATGGTGGACACGTCCAGGTCGGCGTAATAGCTCATGGCCAGCGTGCGCGGGATGGGCGTGGCGCTCATCATCAGCAGGTGCGGCTCCAGGCCGGCTTCCTGCATTTTTTCGCGCAAGGCCAGTCGCTGGGCGACGCCAAAGCGATGCTGCTCATCGATGAGGGCCAGGGCGAGGTGGCGAAACTGCACCTGCTCCTGGATGACGGCGTGGGTGCCCACCACCAGCGCGGCTTCGCCGCTGGCAACTTGTGCCAGCATGGTGGTGCGCTCCTTCTTTTTCTGGCTGCCGGTGAGCCAGGCCACCGTTTTGCCCATCGGAGCCAGCAGCGGCGTGAGCCAACCCACCAGCTTGCCAAAGTGCTGCTCGGCCAGGATTTCGGTGGGGGCCATCAGGGCGCATTGCCAGCCGGTGTCGATGGCCACGGTGGCGGCCAGCGCAGCAACGACCGTCTTGCCACTGCCCACGTCGCCCTGCAGCAGGCGGTGCATGGGCACGCAACGGGCCAGGTCCTGCGCGATTTCCTCACCCACCCGGCGCTGCGCCGCGGTGAGCTGAAAAGGCAGGGTGGCCAGCAACTGTTCGTGCAGGCCACCGGGGCGAGTGGGCAGCGCTGGCGCGCGCAGCCCGGCGCGCTCCTGCTTGGCCCGGTATTGGGACAACTGCTGGGCCAGCAGTTCTTCGGCCTTCAGGCGTTGCCAGGCGGGATGGCTGCGGTCTTCCAGGGTGCTCAGCGCCACATCGGGCGCGGGGTGATGCAGGAAGCGCAGGGCATCGCGCAGGCTCCATGGGCGGGATGCCCCGGGCGGGCACAGACCCGGGCATTCGGCCAGCGCCTCGGGCGGAATCGTGTCGGTCAGGTCGGCCCGCTGCAGGCCGGCCAGTACCGCGCGGCGCAAGTACGCCTGCGGCAGGCCGGCACTGGTGGGGTAGACCGGCGTCAGCGCATCGGGCAGTTCGCCGCCGGCGGTGTGAAAGCTGGGGTGCATCATCGTCCAGCCCAGGAAACCACCGCGCAATTCGCCCCGGGCCCGGATGCGGGCGCCCACGCTCAGCGATTTCTGATGGCTGGGGTAGAAGCTGAAAAAGCGCAGGGTGCAGCTGTCGCTGCCATCATGAAGCGTGACCAGCAGCTGCCGACGTGGGCGCAGGGTGATTTCGGCACCCGTGACGGTGCCTTCGATTTGCACGGACTCACCTTCGCGGGCATCGGCCAGGCGGGTGATCCGGGTTTCGTCCTCGTATCGCAGCGGCAGGTGGAGGGCCAGGTCGATGGGGCGCACCAACCCCAGCTTGCGCATGGCCTTCTGCGGCGCAGAGAGGGATTTGCCGGAAAGTCTGGCGGGTTGAGATGACGAGGCATGAGCAGCCATGAGACGATTGTGCCAGTCACCAATCATTGTTTGAATACGATGAAACGGACTGAACAAATTGATTTTACAGAATGCTTTTCAGTCCTTAACATCCTCCCTTTTGTCGCCGCATCACTTCCCTGATCACCACATACAGGTGCGGCCAGCCCGTTACCTGACATCATCTGCGGTATGGACCCCGTCATCCTGTTTTTCCTTTTCGGCCTGATGGCCGGCCTCCTGCGATCGGAGCTGAAACTGCCCAGCGCCCTCTACGATTCGCTGTCCATTTTCCTGTTGCTGGCCATTGGTCTGAAAGGCGGCCAGGGACTGGCCACGCAGCCCCTGCTGCCCCTGCTGCCGCAGATCGGGGCGGTGATTGTGCTGGGCATCATCCAGACCTTGATGGCCTATGCCGCCCTCAAACACCTGTTCGGCTTTGATCGACCCAACGCCGCCGCCACGGCGGCGCATTACGGCTCGGTCAGCGTGGCCACCTTTGCGGTGGCCGCGGCATGGCTGGCTTCACGAGCCATCGAGGTCGAACCTCAGATGGCCATTCTGCTGGCCGTGATGGAGATTCCGGCGATCCTGGTCGGCATCGTGCTGGCGCGAGGCGTGAGCCGAGACACCGACTGGAAGTCTCTGGGCCACGAGGCCTTTCTCGGCAAAGGCGTGACCCTGCTGCTGGGCGGAATGGCGATCGGCTGGGCTGCCGGACCCGAGGGCCTGGCACCCATCAGTGGCCTGTATTTCGATCTGTTCAAGGCCGTGCTCGCGCTGTTCCTGCTGGAGATGGGCCTGATCGTGAGCCGGCAGGTGGGCGAACTCAGGCGCCGAGGCCTGTCACTCATCGCTTTCGGGCTGGTCATGCCCCTGTTGTCCGCTGGCATGGGTCTGGGTACCGGCTGGATGCTGGGTTTCTCCACGGGTGGCATGACCATGCTGGCGACGCTCGCGGCATCGGCGTCGTATATTGCAGTCCCTGCAGCCATGCGCATTGCGGTGCCGGAAGCCAACCCGGCCATCTCGCTGGCCGGCTCGCTGGGCGTGACCTTTCCGTTCAATATCCTGTTCGGCATTCCGATCTACCACTGGATGGCCACCCAGATCACCGGAGCGATGACATGATCGCCATGCAGACCGAAAAACGCACCCTCCTCACCGTGTTCACCGAGGCCAGCATCGAACAGGTGCTGATCCGTGACATGGATCGCATGGGCGTCAAGGGGTACACCATTTCCGATGTACGAGGCAAAGGCAGCCGAGGTGTGCGGGACGCCTCCTGGGACGAGTCCCGCAACATCCGCATCGAAGTCATCTGCGGGCGATCTCAGGCCGAGGAACTGCTGACCCACCTCCAGGCCAGGTACTACTCGAACTACGCCATGGTGGCGTATTTCTCCGAGGTGGAAGTGCTGCGCCCCGGCAAGTTCTGAGCGCTTGGGTGCCTTCAGGCCAGGCGCTCGTGCAGAGCCACGAAAGCCTGTGTCAGCTTGTGACGGGGATCCAGGTGAATCATGGGTCGGGACAGCTGGTGCGACTCGCGCACCTTCACCGAGGCAGGCAGATAAGGCGCCAGCACCGGCAGACCTTCTTCCACCAGTTCCTGCACCAGGCGCTGGGGCAGATGGGCGCGAGGCTGGAACTGGTTCACCACAATGCCTTTGATTTCCAGCGCCGGGTTGTGGTCGGCACGGATTTCCTGCACATTGGCCAGAAGGGTGTAAAGCGCCTGACGTGAGAAATCGTCGCAATCGAAGGGAATCAGGCAGCCGCTGGCGCCCATGAGCGCCGACCGGGTGTAGAAGTTCAGGGCAGGCGGAGTGTCGATGTAGATGCGATCGTAGGTCTCGGCCAGTTGCTGCAGCGCCTCCCTCAATTTGTAGATCTTGTGGCGTGACTCGAGCTTGGTCTGCAATTCGTCCAGGCGCTCGCTGGCTGCCATCACGCCCAGTCCTTCGTAGGGCGTTGACACCACAAACTCGCTGGCGGGCAGGGGATTGAAGGTGAAACTCAGGGTCTGGTCAAAGAAGCTGGCGACCGTGGGCTGATCGGCTCCCGCCTGCGCACCCAGGAGATAGTGGGTGGAGTTGCCCTGCTGATCCAGGTCGATGAGCAGGGTATTCAAGCCCTGCGCCGCGCTGATGGCAGCCAGGTTGCATGCAATGGTGGACTTGCCCACCCCACCTTTCTGGTTGAACACGACGAGGGCCATCTGGAACTCCTGCTTGTTGCGCTGCAACATCATACCTTCTGCGACAATCGGCCTTCTTTTTCACTTGGAACGGGCCCGTCCGGCCCTCAAGCCACATGACCGCTTCTGCTTCTGGCGCTTCTCGCACCTACACCCTGAGCGATTTCGATTTTTCGCTCCCCCCCGAACTCATTGCCCAGCATCCTGCTCCCGAGCGCAGCGCTTCGCGCCTGCTCGATGGCAGGGGCCCTCAGCCGCTGGACCGCATCTTTCGACAGCTACCCGAACTGCTGCAACCGGGCGACCTGATGGTGTTCAACGACACCCAGGTCATCAAGGCCCGGCTGTTTGGCGAAAAGGCCAGTGGTGGCAAGGTGGAACTGCTGGTGGAGCGCGTGTTGCCGGGGCACAGCCACGAAGTGGTGGCCCACATGAAGGTGAGCAAGAAGCCGCCGGTGGGTGCAACGCTGCACCTGTACGCGGGCAACACCACAACGCCCGCTTTCACGGCCACCCTGCTGGGCCGCTGGCCCGACGAGAACGGCCCGCTGTTCCGGTTTGCCTTCAGCGACGAACCCCATGCCCTGATGGCCGCGCACGGCCACGTGCCACTGCCGCCGTACATCGAGCATGGCGACACGGAAGAGGACGAGCGCCGCTACCAGACCGTGTTCGCCAAGAATCCGGGGGCGGTGGCCGCGCCGACCGCGGCGCTGCATTTCGACGAAGGCGTGCTCGCGGCGCTGGACGCCCGGGGCGTGCATCGCGCCAACGTCACGCTGCATGTGGGTGCGGGCACCTTTCAACCCTGCAAGACCGAGAACATCGCCGAACACGTGATGCACAGCGAGTGGTATCAGGTGCCGGAGACCACGCAGCAGGCCATCCGTGACACCCAGGCGCGCGGTGGACGCGTGCTGGCGGTGGGCACCACCAGTGTGCGCACGCTGGAAAGCTGGGCCCGCACAGGACAGGCCAGCGGAGACACGGATATCTTCATCACGCCGGGCTTCGAGTTTCGGGTGGTGGACTTCCTGATCACGAATTTTCACCTGCCCAAGAGCACGCTGATGATGCTGGTGAGCGCCTTCGCCGGTTACGACCACACCATGGCGCTGTACCGTCACGCGATTGAACAGCGCTACCGATTCTTCAGCTACGGCGATTCGATGATTCTCGAACGCCGTCGCGGCTTGCTCTCACAGAGGCCTGACCATGCTCCAGTTTGAAGTCCTTCAGACCGATCCCGCCCGCGAGGGGTATGCAGGATCGCACGCGCGCCGCGGCACGCTCACCCTCAACCACGGCGTGGTGCAGACCCCCATCTTCATGCCCGTGGGCACCTATGGCACCGTCAAGGGCGTGATGCCGCAAAGCCTGCACGACATGGGCGCGCAGATCATCCTGGGCAACACCTTCCACCTGTGGATGCGCCCGGGGCTGGACATCATGAAAGGCTT
>CAZEZY010000082.1:0-10543 GCA_964516635.1 uncultured Tepidimonas sp. | reverse complement strand
TGGGCGCCACCGTCACCACCGGCATGGCGCTGGTCACCAGGGCGAGCGGGCCGTGCTTGAGTTCGCCCGCCGGATAGGCTTCGGCATGGATGTAACTGATCTCCTTGAGCTTCAGCGCGCCTTCCAGGGCAATGGGGTAGTGCAGCCCACGACCCAGAAACAGGGCGTTGTCTTTCTGGGCAAAGGCCTCGGCCCACTGGATGAGCTGGGGCTCCAGCGCCAGCACCGCCTGCAAGGCCACGGGCAGGTGCCGCATGTCTTTCAGGTGGCGGGCTTCGTCATCGGCGCTCAGCCGGCCCTTGGCCTGGGCCAGCGCCAGGGTGAGCAGGAACAGGCCCGCCAGCTGGGTGGTGAAGGCCTTGGTGCTGGCCACGCCAATTTCCACCCCGGCACGGGTGATGTAGGCCAGCGCACACTCGCGCACCATGGCACTGGTGGCCACGTTGCAGATGGTGAGCGTGTTGGTCATGCCCAGCGATTGCGCGTGCCGCAAAGCCGCCAGGGTATCGGCGGTTTCACCGCTCTGGCTGATGGTCACCACCAGGGTGCGCGGGTTGGGCACGCTGGTGCGGTAGCGGTATTCGCTGGCCACTTCGACCTGTGTCGGGATCTGCGCCATGCCTTCCAGCCAGTGTTTGGCCACGCAGCCACTGTAGTAACTGGTGCCGCACGCCAGGATGAGCACGTTGTCGATGGCCTTGAACACCCGCCATGCCGCCGCCGGTTCGTCACCCTGCCCGTCAAAGAGCTCGGGCACCACCGATTCGACGCCTTCGAGCGTGTCGGCCAAGGCGCGCGGCTGCTCGAAGATCTCTTTCTGCATGTAGTGCCGGTAAGGCCCCAGTTCCACCGCGCCGCTGTGCGCCCGAACGGTGCGGACCGGCCGCTGGGCGGGTGTGAGGGTCTGCCCTGAGGCATCGGCCAGCCAGTAGCGGCCCAGTTGCAGATCCACCACATCGCCCTCGGCCAGGTAGACGATCTGGTCGGTCACGCCGGCCAGGGCCATGGCATCGCTCGCCAGGTAATGAGGGGCCGGGGCGCCCGCCTCATCCATGCCCACGCCCAGCACCAGCGGGGAACCCGCTCGGGCCCCGACCACCCGGTGTGGCTCGTCTTTGTGGAACACCGCGATCGCATAGGCGCCATGAAGGCGACTCACCGCCGCACGCACGGCCTGAAACAGGTCGCCGTCGTAAAGCGCATCCACCAGATGGGCAATGACTTCCGTGTCGGTCTGGCTGTCGAACACATAGCCTCTGGCCTGGAGCTCGGCACGCAGTTCGTCATGGTTTTCGATGATCCCGTTGTGCACCAGCCCCACCCGGGCCGGGCGGCTGGCGGTTGGGAAGCCAGGCCCGTGGCTGAAGTGAGGGTGGGCGTTGTGCACGGCTGGCGCCCCATGGGTGGCCCAGCGCGTGTGGGCAATGCCGGTGCCCGCCTGCAAGCCGTCGGCCTGGACCTGCATGTCCAGTTCGGCCACACGCGCGGTGCTGCGAGCGCGAACCAGGCCAGGTGCAGCCCCTTCCAGGCGGATCACCGCCACGCCACACGAGTCATAGCCCCGGTATTCGAGGCGCTGCAAACCCTGCACCAGAACCGGCACGACATTGCCGGAAGAAACCGCTGCGACGATGCCACACATGAGGGAATCCTTTCACCTGATAAGGCGATCGTATGCCCAATCGGACAAAATTGGGTTTCAATGATTGAACTCAAATGAAACAAAAAGCCAGACAATCGCATCCATGATTTTTTATTTCATCATCAAATGAAAATAGATCGGATTGAACTCGATGAAGTGGACCTGAAGTTGCTGGCCGCCCTGCAGGTCAACGCGGCTCAGCCCAACCAGGCCCTGGCCACGGGGTGCGGCGTTTCACCCGCCACCAGCTTGCGACGCGTGCGCCGTCTCGAAGAGCTGGGCCTGATCGAACGCACCGTGGCCTTGCTGCAACCCGACCGGCTGGCCCTGGCGCTGGGTCATGGGCTGACGGCCATTGTGGAAGTGAGCCTGGACCAGCAGGGCGATGAGCACCTGAGCGATTTCGAGGCCCGGGCCTGCCTGGAGGCCGCCGTTCAGCAGGTGTACCGCGTCAGCCCCGGCCCCGATTTCGTGCTGGTGGTGGCCGTACACGACATGCCCGCCTACCTGGCACTGGCGCAGCAACTGTTCACCGCCCACCGCAACGTGCGCCACGTGAAGGCCTATTTCAGTGTCAAGCGGTCGAAGTTTGTGCCTGCTCAGCCGCTTCCGCCACGTAAAGATCGGAAGTGAGCGCATAATTTCGGGAACCTCGTGCGGTTCTGAAAGGTCGTTCGATTGAATGCTCCATCACCATGCACGAACAAGGAGGAATCACGCATGCCGATGCTGGCCCACGCCCGAACCCTGATCACCGCTGCTGCCCTGGGTCTGGCAGCCCTGGCCCCCACCTGGGCGCAGGAACTGGTGAGCGTTCGGAATCCGAATGTCAACATGCGCGCCAGCCCCGGCACCGACAGCGAGGTGCTTTTCAAGCTGGCAAAGGGTTATCCGCTCCAGGTGCTGGAGCGACGCGGCAACTGGCTGCGAGTGCAGGACTTCGAAGGCGATCAGGGCTGGGTCGCCCGCAGCGTGACCGCCAACACCCCTCACCACATCGTCAAGGGCACCCGGGTGAACCTCCGTGGCGGGCCTGGCACGCAGCACCCGATCGTCGGGTCGGCCAGCTATGGCGATGTGCTGCGGACCACCCGCCGCCAGGGTGACTGGGTGCAAGTGCAGAACCCCAATGGCCGCGGCACGGCCTGGGTGGCCAGCTCGTTGCTCTGGGGCTGGTGATCGGCTTCAGCCTTTGACGGGGCGCTTCCAGTCCGGAATGCTGACCTGCTTGCCGCGGGACACGCTGAGGGCACCCGCCGGGGTGTCCTTGGTGATGGTGGACCCACCCGCCACCGTACCCCCGGCACCTATCGTGACCGGCGCCACCAGCACGCAGTTGCTGCCCACGTGCACGTCGTCTTCAATGACGGTGCGGTGCTTGTTGGCCCCGTCGTAGTTGGCCGTGATGCTGCCCGCGCCGTAATTCACGCGCTCCCCCACCGTGGCATCACCCAGGTAGGCCAGGTGGTTGGCCTTGGCGCCACGGGCCAGGGTGCTGTTTTTCACCTCGACAAAGTTGCCGATGTGCACATCCGGGCCGAGCTGAGCACCGGGGCGCAGACGGGCAAACGGCCCCACCAGGGCGCCTTCACCCACGGTCACACCGGCCTTCTCGCCATCGATGTGCGTGAAGGGGTGGATCACGGCACCCGCATGGATGCGAGCCTGCGCAATGACGCAGTGGGCCCCGATGCGCACGCCATCGCCCAGTTCCACCTCGCCTTCGAACACGCAATTCACGTCGATCTCGACATCCTGCCCGCAACGCAGATGGCCACGCACATCGAGCCGGGCCGGATCGGCCAGACGGACGCCTTGCGCCATCAGATCGTCGGCCACGCGGCGCTGATAGGCCCGCTCCAGTTCGGCCAGCTGAGCCGGGCTGTTGATGCCCGCCACCTGAATGGCGTCATGAATCCGGTGTGCGCACACGCGGACGCCATCGGCCACCGCCATCTTCACCACATCGGTGAGGTAATACTCGCCCTGGGCATTGCGGTTGTCCAGCCGGGCCAGCCAGCCACGCAACAGGCGGGTGGGAACCGCCATGATGCCGCTGTAGATTTCGGTGATGCGCCGCTGTTCGTCGGTCGCGTCCTTGTGCTCGACAATCGCCTGAACCCCGTGCCCCGGGCCACGAACGATACGCCCGTACCCCGTCGGGTCGGGCAAGTCGAGCGTGAGCAGCGCCAGGTGCTGACCATCGCACCACCCCACCAGCTCGCGCAAGGTGTCGGGCTGCGTCAGCGGGACATCGCCCGACAGCACCAGCGTGACCCCATCATCGTCGAGCACCGGCACGGCCTGCTGCACGGCATGCCCGGTCCCCAGCTGAGGCTCCTGACGCACAAACTGCAAGGGCATCCGTCCCTGCGCATGGGCCGCCAGCACCGGCTCCACCTGTTCGGCCCCGTGGCCCGTGATGACCACGGCACGGCGTGCGCCGAGCCCGGCGGCACAGTCGATGACATGGGCGGCCAGCGCCTTGCCCCCCAGGCGGTGCAACACCTTGGGCAGCCTGCTTTTCATGCGTGTGCCCTTGCCTGCTGCCATCACCACCACATCCACCGGCCCTGTCATAGGTTCTCCTGATTCGAGCGCCATCGCGCCTCAGGTCGGGATTATCAACTCAGGATACGATGTCCCCCACCAACTGGAGGACCTGCGATGAAGTACGCCATCATGGGCGCCGGCGCTGTCGGCTGTTTTTACGGGGGCATGCTGGCCCGTGCCGGCCACTCGGTCACGCTGGTGGGGCGATCCACGCACGTGGAAGCGTTTCAGCAGCGCGGCTTGCGGCTGCAGGCCCTCACCTTTGACGAGCAGATTCCCGTGGATGCCTCGACCGACCCCGACGGCGTGACCGATGCCGACGTGGTGCTGTTCTGCGTCAAGTCCACCGACACCGAAACCGCGGGCGAACGGATGCGTCCGCACCTGAAGGCCGGCGCCGTGGTGCTCAGCCTCCAGAATGGCGTGGACAACGCGCCCAGACTGGCCTCGGTGCTAGGACGCCCGGTGATCCCTGCGGTGGTTTACGTGGCCTGCGGCATGGCAGGGCCGGGGCATGTGCAACACCACGGCCGTGGTGAGCTGGTGATCAGCCCCTACGAAGGCGACGCTGCGCTGATCGCCGATTGCGCGAAGTCCGGCATCCCGGTGGGCCTGTCCGAGCACGTGATCGGCGAACTCTGGGCCAAGCTGGTCATCAACTGCGCGTACAACGCCCTGTCGGCCCTGACCCGCCTGCCGTATGGGCAGCTGGTTCGGCACGCCGGCATCTGGGACGTGATGCGCGACATCGAGCGCGAATGCCTGGCGGTGGCCCGGGCAGATGGGGTGACCGTTGCCGGCGACACCTGGGCGGCGATCGAACGCATTGCCGAGACCATGGCCACCCAGATCTCGTCCACCGCCCGAGACGTGATGCGGAGCCACCCCAGCGAAATCGACCACCTCAATGGCTATGTGATGCGGCGGGCGGCGGCCCATGCGCTGCCCGTCCCCGCCAACCGTTTGCTGCACACCCTGGTGAAAATCGCCGAAAATCCGGCTTAGGCATGTTGTGCGCCGTGCTGCAAGAGCTGATCACGCGCACCCTCCGGGACGGCTGAAACGGGCACCCGAACCCACTGACCGCCGGTCCTGCGACAATCGGCGGATCATGAATCCGACTTACGTTCTGACCTTGTCCTGCAAGGACAAGCCCGGCATTGTGCATGCCGTTTCGGGCTTTCTGCTGGCGCAGGGTGGCAACATCGAGGAAGCCGCCCAGTACAACGACCACGACACCGGTCTGTTTTTCATGCGGGTGCAGTTTGTCTGCGATGGCGTGGCGGCCGACGCCCTGCGCCAGCAGGTGCAGGCTTTTGCCCAGGCCCATCTGATGCTGTGGGGCCTGCACGCCCTGAACGCGCCCATGCGAACGGTGCTGCTGGTGAGCCAGCAGGGCCATTGCCTCAACGACTTGCTGTTCCGCTGGAAAAGCGGACTGCTGCGACTCGACATCCGGGCCATCATCAGCAATCACCGCGATTTCTACCAACTGGCCGCCAGTTACAACATCCCCTTCCACCACTTGCCCGTCACGGCAGCCACCAAGGCCCAGGTCGAGGCCCGGCAACTGGAGATCATCCAGCAGGAGCAGGCCGAACTCGTGGTGCTGGCGCGCTACATGCAGATCCTGTCCAACGGCCTGTGCGAACAGCTGGCGGGCAAGGCCATCAACATCCACCACAGCTTTCTGCCCAGCTTCAAGGGTGCCAAGCCTTACTACCAGGCGCACGACCGGGGCGTCAAGCTGATCGGTGCCACGGCCCACTACGTGACGGCCGACCTGGACGAAGGCCCCATCATCGAGCAGGACGTGGCCCGGGTGGACCACAGCATGACGGTGGACGACCTCACCGCGATTGGCCGCGACACCGAAAGCCAGGTGCTGGCCCGTGCCGTGAAGTGGCACAGCGAACACCGCGTGCTGCTCAACGGCCACAAGACGGTGGTCTTCCGTTAAGCTGCGAGCATGGCCGTCCGCATCCCTCCCATCCAGTGTCTGCTCACCTTCGAGGCGCTGGCGCGCCTGCGCAGCGTCACGCAGGCGGCCGAGGAGCTGTGCGTGACCCCCAGCGCCGTGAGCCACCGCGTCAAGCAACTGGAGCAGATCCTGGGCGTGAAGCTGTTTGGCCGGGCGGATTTTTCGCTCACCACCGAAGGCAGCGAATACCTCGCCCATGTGCGCGAGGGGCTGAACACCCTCCAACGCTTTCCCAGCCGGCAGGCCAATCCGGGGCGCCGCAAGCTGCGGCTGGCCATCACGCCCACTTTTGCGCGCTCCATGGTCATGCCACGGCTCAAGCTGTTCGCCGAAGCCTACCCCGAAATCGACCTCACGCTTCAGGTGAGCATCCCCTTGCTCGACGTGGTGGCCGAAGACGCCGACCTCACCATCCGCTTCGGAACGGGCCGCTACGCCGACGTCGAACACCTCTGCCTGATGAAAGACGTGGTCACCCCCCTGGCATCGCCCTCTTTTGTCCGGGAACATGGGCCGTTTGAAACCGCCGAAGACCTGGAGGGCGTGCCGCTGCTTCGCAGCCCGCTGGAACCCTGGCGCACCTGGTTTGCGGCCCAGCACCTCGACTGGCCGGAGCCCACCGATGGCTCGCAATTCAACGACATCGGCCTGATGTGCGATGGCGCCGCCGCCGGGATGGGCGTGGCGCTGGTCCGTCACAAGCTGGGTGCACCATGGCTGGAAAACGGATCGCTGGTCCGCCTGGGCGATACCGTTGTGTTCCGCAACCCCATTCCCAGCCCCCACGCGCATTACCTCTGCTGGCGCACGGGCACCATGGACCGCTGGGAATGCGCCGCGTTTGCGGAATGGCTCAAGAAGGCGATGGACTGAGCGCCCTCGCTGCGGGCTTCACAAAGGTTTGAAGGTTTTTTCAACCGCTTCGGCCGGTGTTGGCCTACACTGAGTCGCATGAATGCCCCCGTTGAAACCCCCGAACAACAGGCCTTGAGCCGTGCGGCCCGACAGGCTGAAGTGGTTCATGCGCTGCAGGCCGTGCTGCCGCCGCACGCCCTGCTCTACACCCCGGAAGACACCACACCCTACGAGTGCGATGGGCTCACCGCCTACCGCGAGCGTCCGCTGTGTGTGGCCCTGCCCGAAACGGAAGATCAGGTGCAGGGGGTCTTGCGCGCCTGCCATCTGCTCGATGTGCCGGTGGTGGCCCGCGGCGCGGGCACGGGCCTTTCAGGCGGTGCCATGCCGCATGCGATGGGGGTGACGTTGTCGCTGGCCAAGTTCAACCGCATCCTGAACGTGGACCCGCTGGCCCAGACGGCCGTGGTGCAAGCGGGGGTCCGCAACCTCGCCATCAGCGAGGCGGCTGCCCCGTTCGGGCTGTATTACGCCCCGGACCCGAGCAGCCAGATCGCCTGCACCATCGGCGGCAACGTGGCCGAGAATTCGGGTGGTGTCCACTGCCTCAAGTACGGCCTCACGGTCCACAACATCCTGCAGGTTCGCGGCTACACCATCGAGGGTGAACCGGTGACGTTTGGCGGCACGGCGCTCGACAGCGCGGGTTTCGACCTGCTGGCGGTGCTGATCGGCAGCGAAGGCATGCTGGCCGTGGCCACCGAGGTCACGGTGAAGCTGGTGCCCAAGCCGCAACTGGCCCGCTGCATCATGGCCAGCTTCGACGACGTCCGCAAGGCTGGCGAAGCCGTGGCTGCGGTGATCGCCGCCGGCATCATCCCGGCCGGGCTCGAGATGATGGACGGCCCCATGACGGTGGCGGTCGAGGATTTCGTTCACGCCGGCTACGACCTGAATGCGGCGGCCATCCTGCTGTGCGAAAGCGACGGCACCCCCGAAGAGGTGGAGGAAGAGATCGGCCGCATGAGCGAGGTGCTGCGCCAGGCCGGCGCCACGGCCATCGCCGTGAGCCGCGACGAAGCCCAGCGCCTGAAGTTCTGGAGCGGCCGCAAAAACGCCTTTCCGGCCAGCGGACGCATCAGCCCGGACTACATGTGCATGGACAGCACCATTCCGCGCAAGCGGGTGGCCGACATCCTTGAAGCGATTGCGGGCATGGAACAGAAGTACGGCCTCAAGTGCCTGAACGTCTTCCATGCGGGCGACGGCAACCTGCACCCACTGATCCTGTTCGATGCCAACGACCCTGACCAGTTGCACCGCTGCGAGCTGTTCGGGGCCGACATCCTGGAAACCAGTGTGGCCATGGGTGGCACCGTGACGGGTGAGCACGGCGTGGGGGTGGAAAAGCTCAACAGCATGTGCGTGCAGTTCTCGCCAGAGGAAAACGAGCAGATGTTTGCCGTCAAGCGGGCCTTCGACCCCAAAGGACTGCTGAACCCCGGCAAGGTGATCCCCACCCTTCACCGCTGTGCCGAATACGGCAAGATGCTGGTTCGAGGCGGACAGATCAAGCACCCCGATCTCCCACGATTCTGAGGCTTGTCTGGTGCAAGGGCATCGGCCCCCTCCATCATCCCTGAGATGTGAAGACTGACCCACGTCCCATCGGGTACAGTTGTGGCATGAACTCGGAGCCGATCGAGGAGAAGCTGGCCCAGGCGTTTTTCGACGCGCTGTATGCCGATCTGTCGCCGGTGCGAACCGAAAGTGCCGACGCCCCGGACGACACCGACTCGTCACGGTTGCGCCGTCTGGTGGAGCACTGGCCGGGGGCCCTGTTCTGTCTGGACACGCAGCTGAACTGCCGGCTGGTGAACCAGGAGGCCCGCAGCTGGATCAGGGCCGCCCTCCCCGATGAGGACCTTTCCGCGCATGGCCTGCCTGACTGTCTGGACCCTGCCCTGATGGAGGCCCTGCAGCCTTATCTGTCGGCTGCGCTGCTGGGCATGGACACGGGTTTTGAAGACCGCTTCGAGCACCCGGTTCGCGGTCTTCGACAGGTCAGCATCCGGGTGCAGCCCGACACCGTGGGCGAGTGCATCCAGGGCATCTTCCTGCACCTGGATGACCAGACCGACAAGCACCATGCCGCCCTGCTGGCACAGGCTCACCAGGTGGGCTCCCGTGAACGGGCCGACATGGACGCGCATCTTCGCCTGCTGGCAGAGGGCCTCCGGGACGCCGCCATTTTCTTCCTCGACGCCGATGGCTGCGTATCGGACTGGACGCCCAGTGCACAGCGCCTGACCGGCTACACCGCCGAGCAGATGCGCGACAAGGACCTGACCCATTTTGTGCCCGCCGGCAGCCCGGCCAGCGACCTGACGGACCCCATGACGCTGGGCGTGGAAAGAGCCGCCCTGCTTGGCCAGAGCGAGACCCCGGGCTGGCAGCGCCGTGCCGATGGCTCACTGTTCTGGGCCCACACCTCGCTGACCGCCCTGTTTGACCACCCGAGCGGGGAAGCCATCGGCTACGCCTGCCTGATGCGTGACATGACGGAAAACAAGCGGCTGGTCGACACGCTGCAGGAACTCAATGCCGCGCTGGAAACCCGGATCGAGGAGCGCACGCGTGAGCTGCAGGACATGAACCACGATCTGGAGGCGTTTTCCAGCTCGGTGTCTCACGACCTGCGTGCCCCCTTGCGCCACATCGGCAGTTTCGTGGAACTCCTGCGGGAAGACCTGGGGCCCGATGCCCCCCCGGATGCCCTCCGGCACCTGGACACGGTGGCCGAGTCGGCTCGGCACATGGGCGATCTGATCGAGGGCTTGCTCGCCTTCTCCAAACTGGGACGTGCCCCTCTGCAACGCAGACCCGTGGCCATGGCCGACCTGCTCCATTCCAGCCTGAACCGGGTGCGGCACGACCCCGCCTTGCAGCGCCCCGAAGGCGAGGTCTGCTGGGCACTGCCTCCCGAACTGCCCACCATCGCGGGTGACCCGACCCTGCTGAGTCAGGTCTGGGACAACCTGCTGGCCAATGCCCTCAAATACAGCCGCCACCGCGTGCCCGCCACCATCCGCATCCTTTGCAGGCCCATCGCTGCTGGCCAAGCGCCGCACGAATGGGTGTTCGAGGTGCACGACAACGGCGTCGGTTTCAACCCGAAGCGGGCCGACCGCCTGTTCGGCATGTTCCAGCGCCTGCACCGCGCCACCGAATTCGAAGGCACCGGCATCGGCCTGGCGCTGTGTCGCCGGATCGTGGAACGCCACGGCGGGCGCATCTGGGCGCAGAGCGAGCCAGGCGTGGGCAGTATGTTCTGCTTCAGCTTGCCGGCCCTCTGACCCTTGTGCATGAGCAAGCGCCTGCACAGCCTGTTTCCCTTTCTCCAATGGCCCCGGCCCACTTCGGGTCTGTTGCGTGGGGACGCCCTTTCTGGACTCAGCATCGGCCTGATGGTGATTCCCCAAGGCGTGGCCTATGCCGCGCTGGCCGGCATG
>CAZEZY010000081.1:0-10729 GCA_964516635.1 uncultured Tepidimonas sp. | reverse complement strand
TCTCAGCCTCAGTGTCTATCCCTCGAAAGCCACGACCTGGTTGGTGGGCAGTTTGATCATGCAACGCTGGAACAACGGGCAGCCGAGCCAGTGTTGCAGCCAGCGCTGAAGCCCAGGCAGCGGCAGGCCATCAAACCAGGCGGGGTCCACCGCCGCGAACTGCCGGACAAAGGGAAAGATGGCGAGATCGGTGGCACAAGGTGTCTGCCCACCCAGATAGGGTTGTGCTCGCAACGGCTCCTCCCAGTCGCGCAGCAACGTCATGGCCTGCTCCCGGTTCGATGCTCGGTCTCGCACAAGGTCAGACGGCGTGGTGGCGCCGAACCGCTCGGGGTATTTGTAGCGGTCGAGGTGGTGCTTGAAGGCGGTGTCGTTGGCCTGCAGGCGCTGCAGGTTGGGCATGGTGTTGGCCAGTGCCCACCATGGGCCTGCTTCGGGGCGGGCCTGCGGGTGGGTGAGCGCCCAGCGGATGATGTCCCAGCTCTGCTCGATCACTTCGCCATCTGGCAACACCAGCACCGGCACGGTGCCTTTGGGAGAGGCACGCAGCAGCGCCGGGGGTTTGTCGCGCAACGAGATCTCGTGCGCATCAAACCGCAAACCGGCATGCAGGAGCGCCATGCGGGCGCGCATGGCATAGGGGCAGCGACGGTAGGTGTACAGCAGCGGGTGTTCGGAGGGCATGGCGCAGGCATCTTACCCATCACCCGGAATGTCTTAAGTCTTTCCTAAGTCTTTCTCTGAAAAATGTCTTTGTCGCCAACCAAATCAGGCGACGATCTGTATCTACAACCAAGGACCCCACATGAACAAAACCCTGATTGCTTTCTTCTCCGCCGCCCTGCTGTCGATGGGTGCTGCACACGCCCAAGCCCCTGCCCCCGCCGCCGCAGCCCCCGCTGCCCCGGCCGCTGCCAAGTGCGATCCTGCCAAAGACAAGAACTGCAAGGAAGCAGCCAAGCCCGCAGCCGCTCCCGCTGCACCGGCCGCCCCCGCTGCTGCCAAGAAGTAAGCACCCGGCATCGGCCCAATCCGGGTCGGTTCCAGAAAAAAGCGGGCTTGTCCCGCTTTTTTCATGCACACTCATACGCTTTACTCCCTCAACCCATGCGTATCCTGCTCGCCGAAGACGATGCCATGCTGGGCAGCGGCATCGAACGTGGCCTTCGAATGGCGGGCTTCACCCTCGACTGGACACGCGATGGGCAGCAGGCCCAGACGGCGCTGCGGACCGAAACGTACGATGTCGTGCTGCTCGACATCGGCTTGCCCGGCCAGGACGGCCTGAAACTGCTGGAATGGATCCGTCAGTCCAGCATGGATGTGGCCGTTCTGGTGGTGTCGGCGCGCGACGCCGTCAGCGACCGCATCGCCGGGCTCAACCTGGGTGCTGACGATTACCTGCCCAAACCCTTCGACCTCGACGAGCTGATTGCCCGGGTCCATGCCGTGAGCCGACGACGCGGCGGGCGGTCTCAACCCGAGATCCGGCTCGGTGGATTGGTCGTCCATCCCCAGCGGCGTGTGGCCATGCTCAACCAGCAACCCCTGAACTTGAGCGCACGCGAGTTCTCCCTGCTGCTCGCGCTCCTGGAAAAAGCCGGTACCGTGCTGTCGCGTGGGCAACTCGAAAGTCAGCTCTATGGCTGGGACGAAGAAATTGCCAGCAACGCCGTCGAGGTACACCTGCACAACCTGCGCCGCAAGCTGGGCCCCCAGTGGATCCGGAACGTCCGCGGCGTCGGCTACAAGCTGGTGGCCGCCGAATGAACTCCATCCGCCAGCGGCTGCTGTTCTGGCAGATCGGTGCCTTGCTGGTCACGGGCCTCATCGTCAGCGCTGTCACCTATCAGCTGGCCTGGGACGGTTTCAACCGCATCCGGGACTATGGCCTGGAGCAGATTGCCCACTCGGTGGTCCGCCATGGGGGCACACCACGGCCGGCCAGACCGAGTGTGGCGCCCGCGGTGACTTCACCCACACCGGAGAACCCGGATGCGCCTGGCGAGGCCATGCAAGAGGAAGCGGTCGAAGACCTCGGCCGTTTTGTGAGCCAGATCTGGAAGCCCGATGGGGAACTGGTTTACAGCTCCCATGAAAGCGTGGGTCCGCCCATGCAACCGGCGGGCTTGCACGTCGTGCCGTGGGACGGTGAGGTCTGGCGCGTGTACACCATTGTCGACACCGGGCAGATGGTTCAGGTGGCCGTCACGTCGAGCGACCGTGCCAGCAGTTTTGCCACCATGATTCCCTGGCTGATGGTGCCCATGGCCCTGCTGGTGATGGTGATGGGGCTGCTGATCCGGACGGCGGTGGTTCGTGCACTGGCCCCGCTGGATGTCATGGGTCGCGACATGGTTGCACGCAAGGGTACCGATCTGCACCCCTTCCCTGTCGATGATCTCCCGGATGAACTGCTCCCGCTGGGACAAGCGCTCAACCAGTTGCTGGAACGGGTGGACACCTTGCTGGCCGGCCAGCGGCAGTTTGTGGCCGACGCAGCGCATGAACTCAATACCCCGCTGGCCGCCGTCAAGCTGCAGGCGCAACTGGCCCGACGGGCTGTCGAAACCGAGCGTATCGAGGCACTGGACGAACTGGACCGGGGCGTTGAACGCGCGTCGCACATGGTCGCACAACTGCTTCAGATGGCCCGCGTCGAACCGGATGTCCGAGAACGGGAAGCCCGGATGGTTTCGCTGGACGAACTGGCCGGCCACGTGGTGGCTGCCTTTTCGGCAGCGGCGGAAGCACGCGACATCGACCTGGGGCTGGACGCCTCAGCCCCGGTTCTGCTGGTCGCCGACCCGGCCAACCTTCGGGTGATTCTGGACAACCTGGTGGACAACGCCTTGCGGCACATCCGGCACGGCTGCCGGGTCGATGTGCGCGTCCGCACCCAGGGGGATGAGGTGGAACTGGCCGTGATCGACAACGGTCCGGGCATTCCCGAATCCGATCGAGAACGGGCTCTGCAACGCTTCGTTCGACTGAATCCTCAAAACACCCAGGGCAGCGGCCTGGGGCTGGCCATCGTGTGGCAGATCGTGAAAAACAAGAACGGCACCCTGCGGCTGGAGGACACACCGGGCGGCGGCCTCACGGTCGTGGTGCGTCTCAAGGCTGGCGTCGCCGAAGGGCAAGGTTCATGAGCGGGGCTCCCGCAGCCACACCACCACCAGCGTCACGATGGTGAGGGGCACCACGAAGCCAAGCATGGCCGCGGAGAAGGCCTCGATGGCCTCGTGCTGCTGGGCCGCCAGAATCAGGTAGGCGACATAGGCCACGTAGTAGAACAGGAACACGGCCCCTTCCCAGCGAGCGATTTCACGGCCCGTGACAAACACCGGCAGACAGGCAAACGCCACCGCCAGCATCACCCAGATGTCGAAATGGAGCACAGACGGCACCAGCGTCAGGCCGTCCGAACCGGCCAGCAAGCCACCCAGCCCCACCACCCCGAGGATGTTGAAGGTGTTGCTGCCCACGACATTGCCCACGGCAATGTCGCGCTCGCCCTTCAGGGCGGCCGTGATGGAGGTGGCCACCTCCGGCATGGAGGTGCCCGCCGCCACGATGGTGAGGCCAATCACCAGATCGCTGACTCCGAACGCCTTGGCAATGGCCACGGCCGACCCGACCAGCCACTCTGACCCCAGCACCAGCAAGGCCAGGCCAGCCACGATGAGGCCCACTTGAACCCCGATGCTGGCATCCCAGGCACCTGCGGCAGCCGGACGGATTTCGGCGTCATATTCGCTCGGTTCGCTGGCTTGCTGCCGGCGGGACTGGATCACCAGGAACGCCGTGTAAACCAGCATGAGCAACAGCAGTGAAGCCCCTTCCCAGACAGCGATGTCACCATCCAGCCCGAGTGCCAGCAGCAGCAGCGAGGCACCCAGCATGATCGGGACCTCCTGACGGATCAGTTGCTGGTGAACCACCAGCGGCACGATCAGGGCACTGGCCCCCAGAATGAACAGCACGTTGAAAATGTTGCTGCCCACCACGTTGCCCACGGCAATGTCGGTCTGGCCACCGAGCACGGCGCTGGCCGTCACGGCCATTTCGGGCGCACTGGTGCCAAATGCCACAATGGTCAGGCCCACCACCAGGGGAGAAAGGCCGAACGTCAGCGCGAGCTTTGAAGCCCCGCGCACCAGTGCATCGGCACCGATCACCAGCGCCACCAGCCCCCCGACAAACCACAGTCCCTGAATCCACAGCATCGTATTGCTCCTGCTCCGCCTCGAACATCGCACTGTGTGCGATGCAGACCGAAACGTCGATCAGGCAGAGCCG
Organism: uncultured Tepidimonas sp.; assembly: GCA_964516635.1. Taxonomy (GTDB): domain Bacteria; phylum Pseudomonadota; class Gammaproteobacteria; order Burkholderiales; family Burkholderiaceae_C; genus CAZEZY01. The sequence goes on along the minus strand of CAZEZY010000081.1, from coordinate 6,427 downwards.
AAGCCGCACTTCGCTAAAACCGAAGTGGATGCACCGACGCCGCACCGAGAATCTTCAACACCAGGGGATGGTGCAGGCCGCGGCGGGACCGGATGCCATGAATCTCCTCGTATAGCCCTTCGCTGCGCCCCAGCAGCCGCAGTCGCATGCCGGGCGCCATCGCGTCAGCCCCGAGTGCTGCCAGCGGGAAAACCCCCATGCCCTGCGACGCGAACAGGGCCATCAGGGCGCTGTCTTCAAACTCGCCGGCCACCTGGGGGGTGATCTGGTGCGCCTCGAACCAGCGCTCGATGCGCCCTCTCAGACTCGAGTGCGATGTGGGCAGCAGCAGGGGCAGCCTGGCCAGGCTGGCCATCAGGGGTTCTTCTGGCAGCTTGCGAATCAGGCTGGCAGGGCCATACCAGTCAACCGGGCAGATCATCAGCCGGTCGCTCGTCAGACGCTGGTCGGTGTCTTTGACAGGTGGCTGGGAAGCCAGCACCAGGTCCAGTTCGTGCAAGGCCAGTTCGGCCATGAGCTGCTCCACCTCACCTTCGTGGCAGGTCAGTCGCAAGGACGGTGTGTTCAGGATCGGTCTGAGCAGGGCGTGCGTGGCCAGCTTGGACAAACCATCGGACATGCCCACCACCAGCCGGGCCACCGGTGCCGTCGCGGCCTGAGCCACCGCTTCCGGAATCGACTCACCGAGCTGGAAAATGGCTTCTGCGCGAACCAGAACGGCCTGCCCGGCTTCCGTCAGGGCCAGTTTGCGGCCGGAAGGTCTGAGCAGTTGATACCCCAGATCCTGCTCCAGGGCCTTGACCTGTGCGCTGATGGTCTGGATGGCCATGTCCAGCCGCTCGGAGGCCCGGGCAAAGCCACCCTCCTTGGCCACAACCCAGAAGTAGTACAGGTGGCGGTAATTCATCTTGGACACAACAGAAACTCCGGTCGACCGGAAGCGCCCGCTTCACAAAAAACGAAGCGATGCGCCCGGAAATGCGGCTTCGAGCTGGGCCGAACCCCTGAGAAGATCGGGATTCGGTTCAGGCATCGATATCAAACCTTGCACGATAGCACTGACCGGCCTGTCTGGGTCACTGGCCCTGGCCAGCAGACACCCGCATCCCGAAGCATCGCTTCCATCGAAGAGACATGCCCCATGACTCGGCGATGGCCGCCCTGCCCCGCATCACCGATGAACGACCCGCTGTCCATCGGCCATGGAGCTGCCAGGGTAAAGAATCACGGTTTCACCCGATTTCAGTCCCTCTTCCACCCAGGCACTGTCGGCATGGCGATCCGCAAAACGGATGGGGCGGGAGCGGGCTTTTCCGCCTTCGACCACCAACACGCGCCAGCCTTCGCCCTCACGCACCAGGGCCGCCGAGGGCACCAGCAGCACCCCTTCCTGCGCCGACAAGGTGATGCGGGCATCCACCCGGAACCCGTCGCCCAGGCGAAGGAGCGCTTCCCCGGGTGCCTGCAAGGCCACGATGACATTGACGCGCTGCTCCTCGATGCCCAGCGCCGAGATCCGGGTGAACGCCACGGGCTCGATGCGCAGCACCTGACCCGCCAGCGCGGGCTGGGCACGACCCGTGGACAGCTGCACCGGGGCACCGATGGGGATGCGAGGAGCGTCACCCGACAGGACGTCCACCACCGCCTCGAGTGCGCTGGTGTCGCCGATGTCCAGCAAGGGCTGACCGGCCGCCACCGGCTCGGCGTTGTCTTTGTGCAGCTTGAGCACACGCCCCGTGACCGGGCTGGTGAGCGACCAGAGCGCGGCACCGGATGGCGCCCCAGAGGCCTGGGCCCGCTGCAAGGCGGCACGTGCCTCGCCCAGCGCGTGTCGGGCAGCCGCCTGCCGCGCCTCTGCCGCTCGCATGGCCTGCTGGGCCGCTTCACGCCCCAGGCGAGCCTGGTCGCGGGCGGAAGGGGCGATGAATTGATCGCGGGCCAGCTGTTCGGCGCGCTCGGCCTCCAGCGAGGCCTGCGCCAGGGCCGCTTGCAGTCGCAGGACCTCGGCGCCCGCCGCAGACAGCGCGGCTTCGCCGCCGGCCACCCGAGCCTCCAGCACCTGTCGGGTGCGCGCGTCGATCATGGCGGGTGCCACCGGGGCCAGCACCGCCACCACATCGCCTGTCTGCACCGTGTCGCCCACCTGTAGCACGGGGCGCTGCAACTGGGCAGCGGTGGGCGCCGTCACGGTGTAGCGCTGTTGCAGCCGCAGGCGGCCGTCTTCCTCGATCACCTGCTCGAAACGGCCTTCGCTCACCAGCGCGGTTTCCACCACCAGCGGGCGGGGCCGGTAGGCGGCCCAGAGCACCAGGCCCACCGCAGCCACCGCCAGGATGGCCATGATTTTCTTGTTCATTCCCTCACCTTCAAGACAGAAACCAGATCCAGCCGGTCGATCTGCCGGCGCACCAGCATGGCCGACACCACGCCCGCCGCCAGCACGATGAGCGCTGCCGACGCATAGGTGGACGGCTCGATCACCACCGGAAAATCGATCGCATCGCTGGCCATGAGCTGCATCATCAGCGAAGCCAGCCCCCAACCCAGGAAAGCGCCGATGGGCAGCGCCAGCAACAGGGCCAGCAGCAACTCGGCCAGCAGCAGCACCGACACCTCGGCCCGCGTCATGCCCAGCACGCGCAGGCTGGCGAGTTCCCAGGCCCGCTCCGACAGGGCAATGCGCGCCGCGTTGTAGATGATGCCGACGGCCATGGCCACGGCAAACAAGGTGAGGATGCCACTGAACACCCCCATGTTGCGCTGGGTGCGCTCGTTGAACTCGTTCATGGAACTGCCCTTGTCGAACACCGAATTGATCAGGGGTGCCGATTTCACCGCGCGCCAGAAGGCATCCATGGCCAGCGGGTCCACCTGCAGGGCGGCATCGGCCACGCCGTCACCGTCGCCCGCCAGGCGGTTCAGGGTGTCGAGATGCATGTAGAGCAACTGGCCAAACATGGTGTGGGCAATGTCCACCACCTTCACCTCGACGGTTCGCTGGCTCCACAGGCGAAAGCGCAGCTCGATGCGGTCGCCCACCCGGGCATCCAGCGCCCTGGCCAGCAGGGCCGACAGCACCACCCCATCGGGTGGCAGCGACAGCGCGCCCCGACGTTCGTCCACCAGCCGCATCAGGCGGGCATCACCCCGCAGGGCCATGATGGCGGTGTCGTGCTGTCGGCCATTCAGGCTCACCGTGACCGGTTCGGTGCGGTACACCTCGGCATCGAGCACGCCCGGCAGACGGCGCAGGTCTCGCACCGCCTCCACCGGCACCGGCCGGTGGAAGTTGACCAGCACGTCGCCCTGCTGAACCTGGCGGAACTGCACATCCACGATGTGGTCGATCGCATCCAGCCAGAAAGCCCCGGAAATCTGCAGGGCCACGGCCAGCGAGATGCCCGTGACGGTGAAGGCCGCGCGCAAGGGCCGGCGTTCGAGGTTGCGCACCACCATGCGCGCCGCCGTGGACAGAAACCGCCCCAGGCCGAGGCGCTCCATGAGCGTGGCCGTGTAGGCCTGTGGCACGGGCGGCATCATGGCCTGCGCCGGGCTGAGCCGGACCACCGCACGAATGGCCGTCCAGGTGCCCGCCGCAGCAGCCAGGGCCGCGATGAGGGCCGCGACCAGCACCAGACCGGCATCGGTCTGGTAATCGAGCCGGTTGAATCGGAACACCTCGTCGTACAGGCCGAGCATGCCGCGGCCGATCAGCTGGCTCAAGGCCAGGCCCGCGAGCACCCCGAGGCCGGCAATCACCAGCGCGAGCTGGATGTAATGCCAGGCGATGGCGCCGTCGCTGTACCCCAGCGCCTTGAGTGCCGCGATCTGGCTGCGCTGGGTGGCCACCTGGCGGCTGAGCACCACATTCAGAATGAACATGGCCACGGCCAGAAAGATGGACGGCAGCACGGTCCCCATGACCTTCAGCTGCGCCAGTTCGTCCGACACGATCTTGGTCGAAAGCTGCCGGTCACGCCCGACCGCACCGATGCTGCCGTAGGGCTCCAGCAGGCGATCGAGCGCGTTGAGGACTGGCCGTTCGGCCACACCGGCATGCAGCCGCAGCGACACCTGGTTGAAGGCCCCCTGCATGTCAAAGACCTCGGTCATCCGCTGGTGGTCGATCCACCAGATCCCGAAGTGGGTGTCGTCTGGCGCGCCCCCCTGCGAGGCAAACACGTACTCGGGCGACACCGCCGTGCCCACCACGTGGATGCGCTCCAGCCGCCCGTTCAGGATGGCGTGGACGACGTCGCCCGGCTGGATCTGGCGGGCCGCCGCGAAACGGTCGCTCACCAGCGCTTCCAGCGGGCCATCGCGCTCGGGCCAGCGCCCGCTTCGCAGGGTGATCGCGTTGAGCCCCTGTCGGCCCTCGTGCACACGGGGCAGATCGAGCCCGATGAACCGTCCGGTGACCGGCTGGCGCACCTCGGGCAGATCCACCTGGGCGTCGTTCACCACGGCCAGCTGCACCTCGGCCACGCCGGGAATGGCCTCCAGCCGATCCCGCAGCGAGACCGGCGCCCGCCTGACCCCGCCAAACAGGTCGGCGAGTCGGTTCTCGAGATAAAACGTCTCGCGTGCTTGCTGGAGCGAGTCGTGCACCGCAAACATGCCCACAAACCCCGCCACCCCGATGGCCACCACCACCGCAATGGTGATGACCTGCGCTCGCAAGCGCCGCAAGTCGCGCCAGAGTTTGGTTTGCAGGGCCGTCATGGGGGTCCGCCTACCAGCGCAGGGTGGAAGCCGCTGCCTTGTGGGCGTTGACGCGGCTGTCGACGATGCAGCCATCGGCCAGGCGCAGCACCCGGTCGGCCATCTCTGCAATCGGGGCATTGTGGGTGATGACCACGGTGGTGGTGCCCAGTTCGCGGTTCACCCGCTCGATGGCCTGCAGCACCATGATCCCGGTGGTGCAGTCCAGGGCACCGGTGGGCTCGTCGCACAGCAGCACCGCCGGGCGCTTGGCAATGGCACGCGCAATCGCGACCCGCTGCTGCTCACCCCCCGAGAGTTGCGAGACGAAGTGGTGCCGCCGCGCCGATAGACCCACCAAGGCAAGCGCTTCGGCCGGGTCCATGGGGTCATCGGCCAGGTCGGTGACCAGGGCCACGTTCTCTTCGGCGGTCAGGCTGGGAATGAGGTTGTAGAACTGGAACACGAAACCCACGTGCTGGCGCCGGTAACGGGTGAGTTCGGCATCGTCCGCCCCGATGAGCTCGTGCGTTCGGCCATGGTGCGTCCAGCAGGCCGACCCGCTCGTGGCGGTATCGAGCCCGCCCAGGATGTTCAACAGCGTGGACTTGCCGCTGCCTGACGCGCCCAGCAGCACCACGAACTCGCCCCGCCGGATATCGAGGCTGACCCCCCGCAGGGCATGCACAGCCGTGTCACCCTCACCATAGACCTTGGTGAGATCGCGTGCCGTGAAAACGCTGGTATCAGGGGATGGCGCCTGCATGCAGGGATTATGCAGGTGGTGTTTGTGACACATCCACCCATTCGGCGGCCACCAGCGCCACCAGTCGATCGGGCGAGAGGCGCACCGCTGCATGGGTGGCGCCAGCCGCCGGCAAGACGGTATCGAAACGCCTGAGGCTCACGTCGGCATACACGCGCAGTGGCTGGGCCAGGCCGAACGGGCAGACACCCCCCACCGGATGCCCTGTCCAGTGCACCACTTCGTCGGCGTTGAGCATGCGGGCTTTGGTCTGGAAGCGGGCCTTGAACCGGGCGTTGTCGATGCGGGCATCGCCCCCCAGGAGCAGCAGAATCACCTCGTCCTTGAGCCAGAGCGAGAGGGTTTTGGCAATTTGCCCGGGCACCACGCCGTGTGCCTCGGCGGCTTCGGGCACCGTGGCCGTGCGGGTGGGCATTTCCAGGATGGCGATATCGGGGGCGTGGGTAGAAAGAAAGGCGCGTACGGTGTCCAGGCTCATGGGCAGGCTCTTCAATCGGTGGGTCAGGCGGGTCGGAGATGAATGATAGTGGGTGGGTGCCTCACCGCTAAACACCCTTGTTTTCATCAAAAAACCCCAAAAAAGTGGGCTGCCTCCCCCAAACAGGGGAGGCCTGAAACCTGAAAAACGGCTTTTCATTGCGAACATGAACAGTCAGCCTGAAGTGACCAACGAAACCCTGCGCTTGGTGCTCGTGCCACAACGAACGAGCGGATGGGCCTTGTACCCAAGGGGTGTTCGGCTTGGCCAACGGCATGAGGGCCCCCAACGGCTTTGCCGCGCTGCAGGGGGCGGGCCATGTGCGGGCCTTGCAGCGGGCGGCGAATGACATGGCGTGGAGGGTTTTGGCGTGAGGAGATCGAATAAATTGCTTGGACCCGACAAATCCACCAATCAACCATCAGGCTGGGCCAGGGCGACGGCCTGCTGGTGTGGGACACCAACGGCAACGGGCACAT
>CAZEZY010000080.1:0-11005 GCA_964516635.1 uncultured Tepidimonas sp. | reverse complement strand
GCTTGGGGAAAACCCGAAACTGTGCAATAATATTGAATTGCCTTTGATTGAAGGCAATCTGTTGCATCTGCCTCACGCTTAGCGGGGTGGGCGGCCGGTAAGACCGGCTTCGGCTTCACGGCCGTGTGCCCATGACCCCACGCGGGATCTGCCTGTTACCAGGCACCCTCGCCGATTTGTTTGTGGTCGATGTTTTTTCCACCACGAACCGATCGGGCACACGAGGGCTTCCATGCCAGTGCTCGTCGTGTTCTGTTGTGCTTCTTGCACAAGGACATCTGACATGACTGAAGCCGTTTCTTCTTCTCCCTCCGCCACACCAGCAACCGCTGTGTTGCCTGAAGCCTTTGTGGCACTGGGCCTGGCCGAACCCCTGATCCGTGCCGTGGCCGATCTGGGATTCACGCAACCCACACTGGTTCAGCAAGCCGCCATCCCCAAGGCCATGCAGGTCGGGGTGGCAGGGCATCCGTTCACCGATCTGATGGTGTCCAGCCAGACAGGCAGTGGCAAGACCGCTGCTTTCCTGCTCCCAGTGCTTCACACCCTGATTCAGCAGCAGGAAGCCCGCGAAGCCCAGGAACGGGCCGACTGGGACCGGCAGGTCGCCGAGGCCGAAGCGGCGGGAAAGCCGGCGCCCAAACGTCCCAAGCGCAAGAACCCCTTGCTGGCCCGTCATTTCAAACCGGCCGTGCCGGGCGCTCTGGTGCTTTGCCCCACCCGTGAACTGGCCCAGCAGGTGGCGCATGACGCCATCGATCTGGTCAAGCATTGCCGCGGATTGCGGATTGCCAACGTGGTCGGTGGCATGCCCTATCAGATGCAGATTGCCAAGCTGCAAAATGCCGATCTGGTGGTGGCCACGCCTGGCCGCCTGCTGGATCTGCAGCGCAGCAGCCAGATCCAGCTCGACCAGGTGCAGTTCCTGGTGGTGGACGAAGCCGACCGCATGCTGGACCTGGGTTTCTCGGACGATCTGGCCGAAGTCAACCGCCTGACGGCCAGCCGCAGCCAGACCATGATGTTCAGCGCCACGTTTGCACCCCGCATCCAGGCGCTGGCCTCCCGTGTCATGCGTGATCCGCAGAAGGTGCAGATCGACACCCCGCAGGACAAGCACGTGAACATCGAACAGCGTCTGTACTGGTGCGACAGCCCCGAGCACAAGCGCAAGCTGCTCGATCACTGGCTGCGCGATGCCTCGATCGACCAGGCCATCGTGTTTGCCAGCACGCAGATCGAATGCGATGCACTGGCTGCCGATCTCCAGCAGGCCGGTTTCGCTGCCGTGGCATTGCATGGGGCGCTCAGCCAGGGGCTGCGCAACCGCCGTCTGATGGCCCTGCGCAATGGCCAGGTTCAGATTCTGGTGGCCACCGATGTCGCTGCCCGCGGCCTCGATGTGCCCACCATCACCCACGTGTTCAACTTTGGCCTGCCCATGAAGGCCGAGGACTACACACACCGCATTGGCCGCACCGGTCGTGCCGGCCGTCAGGGGCTGGCTGTCACCATGGCCGAGTTCCGCGATCGTCGCAAGATCGGCGAGATCGAGGCTTACAGCCAGCAACGCATCGACACCCAGACCATCCCCGGTCTGGAACCCCGCAAGCCGGTTTATGAATTCAATGACGACCGTCGAGGCGGTCGCGGTGGCCGCACCGGTCGTCATGGCGGTGGCCGCAGCGAGGGTGGATTCCGCAGCGAGGGGGGCTACAGAGGCGCTGCCCATCATGGCCGTGGTGCGGGCGAAGGCGCACGCGTGGGTTTTGCGAAACCCGCCGGCAGCGGCGGGCCTGGCCGTCAGTCTTTTGCAGACAAGCGTCCTCGCCACCAGGATTCGAAGCCGTTCGCATCCAAAGGCCGGGCCAGCAGGTAACCCTGGATCCAACAGCCATCTTCTTCAAGTGGGATGCCCAATTGAGAGCCCCAGCCAGGAGACATGACCATGGCAACCCAGCGAGAGCAAGAACGGGACCGTCTGTACAACAACCGCGCCCTCGTGCCCGAACATGCGGCGCACTTTGCCCGTTGGCAGGCTTGGTCGGCTGAGGGGCGCAAGCAGTCCGGCGTGGTGCTTGATGTGCCGTATGGCATCTCTGCGGCAGAGACCCTGGATGTTTTCCCGGCGATGGATGCCCATCAGGCGGTGCCCGTGATGGTGTTCATTCACGGCGGTTACTGGCGCTCGCTGGACAAGGCCGACCATTCATTCGTGGCCCCGGCCTTCAACCGGCAAGGCGTGTGTGTGGTGGTGCCCAATTACGCCTTGTGTCCGGCCGTCACCATCCCGCAGATCACCGGGCAGATGGTGCAGGCCCTGGCCTGGATACACAGGCACATTGCGGCGTACGGTGGTGACCCGTCACGCATCACGGTGGTGGGGCATTCCGCGGGTGGGCATCTTGCGGCCATGCTGCTGCTTTGCCGCTGGCGCGAAGTGGGCGTGGATTTGCCGAAACACCTCGTGCAGCGGGCGCTTTCGATTTCCGGTCTCTACGATCTGGCGCCCCTGCGAAAGACGCCCTTTCTCCAGCCCGATCTGCGGTTGACGCCCAGGCAGGTGAAGATGGCCAGTCCGGCTGGCTTGCCCCGGCCCGACAAAGGGCGCCTTTACACCGTGGCAGGGGCTGATGAAAGCCCGGCCTTTCTCGAGCAGAACCAGCTGATCCGTGACGCCTGGGGCCGCAAGCGGGTGCCTGTCTGCGAAAGCCTGCCCGGATTGAACCACTTCAGTGTGCTGGAAGCGCTGGTGCAGCCCGATCACCGGCTGCACCAACTGGCCATGGAACTGCTGGCCAGCTAGGCCGCAGGTCACATGAACAGGTGTTCGCCGGCGTTGTCGCCGCCCAGGATGACGTAATTGACCTTGCGAATGTCCTGCAGGGACAGGCCGCCGGCGTAACTGATCGAGCTCTGCAGGTCTTCCTGCATTTCGCGCAGGGTGTCGGCCAGGTGGCCCTTGATCGGCTCGAGGATGCGCTTGCCCTCGACGTGCTTGTATTCGCCCTTGTTGAAGTCGGACGCCGAGCCGTAGTACTCTTTGTAGCGGCGGCCGTCCACCTCCACCGTCTGCCCGGGCGACTCTTCGTGGCCGGCAAACAGCGAACCCACCATCACCATGGTGGCGCCAAAGCGCACGCTCTTGGCAATGTCGCCATGGTGGCGGATGCCGCCGTCGGCGATGATCGGTTTGGTGGCCACTCGGGCACACCACTTGAGGGCCGACAGTTGCCAGCCGCCGGTGCCAAAGCCGGTTTTCAGCTTGGTGATGCAGACCTTGCCTGGCCCGATGCCGACCTTGGTGGCGTCGGCGCCCCAGTTTTCCAGGTCGATCACCGCTTCGGGGGTGCCCACGTTGCCGGCAATGACGAAACTCTGCGGCAACTCGCTCTTGAGGTGCGCCACCATGCGCTGCACGCTGTCGGCATGGCCGTGGGCGATGTCGATGGTGATGTAGTCGGGTACCAGGCCCTCGGCCTTGAGCTGGGCCACCGTCTCGCGGTCGGCCGCTTTCACCCCCAGCGAGATCGAGGCGCACAGGCCCAGCCCCTGCATGCGGCGCACGAAGGCCACGTTGTCAAGGTCGAAGCGGTGCATGACGTAGAAGTAGTCATGGCGGGCCATCCATTCGGCAATCGGCTCGTCGATCACGGTCTTCATGTTCGCCGGCACGACCGGCAGGCGGAAGCGGCGCGGGCCCAAGGTCACCCCAGTGTCGCATTCGGCGCGGCTTTCCACGCGGCATTTGCGCGGCAGCAGCAGGATGTTGTCGTAATCGAAAATTTCCACGAGCCTGGCTCCTTGTCAATGAAGAGAAAGGTGAGCGCTTGGCCTGAGTCCGGCAACAAAAAACCGGACACAAGAATCTTGGGCCCGGTGATTGATTGTATACAGTTTTCCCCCGGGTTGCACCTGCCGCTGATCGGTTGGGTGGAAATGGGGGCTTGCAGCCCTTTTTTTCGGCTTTAGGATTCAGCGAGCCGGCCGCATGATGCGGCACAATGGCCGTTCAGGTGGCGGAATGCCACCGTGAGGAGTTCCCGGGATGAATCCATCCACCCTGATCGGGATGGTGGCCAGCGTCATGCTGCTGGTTGTCGTCATGATTTTTGCGGCCGAAGACCCGCTGCTGTTCATCGACCTGCCCGGTCTGGGTATCGTGCTGGTGGGGACGATGGCGGCCACTTTCATGAGCTATCCGCTCAAGGAGGTGCTACGGGTGTTCAAGCTGATCCAGACGGTCATCCGCAACGAGCAGCTTTACACCCAGAAGGACATCGAGGAACTGGTCGATGTATCCCGTTTGTGGATACGCGACGACCCCGTGGCGGTGGAAAAGGCCCTGGAGCGAGTCACCAACCCGTTCCTGCGCACCGGTGTGCAACTGGTGATCGAACGCACGCCGGAAGAGGACATTCTCGATCTGTTGCAGTGGCGCATTTCGCGGCTGCGGGCGAAAGAGGCCGCCGAGGCCCAGCTGTTTCGGGTGATGGCCAGCTATGCCCCGGCTTTCGGCATGATCGGGACCCTGGTGGGGCTGGTCAACATGATGGATATCCTGGGTACGGGCGACATGGTCGTGATCGGTGGCCACCTGGCGGTGGCCCTGATGACCACCTTCTACGGCATCCTGCTGGCGAATCTGGTCTTCAAACCCGTGGCGGTGAAGCTGGAGCGCCGCACCGAGCAACGGGTGGTGCTCATGAACATGGTGATGCAGGGGATTGCCATGATGACCGCCAAGCGCAGCCCCTCCCTGATGCGCGAAACCCTGAAGTCGTTTGTGGCGCATCACGAGGACGAGATCTTTGATGGACCCGAGGAAAGCGGGCGGGGTGCTGGCTTGTTGCGCCGCGTCGCGCCCGCGCGCAAGGCTGCTCCCGGAGCCGCCAGACGGCCATGAGCAATGGCACCCTTCTGGAGAAAATGCTGGGGGAGATGCAGGCCTCGGTTCAGGCCCCTGCGCCCCCACCCGTTTCCCGGCCACCGGCCGATTCCGGTCCGAATCGTGGGATCAACGCGCTGGGTTCTGGCCGTTTCGAGCGCTGGCACACCGAGCCCGTGCCTCCGCAGGAGGACGAAGCCTGGCTGATTGCTTATCTCGACGTTGTCACGCTGCTGCTGGCGATGGTGGTGGTCATGCTGGCTTTCTCGGAGCCGGTCAGCGAGTCGTTTCGTGGAGAAAAGCGCGAAATTGCCCTGGACAGTCAGTCGCCGGTCACCCAGACGGCTTCGGATGCCGGTACCACCATCGTACCGCCCATCGCCCTGCCCAACCCGGCCACGGCCCCCCAGCGGGTGGAAGGCGATCCGGCGGATGTGCGCGAGGCGTCGGTCAAGCCTGCGGTGGAACTGGGTGATTTCGGTCAGGGGATCGAAGTGTCCACGGGTCAGGGAATGGTGCGCTTCCGCATCAGCAGCGAGGTGTTGTTTGCTTCTGGTGATTCCTCGCTCACGCCGGCGGGGCGCGAGGTGATCGATCGGCTGTTGCCCGCTTTCAATCAGGCACCCGACCACACGATCGTCGTGGAAGGTCATTCCGACAATGTGCCCATCAACACCCCCCGCTTCCCCTCCAACTGGGAACTGTCGGCCTCACGCGCAGGGGCGGTGGTGCGCCATCTGGAAACCCGAGGCCTGAATCCGACCCGGTTGCGTGCCGCTGGTCTGGCCGAGACACGACCCATGACCTCGAATGCCACGCCTGAGGGACGCAATCAGAACCGGCGGGTCGAAATTGTGATGGAAGCGCCCCCTTCCCAGCGCTGACCCAGCAGTGCCCAGAGGGCCTGCTGGCCTTCCTACAATCGGGTCATGCCCGATCTCGCATCCCACGTGGCTTCAGCGCCACTGCTTCATGCCCTCAACAACGAGCAACTCGCTGCGGTCACGCTGCCGCCTGAGCACGCCCTCATCCTGGCCGGCGCCGGTTCCGGCAAAACCCGGGTGCTCACCACCCGCATCGCCTGGCTGCTGAGCACCGGCCAAGTGACGCCTGGCGGCATTCTGGCCGTGACCTTCACCAACAAGGCGGCCAGGGAAATGCTGACCCGGCTGTCGGCCCTGCTGCCCATCAACGTGCGCGGCATGTGGATCGGCACCTTCCATGGCCTGTGCAACCGCATGTTGCGCGCTCACTGGAAGCTGGCCAACCTGCCGCAGACGTTTCAGATTCTGGACACGCAGGACCAGCTCAGCGCGATCAAGCGGCTGGTCAAACAGTATGGGATGGACGAAGAACGTTTCAAGCCCAAGGAACTGCAGTGGTTCATCGCCGGTTGCAAGGAAGACGGCCTGCGCCCTTTCCAGGTGGTGGCCCGCGACGAGGACACCCGCAAGAAGGTCGAGATTTACCAGCTCTATGAAGAGCAGTGCCAGCGCGAGGGTGTGGTGGACTTTGGTGAACTGATGCTGCGCAGCTTCGAGCTGCTGCGCGACAACGACCCGCTGCGCGAGCACTACCACCGGCGCTTTCGGCACATCCTGGTGGACGAATTCCAGGACACCAACCGACTGCAGTACGCCTGGCTCAAACAGCTGGCCGGGCATGAAGTGGACGGCCGTTTCGTGCCGGGTGGCAACGCCGTGCTGGCGGTGGGCGACGACGATCAGAGCATCTACGCGTTTCGCGGCGCACGCGTGGGCAACATGGCCGACTTCGTGCGTGAATTCGACGTGCAGCACCAGATCAAGCTGGAGCAGAACTACCGCAGCCACGCCCACATTCTGGACGCGGCCAACCAGTTGATCGAGCACAACCGGGGCCGCCTGGGCAAGAACCTGCGCACCGACCAGGGGGCGGGCGAGCCGGTCCGCGTGTACGAGGCGCCCAGCGATTTCGCCGAAGCCCAGTGGATCGTGGACGAGATGAAGCAGTTGATCCGCAACGACGGCTACCCGCGCCACGAGGTGGCGGTGCTCTACCGCAGCAACGCCCAGAGCCGTGTGATGGAAAGTGCGTTGTTCAATGCAGGCATGCCGTACCGGGTGTATGGCGGGCTGCGCTTTTTCGAGCGCGCCGAAATCAAGCACGCCCTGGCCTATCTGCGCCTGCTCGACAACCCCCACGACGACACCAGCTTCCTGCGCGTGGTCAACTTCCCGCCACGGGGCATTGGTGCCCGCTCGATCGAAGCTTTGCAGGACGCTGCGAAAGCCGCGGGCTGCTCGCTACACGATGCGGTCAGTACCCTCAGCGGCAAGGCGGGTGCCAACCTGTCGGCCTTCGTGGCCAGGGTAGACGTGATGCGCGAGCAGACCGAAGGCGCCACCCTTCGCGCGATCATTGAGCTGGTGTTGCAGCACAGTGGGCTGCTGGATCACTACCGTGCCGACCGTGATGGCGCCGACCGGGTGGAGAACCTGGAAGAACTGGTGAACGCAGCCGAAAGCTTCGTGATGCAGGAGGGTTTTGGCCGCGATGCGGTGGCCTTGCCGCTGGACGAAACGGGTGCCGCTGCCGGGCTGAGCCAGTCGCCCGCCAGCCAGGGGCTGGACGCGTCTTTGCCCCTGCTGGACCAGCCGTTGCCCGAAGGACTGGCCTCTGAAACCGGCGAAACACTGAGTCCGCTGGTGGCCTTTCTCACGCACGCCGCCCTGGAGTCCGGTGACAACCAGGCCCAGGCCGGTGAAGATGCGGTGCAGTTGATGACCGTGCACGCCGCCAAGGGGCTGGAGTTCGATGCCGTCTTCATCACCGGCTTGGAAGAGGGGCTGTTCCCGCACGAAAACAGCCTGAGCAGCATGGACGGTCTGGAGGAAGAGCGTCGCCTCATGTATGTGGCCATCACCCGCGCGCGCAAGCGCCTGTACCTCACCCATGCCCAGACGCGCATGCTGCACGGTCAGACCCGATACAACCTGCGCAGCCGTTTCTTTGACGAATTGCCCGAAACCAGCCTCAAGTGGCTCACCCCTCAGCAGGGCCAGTGGGGTGGAGCACCGGCTGGGCATGTCGCCAGTCAGCCCGCGTGGGGCCGCAGTGGACTCGGGGCCTCGGCTTATGGGGCCCGTCCGTCACCCCAGGCCCCAGTGGCCCGCAAGACCGAGGCTGCTCACGGCATTCGTTCGGGCATGCAGGTGTTTCACAACAAGTTCGGCGAAGGGCGGGTGCTGACGGTCGAAGGGCAGGGTGACGATGCTCGGGCTCAGGTCAGTTTCAGCCGTCACGGCACCAAGTGGCTGGCCTTGAGCGTGGCCAAACTCACACCGGTATAGGCTTCGCCGGTTTGAAGACCACCTGATTCCAACCACCCTCTATGGCGCGGTACATGACCGCATCGCTCTGTTGCCGAATGGCATCGGGTTCAGCCAAATCGTCGACGATTCAGCGAAAACACGCTGCTTTGCCAGTGGCGAGCGGGTTCAGGCGGCCGCGTCGCCATCGTCGGTGGTGAAGCTGTCGCGGAAGGTGAAGTACAGCGAGGAAAAAAACATCGCACTCATCAGCATGGCAACGGGGAACACCAGGATGCTCAGCAATTGTGGACCTCCCAGCGCGGTGGCCAGCAGCACCATGACCAGTGACACGCCAAAAAACACGCCGGTCCAGCCCAGGAAGTAAAAGAGCAGGGCCGATTTGTTGGTCCAGCAGGCCAGGGCACTGAAGAACAGGCTCTTGACGGGCGACACCCCATGCCAGTGAACGAGGGCCGGCGCGTGCCAGAACAGCAAACCAAGGGGGATGTACAGGACCAGGCTGATCAAGATGCTCTGCATCACCCCGGGCTGACGCAACATCTCGGCGGCGTTTTCCACGCCTTCAGGCGGTGCCACCGGTGTCTGGCCTCCGGTCAGCAGGGCGGTCAGGCCCATGATCACCAGAGATCCGGCCGCGTAGATGCCACCGAGCACCAGCATGGCGCGCATGCGTTCCCTTCCGGCCTGGAACGCGCTGGCCAGGACGGTCGGCATCGGGAACTGGCCAGCCGCTGCCTGGCGGGTGGCGGCCATCAGGCCCAGCGTGGCGGCGGGCAAGAGGGCGAGGGCCATCAACTGGCCCAGCACCGGAATGATCGACAGCACCGACACCAGCAGCATGAACATGAAGAACAGGCCGGCCAGCGACAGAGGTTGTTTGAAAAACGTGCGGATGCCGAGTCGGACCCACTGAATGCCGGTACTGGCAGGAACTTGGTGCAGCTTCATAGGGCTTGGATGCGCTGGCGCAGCACGCGTTCAAAATGGGTCGGATCGTGTGGCTTGAGCATGGAGGCTTCGCGTGGAAGGTACCAGTCCCAGAGCCGGGAAATCCAGAATCGCAGCGCGCCGGCCCGTTTCATGGCCGGGAGCAGCTGGCGTTCGGCGGCGGTGAGGGGGCGCACGGTTTCGTAGGCCGACACCATGGCCCGCTCGCGATCGGCATGGGGCGCACCGGTGTCGAGTTCGATGCACCAGTCGTTCAGGCAGACCGCCAGATCGAACAGCCAGGTGTCGCAGCCGGCAAAGTAGAAATCGAAAAACCCGCTCAGCCGGCCCTGGTCGAACATCACGTTGTCGCGGAACAGGTCGGCATGCACGGGGCCACGGGGCAGTCCTTCATGCGAGGGTGTCTGCGCCACGTGGTTCTGATAGGCCAGTTCGCTGCGCAGCAGGTCGGCCTGCGATGGGGTGACGTGCGGAAGCACCACGGGAACGGTCTCGTTCCACCAGGCCAGGCCTCGCAGATTGGGCTGCTGACGATCGTAATCCCGACCGGCCAGGTGCATCCGAGCCAGCATGGCGCCGACCTGGGCGCAATGGTCAGGGGAGGGCGAGAGTTCACTGCGTCCATTCAACTTGTTCACCACCGCAGCCGGTTTGCCATGCACCCGGTGCAGGATCTGTCCCTGGACATCGGCAGCTGGGGCAGGAACCGGAATGCCTTTGGACGCCAGGTGCTGCATCAGGTACAGGTAGAAAGGCAGTTGCTCGAAGGTCAGACGCTCGAACAGGGTCAGCACGTAATGATGCACCTCGCCATCGCGTTCGGCATCGACGAAATAGTTGGTGTTCTCGATGCCGCCGGTGATGCCCTTGAGTTCGGTGAGCTGGCCAAGATTCAGGCGGTGCAGCAGCGCAACGGCCTCATCGCGTGAGACTTCAGTGAAAACCGCCATGATCAGAAATTCAGGACCCGCCAGCTGCTTTTGCCTGTGGAGCCTCGTCCATCTGACGCTTGGGCCGGGTCCAGCGGCTGGACCTGGTAACCGGGGACCCGAGAGTTGGTCTGAACCTCGATGGACCGTGTCTGGCCACCCACGCGAAGCTCCTCGATGCGGCTGCCGGCATCCTGGTGAACCAGGCGCTCGGTTTTCTGTTCAAGGGTGCGAACCGGGTCGCGTTCGGGCTGGACGGTTGACGCCGACTGGGCCAGGGCCGGCCTGCCCAGCAGGGCGATCAGCACGACGCCGATTCCCAGCGCCAGGCGGTGGAGACGCATGAAGTCACCGGATGAGGTCTTGTTCATCCCCCGATTGTAGGCAATCGCCTGTGCCGGCTGCGTACAGGCCGCGCGGAACCGACCATCGGTTGCCGGTTTGCCGGCACAATGCCGGGCATGAGCGAATCCCGCAAAACCCTGGTGCTGGTGGACGGTTCCAGCTACCTCTACCGCGCCTTCCATGCCATGCCGGACCTGCGCGCCGTGCCAGGCGACCCGGCCAGCCCCGCCACCGGGGCGATTCGCGGCATGATCAACATGATGCAGGCGCTGCAGAAGGAGCACCCCGCCGATTACGTGGCCTGTGTGTTCGACGCCTCGGGCCCCACGTTCCGCGATGCGCTGTACCCCGATTACAAGGCCCACCGCAGCCCGATGCCGGACGACCTTCGGGCACAGATCGCCCCCATCCATGAGGTGGTGCGGCTGATGGGCTGGACGGTGCTGGATGTGCCCGGTGTGGAGGCCGACGACGTCATCGGCACGCTGGCAGCCACGGCGGCGGCCCAGGGCGTTCGGGTGATCGTCTCGAGCGGCGACAAGGACCTCAGCCAGTTGGTGAACGAGCACATCACCATCATC
>CAZEZY010000079.1:0-11068 GCA_964516635.1 uncultured Tepidimonas sp. | reverse complement strand
TTCGGTCAGGCCGTTGGGGTCTTTCCACAGCGCGATGTCGCGGCTCATGTTGACTTCCTGCGGCATCCAGTGGTTGGCGCAGGTGGCGAGGTATTTTTCCCAGGCCCATTTGTACTTGAAGGGCACCAGCTGGTTGACGTCGGTGGCGCCATTGATGATGCGCTTGTCGGCCGCGTTGATGCGTTGCGTGGAAGCGGCCTTGACGGAGTGGTGAGAGGGGGTGACGGGGGCTTGCGCCAGCACTGCCGATGGAGGGGCAGAGGCGGGCGCGGGTCGCACGGGTTGCAGTGCAGGGGTGCTTGGTTCGTCCCAGGTCAGCATGGTGTTGTCCAATCCAATGAATTATGAAATCGTGCGGCAGAAAAGCAAGCCTTCAAGGGCAGCGCACGCATTCTGTGGCCAACAGTGTTGCGTGGCTGCATCGAAAAGGGGCTGGCTGGGTCATTGGCAGGCTTCGCAGCCCGGATCGTCGATCGCACAGAACTTGATGTCGGTGGCCGGTGCCTCGGGCGCGGCGGCTGCGGCGCTGCTCACGGCGCCACTCGACACCGCGTTCAGCTGGCCGATGCGGCCGGTGGATTTCTCGGCATGGGTGGCGCTGGTGGTGCGCAGGTAGTAGGTGGTCTTGAGGCCACGCACCCACGCCAGCTTGTAGGTGTCGTCCAGCTTCTTGCCCGAGGCGCCGGCCATGTAGATGTTCAGGCTCTGCGCCTGGTCAATCCACTTCTGGCGGCGTGCGGCGGCTTCCACCAGCCACACCGGCTCCACTTCGAAGGCGGTGCGGTAGAGCTCTTTCATGTCCTGCGGCACGCGGTCGATCGGCCACAGCGAACCGTCGAAGTGCTTCAGGTCCATGATCATGACCTCGTCCCACAGACCCAGGCGCTTGAGGTCTTTCACGAGGTAGCTGTTGATGACGGTGAACTCGCCGGACAGGTTGGACTTGACCGACAGGTTGCCGAAGCAGGGTTCGATCGACGCGTCCACCCCGATGATGTTGCTGATGGTGGCGGTGGGCGCAATCGCCACGCAGTTGGAGTTGCGCATGCCGTCTTGCGCGATCTTCCGGCGCAGGGCGTCCCAGTCCAGGGTGCTGGAGCGGTCCACTTCCACATAGCCGCCCCGGTGCTGGGCCAGCAGGTCCAGGCTGTCCTGTGGCAGGATGCCACGGTCCCACAGCGAGCCTTTGAACGTGGAATAGCGGCCCCGTTCGGCGGCCAGTTCGGTGCTGGCCCAGTAGGCGTGGTAGCACACCGCTTCCATGGAGCGGTCGGCGAATTCCACGGCCTCCACCGAGGCGTAAGGCGTGCGCTTCAGGTACAGGGCGTCCTGGAAACCCATGATGCCCAACCCCACGGGGCGGTGGCGCAGGTTGCTGTCGCGCGCCTTTTTCACGGCGTAGTAGTTGATGTCGATCACGTTGTCCAGCATGCGCATGGCGGTGGACACGGTCTTCTTGAGCTTGGCGTGGTCGATCTCGCCGCTGGGCGTGAGGTGCTGGGCCAGGTTGACCGAGCCCAGGTTGCACACGGCGGTTTCGGCGTCGTTGGTGTTGAGCGTGATCTCGGTGCACAGGTTGGACGAGTGCACCACCCCGGCGTGCTGCTGCGGGCTGCGCAGGTTGGACGGGTCCTTGAACGTGATCCAGGGGTGACCGGTTTCGAACAGCATGCTCAGCATCTTGCGCCACAGGTCGGTGGCGGGCACTTTCTTGGTGGGCTTGATCTCGCCGCGCTCGGCCTTGGCTTCGTAGGCGGTGTAGGCTTCTTCAAAGGCCGTACCGAACTTGTCGTGCAGGTCGGGCACGTCGGACGGGCTGAACAGCGTCCAGTCGGCCTTATCCATCACGCGCTTCATGAACAGGTCGGGAATCCAGTTGGCCGTGTTCATGTCGTGGGTGCGGCGGCGGTCATCCCCCGTGTTCTTGCGCAGTTCCAGGAATTCTTCAATGTCCAGGTGCCACGTTTCGAGGTAGGCACACACCGCCCCCTTGCGCTTGCCACCCTGGTTCACCGCCACCGCGGTGTCGTTCACGACCTTCAGGAAGGGCACCACGCCTTGCGATTCGCCATTGGTGCCCTTGATGTGGCTGCCCAGGGCGCGCACGCGCGTCCAGTCGTTGCCCAGCCCACCGGCAAACTTGGAGAGCAGCGCGTTTTCCTTGATGGACTCGTAAATGCCGTCGAGGTCGTCGGGCACGGTGGTCAGGTAGCAACTGGACAGTTGCGAACGCAGCGTGCCGCTGTTGAACAGCGTGGGCGTGCTGCTCATGAAGTCGAAGCTGGAGAGGATTTCGTAGAACTCGATGGCGCGGGTTTCGCGGTCGATCTCGTTGAGCGCCAGACCCATGGCCACGCGCATGAAGAAGGCCTGCGGCAGTTCGATGCGCGTCTTGCGCACGTGCAGGAAGTAACGGTCGTACAGGGTCTGCAGCCCCAGGTAGTCGAACTGCAGGTCGCGCTCGGCTTTCAGCGCCGCACCCAGTCGCCTGAGGTCGAACTGCAGGAGTTTTTCGTCCAGCAGGTCGTTCTCGACCCCTTTCTTGATGAATCCCGGGAAGTAATCGGCGTAGCGGGCGGCCATGTCGGCCTGCGTCACTTCTTCGCCCAGCACCTCCTTGATGATGGTGTGCAGCAGCAGGCGGGCGGTGGCGTAGGTGTAGTCGGGGTCGGTTTCGATCTTGGTGCGGGCGGCCAGAATGGCGGCCTTGTACACCTCGGTCATGGGCACGCCGTCGTACAGGTTGCGCATGGTCTCGGCCACGATGGGCTCGGGCTTGACGTCGGCCCCCAGGTTGGCACAGGCGTGGGTGATGAGCGCCTTCAACGCATGGAGGTCCAGCGCCACGCGCTGGCCGTTGTCGATCACGTGAAAAGCCGGGGTGGCCGGTGCCTGCTGCTCGGCCTGCTTGGCGGCGCGCTCCTGGGCGCGGCGTTCGCGGTACAGCACGTACGCACGGGCCACTTCGTGGTGGCCGCCGCGCATCAGGCCCAGCTCGACCTGGTCTTGCACGTCTTCAATGTGGAAGGTGCCGCCACCCGGGCGCGAACGCATGAGGGCGCGAACCACGTTCTGGGTGAGCACTTCCACGTCTTCGCGCACGCTGGCCGATGCCGCGCCCTGTGCGCCCCGAACGGCCAGGAAAGCCTTCATCAGCGCCACGGCAATCTTGTTGGGCTCGAACGGCACCACGGCGCCATTGCGGCGAATGATCTGGTAATTCTGCAAGGTGCCAGACTGGGCGGCGCGGGCGGGTTCGGCGCTGTAAGCGGTGGGCAGGTGGGCGCTCGACTCGGGGGCTAAGGTGGTGGATGGCATGGGTCCTCTCGCTCGATCTGTGGTGGTACGGGCTCACGGCACGCAGGGCCTGGGCCGGTGGTGGCGAAGCTGTCTTCGGTGGGCAGACAGGTGTGGCAAGTGCACTATGGGTAGTGTGTGCAATTGATTGAAAACACTAGGGGTAGTGTAGCGGCTTCGCCGGCCGAAAGGCTGTATGGGGTTGAAAAAAATCAGCCATCGCCCAGTCTGCCCAGAGGGAGAGAGGGAGGGGTTAGGGAAAATCCGGGGGTGGTGACTGGCTCCCTGCCAGCCCTGTTTCAGGCGCCTCTGGCATCGCCAACCGAAGGGGCAAAACGGCTGGTCGGCCAGCCGGTGAGGGCTTGGAGCAGCGCCCAATCGAACCCTGGCCCCGGATCGTGCTTGCGGCCTGGTGCAATGTGCTCGTGGCCCACCACGTGCTCGATGGGGTATTGCCGGGCCAGTTCCTGGCACAGGGTGGCGAGGGCCTGGTACTGGGCGGGCTCGAAGGTGTCGCCTTCCAGCCCCTCCAGTTCGATGCCAATGGAGTAATCGTTGCAGTTCGGCCTGCCCTTCCATACCGACTGGCCCGCATGCCAGGCGCGGCGTTCGCAGTCCACGAACTGCACCACCTGGCCGGTGCGGCGGATGAAAAAATGCGCCGATACCTGTAGCCCGCGCAGGGACTGGAAGTAGGGATGGGCGTCCCAGTCGAGCGTGTTGGTGAACAACTGCTCCACCTCAGGCCCCCCGTACTGACCGGGGGGGAGGCTGATGGAGTGGATGACCAGCAGCGAGATCATCGCCCCTGAGGGGCGAGTACCCTGGTTATCCGAAGGCATCTGCCGAAAGTCAGGCAAGTGGGATCACCGGTAGGCGTGGATTGAACCCGATCGGTGGATGCAACGGGTGGGGCTCCACGACGGACGTGCATCACGGCAGGGTGGTGACCCCCCAGTCATGGGCAACTGATGCCATCGTGAACACCATTCACGGTCTGTGTCTTTGACGACATGCAGTAATACTTGCCGGGGTTCCTGACTGCTGTGAAAGTCAGCGGATTGGCCGTCTGGATGGGATTGAAATTGGTGCCATCGGTTTTGGCCAAAGGTTTATGAGGAAAAACGGTTGATGGCGCATTCATGTTGTTGAGTGCAGCCATTCGCGACTGGCACGTGTTTTCTCCACTGAGATTGGCATAGACAAAATGGTGGTTGTCAAAGTGGGTGGCCGTGTAGTTGTAAATTTTCTTGCGTGAGGTGGAGCAGGCTGTGTTTTCGACATCCGTTTCTCCAATGCCCTTCATCACAACGCTACCTCCCACTTCACGGAAGGCTCGATAACCCCGGGTCGACCCCAGTTGAGCGTGCCGTGAATACAAGGAAGCGGGCGACATCACCCCATCCACAGGATTCCCGACGCAGACGCCGTTGCCGGCCCCGCCACCCTGGACAATCAAGCCCACATTGCCCCGCCATTCGGCACCCACGTAACAACGGTAATAGGTATAGTAATACTCGATGGCGCTGCCTGTTTGTCCTTGCGGAAGCACCCAGTCGGTCAAATTGTAAGGAAGTACCGTGCAGAAGGAGGCATCCGACGACATCATGAACAGATTGCTTGCGCTCACCATGGGGCCCGATTCACCCCGAGCCACGAACACCTTGCCACTGATGGTGCTGAAATCGGGAGGGATGTTGTTCTCACAACCCAATGATTTCACGGTCAACAGCACTTTGCCGGTGGTGATGTCAATCAATTCGCGACGTCCATCCACCACTCTCGTGTGTGTCCCATCATTGACCTGGTTGGTGCCATCCAGTGTGATTTTGTTTTTATCGGCGTCCGCAATCGTTGTCGGATCGATGTGATCACCTCCACCCACATCGGCACGGCTTGTGGGTGTTTTGACGAAACCGCCGCGCCGCTTGCCGGGGCCACTGTCTCCCGTCAGGCCCGACGTTCCCACCCCATCGCAAGCCACGACGCTGCTCAAAAGAATCCGGTTGCCAGTGGCGCCGCATGTGCCGCCATCCCAGGTGACGCACACTTCGACATTTTTCCGATGGGTGGCCGACGTCAACGTGGTGGTGATGGCATACGCCGCCGCAACCCCTGCCACGTTCGTTTCAGAAATGGTCCCATCGGCAATTGCGGTGTCGGCGCATCCGTCCTTGAGCACGAAATCCCGCGCTTGTTCCATGCGGTGCTGGGCCAGGTTGGCGGCTTCGAGTCTGGCTTTGCTCCCCCCCGTTCCCTGAAGCACAACGGCATTGAGTTTGGCCATGCCGAGTACCCCTACCGTGACCACCACCAAGGACACCAGGGCTTCTATGAGGATGAAACCCTGACGGGTTGACGAGCGCTGATGGGCCAGAAGATGGCCATGCGACGAAAAAGGCTGGGTGGGGTTCATGATCAGTTCCAATCGCGCCAGGTTCCGGGCAGCCATCCCACACGGCCGGTGAGGGTGGCGGCATTGCTGACCACAAACGGGTCGTGAATGAGATTCAAACTGCCTGTGGGTGACACATTGCCTTGCACCACCAAGGCCCCCTGGATTCGCGGGTTCCCACCGCCCGTGACATTGCCCGTGACATACACGATCCCGTGAACGTCAGGGGTGCCCGTGAAAGTGAGATCACCATCAACCACCAGCAGCACGGGTCGGACGCGGGTACCGATGGTGGCATTCGGCAAAGTCACCGAACCGGTGATGACCACCGATTCGCCCCGCAGGCCCGCGGCTGCCGTGCTGAAGGCAGCCGGGGTCAGGATTTGGGAAGCGGTTTTTTCATAGGCAGCCAGGGTCGATACGCCAAAAAAATGCTCGAACATCGACGCATTGGTCAGGGAAGACAGAGCGGTGTCGGCATCCATCACATCGGGGCCCGTGTTGTTGAGGTCGCTTGGGCACACGTAGTCGGCGGATGCGGTGCAGGTGTTGGGCGCATCCGGCGGGGCTGCGCCAGACGCAGGCGGCGCCAGGCTCGGAAGGCGAACAAAGCTTTTCGCAGAGCCCGTCAGGGTCAATGCGCCGCCCGACCAAATGGTCAGGTTGTTGAAAAAATTGACCACGCTGGAACTGCCCTGTAGGCTGATGGTGCCTTTGGATACCAAGGGGTTCTGTGGGGGCGCAGACATGGTGGAGATGGCGCCGAGCCGCTGGGTGATCAAGGTGCGGCCGATCAGATCGTCGCTCCAGCCGCAAGAGGCCACCAGCGGCGTGTTGAAATGGACGGGCTGCACCGCTGCGGCGCAGGTGGGTGCACCCGGCGTCTCAGGACAGGTGGCCGTCGAGTTGGGCTCGCAAAAGGCCACGTAGAAGCTCGGGCCCACGCCAGACACCGGCGCCAGGAGTGGAGCCGCATCGGCCACGTTGTCGTCGTTTTGGTCCACACCGCCTGGGGCGGTCTGGATGAACACCAGAGACCGGTCTAACCCTTCTTGTGCCGCTTCGAAGGCTTGCTTGTGCCGGATCTGGTTGCCTGCCATTCGCTGCTCCATGATGGCGGAGCGCGACAATGCAAGGGTGACCAGTGCGGCCAGAAACAGGATCAGGGTCGTGAGCAGCAGGGTGGAGATGCCCTGTTGGACTGCCCGACTGGCAGGGAGGGGTCGGCTTGGCATGGCATCGATCCTCATGGCACCTGAACCGGAATCACCCGGTTGTTTCTGACCCACACACTTTGCTGTGCAACGGCTCGAAAGGTGGATTCCACCGGGGATGTCGCCGTGAACGACACCGTCACCGTGCGGGTTTCCAGCAGATTGGTGTTGGTCCCTGATGGCAAACTGTTGAATGAATTGGCACTCGTGAGGCAACGCTCCGCCACCGAGGCCGTTGATGGGGTGTTGCTGGTGGTGTCCATGCACTGGTAACCGATTGAAAAGTAAGGCGTGCTTCCGGTGGGTGACAAGGTCACAAATGCCGGTGTCGTCAGTTGATTCCAGGTGCCGGTATTGCAGTCGTTGAGGGCCGCAGTCCCTCCGGTTCGGGTTTCCAATATGCCATTGGTGATGCGGAAGCCGAAGTACTCGCTGGGTGCGGCCCCCGACCCATCGTCAACCACGCCATTGCCATTGGCATCGTAGGCGAACTCGACACAGGTGCCCGCGGCGTTCACGCGAAGATCGGTGCCGGCCGCCATGAAGGGATTGGTTGCGGGCGTGTTGCCGGGGGAATAGCCCGCTCTTCGAATTTCATCGATCATCACGTCCATGGCCATGCGGACTTCGCTGTTCAGCCTGAGGGAGGCACCGGTATCGCGCGCTGACAGGAGGTTGGTGATGTACATGGCCCCGGCAGCCATGACGATGATCAGACCGACGGTCAATCCGACCATCAATTCGATCAAGGAAACCCCTTGTTGGCGCTGGGCCCCTCGGTAATGGAATGGGGGCTTCATGGTGCGACGATTTGCCCAGACAAGTTGTAAGCAATTTGCTGGCTTTCGGTGGCGCCGTTGATCGTCAGCGTGCCCGGGGTGGGGATGGAGCCCCGGCGGCTGTCAAATCGAATGGTGGTCACCGTGGAGGTGATGCTGGTCACAGAAAATTCACTGGACAGCAGGGTTCGGGATTGCGTTGCGCCAGTGGGCCCGAAAACACAATCGCCGGCGGTGTTGCAGGTGCAACCCGCGGCGTTGTGGGTGATGCCCACGCACCAGTTGGCCCCGGTGGTGATGCTGACGTAAAGGTCGCGCCCCTGTTTGATGCTTTCTGACCGGGCAAATTGCAGGTGGGCGTGAATGGCATCGGTGGCCGCACTCAAGCGAGCACGTTCACGCATGCCTTCGATGGTGGGCAGTGCAATGACGGTCAAGATCGCCAACACCGTGAGGGCCACCATCAACTCGACCAGGGTAAAACCCTGGTGGCTCGGGGCGCGATGGGTGCGTGACATGCGTCAGTTCTTCCAGCAAACGGCATTGCCGCCTTTTTCACCATTCTGGTTGATCGACATGGTGGGGCAGTCGGCGTCAGCGGGTGTGAGGGTGGCCGTGATGGTGTAGGTCGTGGACGTTGCATCGCTGATGGCGAAAGTGGCCGATGTGTTGCCGGGCGCGGTGCAGTCGGTACAACCTGAATAGCTGGGGTTGTTGACCCGCCAGCGTTCCAGCTTCTGCTGAATTTCCAGCAGACCGGCCGCCGCATCGGCGCGCCGTCCTTCCGAGACATACCGCTGGTAAGTGGGAATGGCAACAGACGCAAGAATGGCCACGATGGCCACCACGATCAGCAATTCAACCAGCGTGAAACCACGATGACTTGTTTTCATGTGTACCTCATCGGTTGGAGTTTGGCAGGAAAAGAACCTTCATGGGGTGAATGGCTGACAAAAGGCATGGAACCGGGGACCAGCGTTGCAGCGCGGGCCAGCATTGGCACTGACACCATGGATTACTCCAGCCCCAGCCGCTGCATCCAGTAACGCAGTTTGGAGAGTGTCCAGCCCAATTGTCGGGCCGTCTGGCTCTGGTTCCATCGGTTGACGTGCAACCATTGTTCGATTTCTTCGCGTGTGGGGGCGTCCTCGTTCAGCGGGTGTTGAAGGCCTGCTGGGGTGGGCAGCGGGAGGCGATGGTCGCTGCCCGCGAAGCCCGGTTTTTCGCATTCAATGGGCGCCAGATGAATGGCTTCGATGCCCAGAACGGGGCCCGGGTGGAGGGCCATGGCGCGCTCCAGGATGTTCTCCAGCTCTCGCACATTGCCGGGGAAGGGGTAACGGCTGAGTTTCTGCAGCGCTTCACGGTCCAGTCTGGGCGCAGTGGATAAACCATTGCGTTGCGAGAGCCGCCTCAGCAGGTTGTCGATCAGTTCAGGCAGGTCATCGATGCGATCGCGCAGCGGCGGCATGGCGATCTCAATGACGTTGATGCGGTAGAACAGATCTTGCCGGAAGCGGCCTTCTTGCACCGCACGGGGAAGATCGTGATGGGTGGCGCTGATGATGCGCACATCGGTGGCTTCTTCCTGGGTGGAGCCCAGGGGGCGCACCTGTCTTTCCTGAATGGCACGCAACAATTTGGCCTGCATGGGCAAGGGCAGGTCGCCGATTTCGTCCAGGAACAGGGTGCCCCCGCTGGCCGCCTGAAAGTATCCGATGCGGTCGGCCGTGGCGCCTGTGTAGGCCCCCTTTCGCACCCCGAAAAACTCGGCTTCCATCAGGGATTCAGGAATCGCGCCGCAGTTCACGGCCACCAAGGGGCCAGCGGACCGCTGGCCACACGCGTGAATGGCCTTGGCCACCAGTTCTTTGCCGGTACCCGACTCGCCTTGCACCAGCACCGGGGCCATGCTGTTGGCCATGCGCTGAATCTGGTCTCGAACCTTCTGGATGCCGACCGATTGTCCGGCGATGAACGCCACCGAGGGATGGGCAGGCGAATGATCGGGCGAAACCCGGCCAGGGTGATCTGCGGGTGCAGGGCTTTGAGCCTTGCCGTCACGCAGGGCGTTCGCCACGGCGCTGCGCAACTGAACCGGGTCCACCGGCTTGGTGAGGTAATCAAACGCCCCCGCCTTGAGGGCTTCCACGGCATTTTCGGCGGAGCCATAAGCCGTGATGACCATCGATTTTTCAGGCCGATGGGCCTGTCGCAGCTCGCGAACCAGTTCCAGCCCCATCCCGTCGGGCAGACGCATGTCGATGATCAGCAGGTCATAGCGTTCCTGGGCCAGGCACTGGCGGGCACTGGCCAGGTCGGCCACGGCATCGACCGCATAGCCGATTTTCAGCAGACTGAGTTCGTACAGCGTGCGCAGGTCGGGTTCGTCGTCAACCACCAGCAAGCGAGGAGAATGGGCCATGCCTTGAGTTTACGGTAACGCGGCGCAACCCCCATGGGGCGCCCGGGTTTCGCGATGCAACGTGAAATTTTCACGTGAAAAATCAATGAAGTGAGCCCGGGTTGGGTGGCCCACTCAGGGGCGCTCCCCCTATCGGGGGCTGGCACGGTTGATGCATAATACAAATAGCACTTGAGTCCTTTCAAGTGCGCATCAACCTGCATGGAGCTTTACATGAAGAAACACTCTCAAAAGGGTTTCACCCTGATCGAACTGATGATCGTGGTGGCCATTCTCGGCATTCTGGCGGCCGTGGCCATTCCCGCTTACAACGACTACACGATCCGCGCACGGGTTTCAGAGGCTGTCGGGCATCTGGCTGCTTCCAAGGCCACGGTGAGTGAAAACATCATCGCCAACAACGCCATTGCTGCAGGCACAGTTTGCACGGGTATCAAGACCATCGCTGTAACTGGTAACATTGTTGCGAACACTGTTGCCACTTCGACCACCGATACCGCTGCTCTTTGCTGGGCCGGTGCTGCTACTGCCGCGAACCCCTTGGGCCGCCTTCAGATTGTGACATCCTCTGCTGCTGGTTCCGTCACGCTTCAACTTCGCCCTGATTTCAACACGACCACGGGCCAAGTTTTTTGGACTTGCCACGCAACCAACACCCTTCACTCGCTGGTTCCCCCTTCTTGCCGTAACAACCTGACATAACAGTCGCTATTGTTGAGGTTGGACTTTTGAATGACGCGGCCGATGTGGGTGGCTTTTGTACACCCCATCGGCTGTTTTCACGAACGGCTGACTTGGTGTACTGCCCCGTTGAGACGTGAATGAAATCGATCCCCTGATCGAGCACAGCGCAGCGCATCAACGGTGGCCGCAGCCCTCTTGAAGGGCTGTTTTTTTTGGGTCGGGTTGTCAGGAGAAACTGAACGATCGGGCTTTCGATTCGTCCACTTCTTCGATG
>CAZEZY010000078.1:10889-11140 GCA_964516635.1 uncultured Tepidimonas sp. | reverse complement strand
CCGGCTGTTGGTACAGGGGACAGAAGTCGGTCAGCTTGCCGGGGGCGATCAGCACCCCACCGGCATGCATGCCCACGTTGCGGGTCATCCCTTCCAGCTTCTGGGCCAGTTCGATCAGCTGCCTGACTTCCTCTTCCTTGCGGATGCGCTCGGCCAGGATCGGCTCCATGGCGATGGCGTAGTTGTTCTTGTCGCCGGGTTTGGGCGGGTCGGGCGGGTACTGAAAGGTCACGCTCATGCCCGGCTTGTTC
>CAZEZY010000078.1:0-10879 GCA_964516635.1 uncultured Tepidimonas sp. | reverse complement strand
TCCCTGGGGTTGGCCCGGGCCCGGTTGGGCCCCCGGGGGTGGGGTTTTGTTGTTTTGGCCGGGGGTTGGGGGGGGGGGGGGGGGGCACTGCAAGGTCACGCTCATGCCCGGCTTGTTCGGAATGAGTTTCGAGATGCCATCGCAGAAGCCATAGGCAAAGTCCAGCACCCGGCCCACGTCACGGATGGCGGCGCGGGCGGCCATGGTACCGAAGGTGGCGATCTGGCTCACCGCGTCCTTGCCGTATTTCTCCTTGACGTAGTCGATCACGCGATCGCGATTCGTCTGGCAGAAGTCGATGTCGAAGTCGGGCATGGAGACCCGCTCCGGGTTCAGGAAGCGTTCGAAGAGCAGGTTGTACTGCAAGGGGTCGAGGTCGGTGATGAGCAGCGCATAGGCCACCAGCGAACCCGCGCCTGAGCCACGGCCCGGGCCGACCGGACAGCCATTTTCCTTGGCCCATTGAATGAAGTCCGACACGATCAGGAAGTAACCGGGAAACCCCATTTTGAGGATGGTGTTGAGCTCGAACTCGAGTCGCTCCACATAGCGCGGGCGCTCGGCCTCTCGCCGGGCCTCATCCGGGTAGAGGTGCTGCAAACGGACACGCAGACCTTCGTGCGACACATGACGGAAATAGTCTTCGACCGACATCACCACCCCGTTGACGGGCGGGATGGGGAAATCGGGCAGTCGGGGCTTGCCCAGCGTGAGACTGAGGTTGCAGCGGCGGGCGATTTCGGCGGTATTGGCCAGGGCACTGGGCACGTCGGCAAAGAGGGCGGCCATCTCCTCGCTGGACTTGAAATACTGCTCTCGGGTGAACTTGCGCACGCGGCGGTTGTTGCCCAGGATCTCGCCCTCCGCGATGCACACGCGGGCTTCATGGGCCTCGTAGTCGTGGGCACCGAGAAACTGGATCGGGTGGGTGGCGACCACAGGCAGCCCCAGACGGGCCGCCAGGGGCACGGCAGCCATCACATGGCGTTCGTCATCGGCACGGCCAGCGCGCTGGATTTCGAGATAAAAGCGGTGTGGGAAGGTACCCGCCAGTTGCAGAGCGAGTTCGGTGGCACGCGAATCGTCACCCGCCAGCAACGCTTGCCCGACCGGGCCGGCATGGGCACCGGACAGCACGATCAACCCGTCATTCAACGCGCGCAGCCATTCCCACCGGACGGCCGCCTGGTCGCGCACCACGTTCTGCGTCCAGGCACGGGCCAGCAGTTCGCACAGGTTCAGATAGCCCTGATGACTCTGTGCCAGCAACAGCAGACGCGGCAAGGTCTGCTGCACGGAGGAGGCCCCGGGTGCGGGTTCGCCGCCCAGACCCTGCAGCACCACATCCGCCCCCAGCAGGGGCTTGACACCAGCGCCCCGAGCGGCTTTGTAGAACTTGACGGCCCCGAACAGGTTGTTCAGGTCGGTGATGGCCAGCGCGGGCTGGCCATGCCCTGCAGCGGCTTCGACGGCTTCGTCCACGCGGGTGGTGCCATCGACCACGGAAAACTCGGTATGCAGGCGCAGGTGTACAAACATGGCTGCATTGTAGGCAGCGGCATCAGTCTTTCAGGATGGCCAGCACCTCGGAACGGAACTCGCGGCTGTAGAGGATGAGCACCACGAGTCCGGTGGCCAGCACCATGGCCAGCGGGGAAATGAACCAGGCCAGCGCCGCGAATGAAAAATAGTAGGCGCGCAAGCCGTCGTTGAAGCTCTCGGCGGCCGCGCCCACCATGGCGGCGGCACGGTCCACATAGGCATTGCGGTCGAACTTGCCACTTTCAAAATCTTCGGGCGGTGGCATGGCCCCAATCACGAGCGCCAGAAACGTGTATTGCCGCATGCACCAGGAAAACCGGAAGAAGGCATACACGAAGATCGCCACCAGCACCAGCACCTTGAACTCGAACACCACCAGCGTGGTGGCCTGAGCGAAAGGGATTTCGCTCATCAGCTCGGTGGCTTTCTCGGTGGTACCCATCAAGGCAAACAGCCCCCCCACAATCAGGATGGCCGTGGACGAGAAAAATGACGGCGTCTGCGACAGGCTCTGCGTGATGATGCCGTCCAGCATGCGAGGTTCACGCTGACTGGCCTGCATCATCCAGTAGCGGCGGTAACGGTTGGTTGTGGCCAGCAGGGACGGGCGCTTTCGCGCCCAGACCTTGGCAAACCACGCGTAACCCACCCAGAGACCCAAAAAAGCCAGCAGGGCAAGCCAGTCGGTCCAGGGCAGGAGGCTGAATATCGTCATGCCGCGAGATTATCACCCGCTGCACGACGCCAGCCCATCGGTCAGGCCTTGAAGCGGGCCGTCACCTCGGCGACGCGCTGACCAAACAGGCGAGCGGTTTCCAGATCGCCTGGGAGCATCTCGTGGGCACCGGCATCAGAAGGGCTTTGTGCCATGGCACCGCTGAACGAACCCACGTAGTTCACATCGTTGCGCTGAGCGGCCTTGGCGTTGCTGGGCATCAGACCCGTGCCCACCCAAACGCCGCTGTGCTGCATGGCCAGGGTGAACAGGTAATGCAGCGTGGAGAGCTTGTCGCCGTTCATGGTGGCGCTGTTGGTGAAGCCGGCAAACACCTTGTCTTTCCACTTCTGGGAGAACCAGGCCTTGCTGGAGGCATCGGCAAACTTCTTGAACTGCCAGCTCACCGTGCCCATGTAAGTGGGACTGCCCATGATGATGGCATCGGCGGCGTCCAGCGTCTCCCAGCCCCCTTCGGGCAGGTTGCCGTCGGCGTCGATGGCGAGCAGTTCGGCCCCCGCGCCTTCGGCCACGGACTGGGCCATGCGCTGGGTGTGGCCGTAGCCGGAGTGGTACACAACAACAAGACGGGACATCACAAACTCCTTGGTAAGAAACAGAAACGATCAGGCAGAGAGATCAAACACCAGCACTTCGGCATTGTGTGCGCCGTCGATCCGCAGCGATGGCTCACCCGACATGAGCGCAGCGTCACCCGCGCCCAGGGCCTGGCCATTCACCTGCAAGCGACCACGCACCACGTGCACATAGGCCTTGCGGGCCGGATTCAGCGGCATGTCGACCGATTCGTCGCCATCCAGCAGGCCGGCGTACAGGGCCGCATCGGCATGGATCTTCACGGAGCCCTGTGCGCCATCGGGCGAAGCCACCAGGCGCAGACGACCGCGTTTGTCGGCATCGGTGAAGGTCTTCTGTTCGTAGCTGGGCGGAATGCCGTTCACATTGGGTTCGATCCAGATCTGCAGGAAATGCGTGGTCTGGTTGGGCGCGTGGTTGAACTCGCTGTGGGTGACGCCTCGGCCCGCGCTCATCCGTTGCACGTCACCCGGCGGGATGCCCTTCACGTTGCCCATGCTGTCTTTGTGGGCCAGGTTGCCTTCGAGCACGTAACTGATGATTTCCATGTCGCGGTGGCCGTGGGTACCGAACCCAGTGCCCGGTGCAATCCGGTCTTCGTTGATCACCCGCAAGTTGCCCCAGCCCATGAATCGGGGGTCGTAATACTCGGCGAAAGAAAACGAGTGCTGGCTCTGGAGCCAGCCGTGATCGGCATGGCCGCGGTCTTCGGAACGGCGAATTTGCATCATGGAATGGAATGTAGCGGCCAATGCCTGCCGATTCATGTCGATGGTTTTGCTGGCATCATTCAATTTCATTGAATTCATGAGCCACTGTCATGCCCAACGCCCGTTCCGCGCTCACGCCCGACAACCTGTCGCTGATCGACACCGTGGCCCGGGCAGGCAGCATGGCCGCTGCGGCTCGTGAACTGGGCCTGGTGCCCAGTGCCCTGACCTATCGGGTGCGCCAGATCGAGGAAGCCCTGGACGTGCTGCTGTTCGATCGCCGATCGCGGCGCGCCCAGCTCACCCCGGCCGGTGCGGAGCTCTTGCGTGCCGGCGAACACTTGCTGCTAGAACTCGATGCCGTGGCCCAGCGCGTCCAGCGCATTGCCACCGGCTGGGAAGCACAACTCACCATCGCGGCCGATGCCGTGATCGCCCGCACCACCGTGCTGGAGCTGTGCGAAGACTTCTACCGCCTCGGGGCACCCACCCGCCTGCGATTGCGAACCGAAACCCTGTCGGGCACGCTGGAGGCACTGGCCTCGGGCGAAGCGGATCTGGCACTCGGCGTGATGCTCGATGGCACCTCGCACCCCTCCATTCGCAGCGAATGCCTCGGCGAGATGGAATTCGTGTTCGTGGTGGCCCCGCACCATCCACTGGCCCTTGCCCGCGAGCCGCTCAGTGCTTCGGACATCGGGGTGCACCGGGTGGTGGCGGTTTCTGACACCTCTCGCCGTGGCCGCGGCATGAGCGTCGGGTTGCTCCCCGGACAGGACGTCCTGACCGTCAGCAGCATGGCCGACAAGCTGGAGGCACAACTGCGGGGCCTGGGCTGCGGCTCGCTGCCTTTGCCGCTGGTCAAGCCTCATCTGGCCAGTGGACGACTGGTCCGCAAGGCCACCACCCTGCCGCCTCGCTTGTACCGGCCGGGTTACGCATGGCATGACCCGTCTGCCAGCGGCGCCCGGCGCCAGGCCAGTCCTGCACAACCCATCGGCAAGGGCCTCGCCTGGTGGCTCGACAAGCTGTCTCATCACACCACCCGGCAGGCCTTGCTGCACCATCATGGATAACGAGTGTTCGGACCACCCCGACACCCCGCTACACTGCACACCACGGAGTCACCCATGCCCAACCATACCCGATCACGCGCTACACCCGTTTCCCGACACCTGGCCGTCATCGGCGCCGGCATGGCCGGCGTGACATGCGCCCGCACCCTCATACAGGCCGGTCACCGCGTCACGCTGCTTGACAAGAGCCGTGGCGTCGGAGGCCGCATGTCGACCCGTCGAAGCGATTTCGGCGGATTCGACCATGGCGCTCAGTTCTTCACTGTGCGCGACCCGCGTTTCCAGCAAGCACTGGCGATCGACCCTACCCTCGTCTCACCCTGGAAAGTGAACACCGTTCGGGTCCTGGACGCCATGGGTCAGACCATGGCCAGTGCGCCCACCCCACGCGACACCCGATGGGTGGCCGTTCCGGGGATGAACGAACTGGTCAGACGATGGGCCCAGCCGATCGCCGATGGCAGCCTCGCGGGTGAACTTCGTCTGGAAACCCGGGTGAATCGCATCGAACCCGATGCCCTGCATCCCAAGCAGTGGCAACTGCGTGTGGAAGGCCCCGATGAATCCCAGCAGGTGCTGGGGGGATTTGACGAGGTGATTCTGGCGATCCCTCATCCACAAGCCATCGACCTCCTGCGCGCCAGCGCACTGAAACCCGAGTGGCAGAACACCCTGGCCTCGGTGGAAGTGGCCCCCTGCTGGACCCTGATGCTGGCGTTTCCACAGGCCATGCAACCCGGACTTGAATCGTTTGGGCCGCGTTGGCATGCCGCCAGCAGCGACCACCATCGCATCCGCTGGGTGGCTCGCGAAACCAGCAAGCCTGGCCGTACCCCCGTCGAACGCTGGACCGTGCAGGCCAGCCCGGAATGGTCTGAAGAGCATCTCGAAGACGATGCCGAACGCGTCAAAGCCAAACTGCTGAAAGGTTTTGCCGAAATCACCGGCATCCGCGCGACGCCGCCGCATGCCGTGGTGCACCGCTGGCGTTACGCCCAGACCCGTCAGCCACTGGGGCAGGCTTTTCTTCGCGATGAGGCCAAAGGCCTCGCCCTGTGTGGCGACTGGTGTCTGGGTAACCGGGTGGAGAGCGCTTTTGTATCGGGGCTGGAACTGGCCCTGGCCATGGCCTGATGCCGTACCGGGGGCGGTTTGCGCCATCGCCCACCGGTGCCCTGCATGCGGGCTCGCTCGTGGCCGCGCTCGCCAGCTGGCTGGATGCGCGAGCCCACCAGGGCACCTGGCTGGTGAGGATCGAAGACATCGACACACCCCGCTGTGTCGCCGGCGCTGACCACACCCTGCTCGAACAGTTGAAGCGCTGCGGTCTCATCCCCGATGAACCGCCCACCTGGCAATCGGAGCACGGCAAGGCCTACGCCGCGGCCCTGCAGACGCTGATCGAACGTGGCTGGGTCTACCCCTGCGCCTGCACCCGCAAAGACATTGACGCGGCCTGGGCGACACAGGGCGTGCCGCACGAACGCCATGCCGAACGCGTGTACCCGGGTACCTGCCGACCAGAAAACGGTGGGCTGAACGGACGCGCCGCCCGAGCTTGGCGGCTGCATGTGGACCGGGTCATCGCCGATCTCGGGCTCCCCGCCCTGACCCACTGGACCGACCGGCGTCTGGGTCCGCAGGTCCAGGCCGTGGGCACCGCCGTGGGCGATTTCGTGCTGAAGCGGGCCGACGGTTTGTGGGCCTATCAGCTGGCTGTGGTGGTGGACGACGCCCGCCAGGGCATCACCCATGTGGTGCGTGGCCAAGACCTGGCCGACAACACCGCGCGCCAGATCGTGCTGCAGCGGGCACTGGGCCTGCCCACGCCGCATTACCTGCACACGCCGCTGGTGCTCGGGCCCCATGGCGAAAAGCTGTCCAAGCAGAATGGCGCCCAGGCGCTGGATCTGAGCGATCCGCTCGCAACGCTGAACCAGGCCGCCGCATGCCTGGGCCTTCCCCCACAGGCGGCCCCCTTGGCGGATGCCCTCGGTCAGTGGGTACCTCTGTGGACTCAACATCTGGCCGGTGCGTCTCTACAATCGCCGGGGTGAACACCGCCTCCATCTCCTCCCCATCGACCTCAGACCCCCACACGCCAGCCGGCCCCCCTGCTGGCGTGGCCCATCCGAAAACCATCAAGAGCTTTGTCAAGCGCGCTGGCCGCACCACCACCGGCCAGGCCAAGGCGTTTGCCGACTGGGGTCCCCGTTTTCTGCTGCCCTACACGGGCCAGCCGCTGAATGCCTCGGCCGCGTTTGGCCGAGAGGGCCGGCTGATTCTGGAAATCGGTTTTGGCATGGGTGAGGCCACCGCCCACATCGCCCGGGTGAGGCCCAATGACCACTTTCTGTGTTGCGAAGTGCACGAACCCGGCGTGGGCGCACTGCTCAAGCGCATCGGCGAGCAGGGCATCGCCAACATCCGCATCCTCCAGCACGACGCGGTGGAGGTGCTGGACCACATGCTGCCCGAGGCTTCGCTGGACGGCGTGCACATCTTCTTCCCCGACCCCTGGCACAAGAAAAAGCACCACAAGCGCCGCCTGATTCAGGCCCCCTTCGTGGCCAAGCTGGCACAACGCCTGAAACCGGGCGGTTACCTCCACTGCGCCACCGACTGGCAACCCTACGCCGAACAAATGCTGGCCGTGCTGGGGGCGGAACCGCTGTTGCGCAACACCGCCGCCGATGCTGGGCGGGGAGGCTTCGCCCCCCAACCCGACTACCGGCCACTGACCAAATTCGAGAACCGGGGCCTGCGTCTGGGACACGGGGTCTGGGACGTGGTCTTCACACGAACATGAGCACACCCTGCCCTCCCGAATGGCTGGACGGGCTCGACCGAATCGCCGAGCGGTCGATTGGCCTGTCCGACCCGAATCCCCGGGTGGCCTGCCGGCTCATCACCCGCGACGGCCGTGTCTTTGAAGGCCACACCCAGGCCGCGGGCGGCCCCCACGCCGAAGTCATGGCCTTGCGCGAGGCTCATGCCGCCGGGGCTGACCGGGCCGGTGCCACCGCCATCGTCACCCTGGAGCCCTGCAGCCACCATGGCCGCACGCCCCCGTGTTGCAACGCCTTGATCGAGGCAGGCGTGGCCCGGGTGGTGGTGGCCCTGCGGGACCCCAACCCGCTGGTCGCCGGGCGGGGGCTGGAAAGGCTGCGCGCAGCGGGCCTGCAGGTCGATGTGCTCGACAACGCCCACCCGCTGGCCATGGCCACGCGCGAACTCAACATCGGTTTCCTCAGTCGGATGGAACGTGGCCGCCCCTGGGTGCGCATGAAAATCGCCGCCTCGCTGGACGGCACCACCGCCCTGGCCAACGGCGTCAGCCAGTGGATCACCGGCGAAGCCGCCCGCACCGACGGTCACGCCTGGCGCCGCCGCGCGTCGGCCGTGCTCACGGGCATTGGCACCGTGCAGGAAGACGACCCTCGGCTCGACGTGCGGCTGGTGCCCACCGCCAGGCAACCCCGCCGGGTGGTGGTGGACTCTCGGCTGGACATCTCCCCCCAGGCACGCCTGCTGCAACCGCCAGGCGATGTGTGGATCGTGCATGCCGCCGACCCCGAGTCGGCAGCACGCAAACGCCCATGGCTTGACGCACTGGGCGCCACGCTCATCGCCTGCCCCGGACCGGCCAAAGTGGCGGGGGGCTCACCCAAGGTCGATCTGGCCGCCATGCTGCAGGAACTGGCGCGGCGCGAAGTCAATGAACTGCACGTGGAAGCCGGGCACAAGCTCAACGGTTCCTTCCTGCGCGAAGGGCTGGTGGACGAACTGCTGCTCTACCTGGCGCCCACGCTGCTCGGCCCTGGCGCCGGGCTGGCCCACATCGGCCCGTTCGAGGCGCTGCAGCAGGGCATTCGGCTCACCTTCACCGAAGCCATCCCGGTGGGTGACGACCTGCGCATACGCGCCCGGTTCCAAACCCTGCGCTGACCCTGGCCACGCCATGGCCCATGTGCCCAAAAACCCCGCGATCTCCATGCGCGACGGCGTATCGCCCAGTTGCGTGGCCCTGCCACGCATGAGGGTGTCACCTTGGCCCACCGTGCTGGATTTTCTGGCTGACCGCCTGCCCCGCATCGACCGCGAAGCCTGGCGGCAGCGCATGACCAGCAGCGAAGTGATCGGTGACGATGGCCAGCCGCTGATGCCCGACACGCCCTACCGGCACGGAGCGCGTGTGTACTACTGGCGGGCCCTGCCACATGAAGCGGTCATCCCCTTCGTCGCGCAGGTGCTGTTCCGCGATGACCACCTCGTGGTGGCCGACAAGCCGCACTTTCTACCAGTGACCCCGGGCGGCCGCTACGTGCAGCAAAGCCTGCTGGTGCGCCTCAAGCGCGAACTGGGCCTGGCCGACCTGAGCCCGCTGCACCGCATCGACCGCGAAACGGCAGGCCTGGTGCTGTTGAGCGTGCGCCCGCAGGACCGCGACGCCTACCAGCGCCTGTTTCGCGAACGTCGCGTCCACAAGACCTACGAAGCCATCGCGCCCGCCGCCCCCCACCTGCCATGGCCCGTGGTCAGGCAGAGCCACCTTCTGGAATGCGAGGAAGCGTTCTACAAAATGCGCGAAGCGGCCCCGCACGAGGGCCAGCCCCCCAACAGCGAAACCCGCATCGAGCCATTGGAGCAGCGCGGGCCATGGGCGCGCTACCGGCTGGAACCGGTGACCGGCCGCCGCCACCAGTTGCGGGTGCACATGCACGGACTGGGACTGCCCATTGCGGGCGACCAGTTCTACCCGGTGGTGCGTCGCCAGCCGGGTGAGGCCGAAGACTTTCGTGAACCCCTGCGCCTGCTGGCCCAGGCCATCGCTTTCATGGACCCGATCACGGGCCAGCCTCGCCGATTCCATTCCCAGCAGACGCTGGAATGGCCCGAAACCAACCCGTGAATCCACCCATGGAAGCCTTCCTCATCTCCACCGGCCTGGTCGCCCTGGCCGAAATCGGCGACAAGACCCAGTTGCTGGCACTGCTGCTGGCCGCGCGCTTCCGCCAACCCTGGCCCATTGTCTGGGGCATTCTGGTGGCCACGGTGGCCAACCACGCCCTGGCGGGCTGGCTGGGCCTGCTGGTGGCTCAGTGGCTCACCGATGACGTGCTGCGCTGGGTACTCGGCATCGGCTTTCTGGCCATGGCGGTGTGGATGCTCATCCCCGACCAACTGGACGATGACACCCCCGACACCCAGGGCCGCTGGGGGGTGTTTGGGACCACCTGCGTGGTGTTCTTCATGGCCGAGATGGGCGACAAGACCCAGATCGCCACCGTGGCACTGGCCGCCCAGTTCAACGCCTGGCTGGCCGTGGTGGCCGGCACCACGCTGGGCATGATGATCGCCAATGCCCCCGCCGTGTGGCTGGGGGACCGCATGGCCCACCGCTTACCCGTGCGCGCCATTCATGCGGTGGCGGCCGTGGTCTTGCTGGGCCTGGGCGTGATCACCTTGTGGGGCGTCTGGTAACGGCAGAGCGCCCAAGACTTACACCCGCTCGGCCACCCAGCCTTGCACACTCGCCAGGGCCTGAGGCAAAGCCGTGGCATCGGTACCGCCCGCCATGGCCATGTCGGGCTTGCCACCGCCCTTGCCACCCACCTGCTGGGCCACAAAGTTCACCAGTTCACCGGCCTTGATCCGACCCGTGCTGTCGGGGGTCACGCCAGCCGCGATCTGCACCTTGGCACCGTCCACGGCCGCCAGCACGATGGCGGCGGTCTTGAGCTTGTCCTTGAGCTTGTCCATGGTCTCGCGCAGGGTCTTGGCATCGGCGCCTTGCAGGGTGGCGGCCAACACTTTGAGGCCTTTGACGTCCACCGCCTGGCCCACCAGCTCGTCGCCCTGGCTGGACGCGAGCTTGCCCTTGAGCGCGGCCATTTCTTTTTCTAGTGCCTTGATCTGCTCCAGCGTGCTCTGCACACGGGCGGTCAGCTCGGCCACCGGCGCCTTGAGCGCGGCAGCGGCCTCGCCCACGGTGTCTTCGAGGCTTTGCAGATAGGCCAGCGCGTTCTCACCGGTCACCGCCTCAATACGGCGCACACCAGCGGCCACACCGCTCTCGCCCACCACTTTGAACAGGCCAATGTCACCGGTCGCCTTCACATGGGTGCCACCGCACAGCTCGCGGCTGCTGCCAATGTCAAGCACCC
Source organism: uncultured Tepidimonas sp. (assembly GCA_964516635.1). Lineage (GTDB taxonomy): Bacteria > Pseudomonadota > Gammaproteobacteria > Burkholderiales > Burkholderiaceae_C > CAZEZY01. The sequence goes on along the minus strand of CAZEZY010000078.1, from coordinate 72 downwards.
GCACCGTCTCGCCGTATTTCTCGCCAAACAGCATCACAGCACCGGTTTTTTGGGCGCTGTCGATGTCCATCA
>CAZEZY010000077.1:0-11330 GCA_964516635.1 uncultured Tepidimonas sp. | reverse complement strand
CCACTCGCCGCTGGTGAGCTTGGGCAGGTACAGGGCTTTTTGCTCGGGCGTGCCATGGGCATGCAGGCATTCGTAGGCGCCATGGCTCAGGCCCGGGTACATGGTCCAGGCCTGATTGGCGCTGTTGAGCATCTCGTAGAAGCACTGATTCACCACGAACGGCAGCCCTTGCCCACCGTATTCGGGGTCACAGCTCAACGAAGGCCAGCCACCTTCCACATAGGTTTGATAAGCCTCTCGGAAGCCTTGGGGGGCGGTCACCACATGGGTGGTCTTGTCGAGCGTGCAGCCTTGCTGATCGCCGCTGATGTTGAGCGGAAAGGCCACCTCGGCGGCGAACTTGCCACCCTCTTCCAGCACGGCATTGATGGTGTCGGCATCCACCTCGGCGTGGGGTGGACAGGCCCTGAGTTCTTCGACCACGTTGAAGACTTCGTGCAGGACAAACTGCATGTCGCGCAGAGGGGGGGTGTAAGCAGGCATCAGGGTCTCCGGTGAATGGGGAAAGGCAAAGACTCAGGGAAGGTTGCGCGCCAGGATGTTGGCAAACCCCTGGCGGGCGCGTTGCAACCCCTGGGGGTTGCGCAGGAAACGGGCTTCGTAATGCAGGGCCAGAATGAGGCCATGAATTTCGAAGGCCATCTGGGCGGCATCGGCATCGGCCCTGAGGTGCTGCTCGGCGATGGCGATGTCCACCGCCCGATGGATGGCGGCCTGCCACTTGTTGACGGTTTCCACCAAGGCGTCACGCACAGGCCCGGGCCGGTCGTCGAACTCCACCGCACCACTGATGTAGATGCACCCCGAATCGATTTCGGCCGAGGTCTGGCGCATCCAGTGGTCGAACAGCGACTGGAGCCGGGGCAGGCCGCGCGGCTGCTTCAGCGCTGAGTAGAAAACCTCACGCTCGAAGCGCTCGTGGTATTCACGGACCACGGAGATCTGCAACTCTTCGCGCGAGCCGAAATGGGCGAAAACGCCGGATTTGCTCATCTGCATGACTTCGGCGATCGCCCCGATGCTCAGCCCCTCCAGGCCAACCTGTGACGCCAGCGCCAACGCTGCGTCCACAATGGCGGCCTTGGTTTGCTGCCCCTTCTGCACCCCTTTGGCGGGATTCGGCACAGCGACCGGGTGATGGGTTCGGTGAACGACAGTCATGGAAAAAATAAAACGAACGATCGTGCTATTTTATGCAGAACCTGACAGTCGTCAATCGGCAAGACCCCAGATTGACCAGGGACAAACCCGAATCAGGTGAACAGCAGGCGCAGGATGTCGTCGAGCTGTTCGGACGGCAGCCGCCGGAAGCCGCTGCGGGCAAAACGCTGCAGCCTGCCCATCAGGAAAGCGGCCGTCAAACCAGCCATTGCAGTCGGATCGGGATGCCCGGCTTCTCGCAAGCGCTGCTTCAGGGCGGACTCCAGCTTGTCCATGAGCAGGTCCATGCGGTCTCGCAGGCGCTCATGCTCGAGCACCAGGGCGTCACCGGCCATGACGCGGGCCATGCCCGGGTTTTTCTCGGCGAACTGCAAGACAAAAGCGACGATGAGCGAGGCCTGACGCAAGGGATCGGGCTCGCGGTCGGTGACCTGCTGAATGAAGCCCAGCAGGCTCTGTTCGATGAACGCCAGCAAACCCTCGAACATCTGGGCCTTGCTGGCAAAGTGGCGGTACAGGGCGGCTTCGCTCACCCCGAGGCGGGCCGCCAGGGCTGCCGTGGTCACCCGTTCGCCCCCAGGGATCTGCAGCATGTCAGCGAGGGCCTGCAGGATCTGCAGACGGCGTTCGCCAGGCTGAGGGCGAGGGGTGCTCATGGCGAGCTCAGTGCGAACGAATCATGGTGCCAAAGGCCTGGTCGCTCAGGATTTCGAGCAGCATGGCGTGCGGCACCCGACCGTCGATGATGTGAACCGCATTCACCCCGCTGCGGGCGGCATCGAGTGCACCAGCGATCTTGGGAATCATCCCGCCGCTGATGGTGCCGTCGGCCACCAGCTCGTCGATCTGCTTCATGGTGAGTGACGGCAGCAACTGGCCCTGCTTGTCGAGCACGCCGGGAATGTTGGTCAGCATGAGCAGTTTTTCTGCCTGCAGCACCGTGGCGAGCTTGGCTGCCACCACATCGGCATTGATGTTGTAGCTCTCGTTGTGTTCGCCGAATCCGATCGGGCTCACCACCGGGATGAACTGGTCGTCCTGAAGCGCTTTGACCACACCCGGATCGATCCCGACGATATCGCCCACCTGGCCCACATCGTGCTCCTTGGAGGGGTCCTGCTGATCCACCATGCGCAGCTTGCGGGCGTGGATCATGGCGCCATCGCGTCCCGTCAGGCCCACGGCCTTGCCACCGGCCCGGTTGATCAGGCCCACGATGTCCTGCTGCACCTCGCCGGCCAGCACCCACTCCACCACCTCCATGGTTTCGGCATCGGTCACGCGCATGCCCTGGATGAACTGGCCCTGTTTGCCCAGGCGCTTGAGGAGGCCCTCGATCTGGGGACCGCCACCGTGCACCACCACCGGGTTGATGCCCACCAGCTTGAGCAGGACCACATCTTCGGCGAAGGCCGCCTGCAGTTCCGGATCGGTCATGGCGTTGCCACCGTACTTGATGACCATGGTCTTGCCGTGGAACTTGCGGATGTAGGGCAGCGCCTGCGCGAGGATCTCGGCACGGTCACGTGGCTGAAGGTGGGATGTGTCGCGTGGGGTGTGGTTCATGGCTCACAGCAAAGAGACTTTCCGGCATTGTGCCGCAATCCCGGATCCCTCTGCGTGTCATGCCGGCGAGGTGGCAAAACGGGCGCAAACCGGGTAAAAACTCGACATGGTCACCGCTCACGCTCAGGAAATCGAACTGAAATTGCTCTTGGTCGGGCTGAATGGCGAAGAGGCCCTGAAACGGCTTCGGCGCAGCCCCAGCCTGGCCCGCCGATCGCCCAGGCAGCAATGGCTGGAAAACCGTTACTTCGACACGCCCGACGGCTGGTTGCAGAGTCACCGTTGCGCCCTGCGGCTCCGACAGACACGTGACACCGAAGCACCGCCCACGAAGAGGCAAGCCAGCGAGCCTTGGATACAGACCCTGAAAACCGCGGGCGTCTCCCAGGGAGGCCTCAGCCAGCGAGGGGAGTGGGAATCCCCGGTCCCCGGTCCAAGACCCTATCGAGACGCCCTGGCCGGAACCGCCTGGGAGACCCTGGACCCGGACGACCAGTGGTTTGCTCAGTTGCAAACCCGGTTCAGCACGCGATGTCTTCGCACCACCTGGCAGATCAGGCGGCGTGACGGCACCCACATCGAAGTGGCGCTCGACGAGGGCTCTGTCGAAGCCCGCGGCCGTGAGGCCCCTTTTCTGGAACTCGAAATCGAGTTGCGACAAGGCGAACCGCAAGCGCTGTTTCAACTGGCCGCCGAACTCGCCACGCGGGTCCCCTGTCTGCCCAGCAACCGGAGCAAGGCCGAGCGGGGTCAGGCCTTGTGGGCAGACACCCTGCACCAGCCCTCCCGATCCCGACCGCTCAGCCCGGTGGCTGACGAAACGGTTCAGGCACTGGCGCAGCGCGCCATGGCCGACATGCTTGACCAGTTCACGCGCAACCTCGAAAGCCTGATCTGGCGTGATGACCCTGAACTGGTTCATCAGGCCCGGGTGGGATGGCGGCGTTGGCGAAGCATGCAGCGACTCTTCAAGGCCTGGCTCGGTGAGCCGACCGATATCGGACCTTTGAAACCGCTGCTGGATGCCCTGGGTCGTCAGCGCAACCTGGATGTCGCATGTTCTGAAACCCTGCCTCACTGGTCCACGTCCTGGCCGGGTGAGGCCACGGTCTGGCTGGACTGCCTGGAACGGCTCGAAGCCGAAAGGACGGCGCACCGGGCACACCTGCGTCAGTGCCTGGCCGATCCGGGTACCGGTCAGGCCCTGCTGGCTCTGGCACAGAGCCTCTGGCGGATGGGACAGCAATCTTTGCCCATCCGCAAACGCTGGGCACGACAACGGCTGGGTCGATGGCATCGCAAGCTGCAAAGGCTGCTACACCATCATTCGCAGGGGATGGTCGACATTTCCACCCTCCACGAAGCCCGGTTGCTGGCCAAGCGTTTGCGCTATGGCAGCGAGGCCCTGGCTGGCGCCTTGTCGTCCCGTAAACAGCGAGAAGCGGCCAAGTGGATGGCGGAAGCAACGGCCTGGCAAACCCGCATCGGACAATCACGCGACGCCTGGCAAGCCGGTGCGTGTCTGAAGGAAATCGGCGCACCCGAAACGGTGGTCTATTTTCTCAGGGGGGTGGCCGCATCCATGGACCGGGCCGCGCAGGATCTGGTGGGCCAAGGCCGCTGATCAGCGGGTCAGCCAGCGGCGCGTGCCGTGGCTGGCGGCATCCACCAGAGCGACCATCAGCAGCATGGCGGCGAGTACCGTGGCCGTCTTGTCGATCTGGAACAGCCCCATGTGGAAGGCCAGCAACTGGCCCAGCCCTCCCGCGCCCACCACCCCCAGAATGGCGGCGGCACGGATGTTGTTTTCCCAGCGATAGAGGGTGTAGCTGAGGAGTTGGGGCAGCACCTGCGGCAGGGTGGCGTACAGGAACACGCGGCCATTGCCCACCCCCTGGGCCCGCAGCGCATCGCCCGGTCCGGAAGGAGCGTTTTCGATCGCCTCGGCGAACAGCCGACCCAGCACGCCGGTGGTGTGCAAGGCCAGCGCCAATGTGCCGGCAAAAGGCCCCAGCCCGGCCGAAATGAGCAGCAGGGCCGCCCACACCAGTTCGGGAATGGAGCGCAGCGCATTCAGCAGCCAGCGGGTGATGCCCCTGGCCCAGGCCGCATCGCCCGCGTGCAGGCGGCTGCCCGGCAAGGCCAGCGCCACCCCGGCCACCGCCGCCAGCACCGTGCCCAGCAAGGACATGGCAAACGTTTCCCAGGCACCCACCGCCACTTTCTGCACGAAAGGCGCCGACAGGTCGGGCGGGAAAAACTCGCCCACAAACCGTCCCATGCTGCGCAGCGCGTCCAGGGACAGGAATTCGGCCCATTGCAGGTCGAGTGACCAGAAGCTGGCCAACACCAGCACCAGCACGCCCAAGGTGAACCAGCAGGCTTTGCAGCGTGCGTCAAACAGGGGCGGCGGCAAGCGATAGGGCGGGTTGGCGGCCTGGGGCCGGCTCGACGGCAGGGTCATGGTTCAGCCCAGGGCCTTTCTCAACCAGCCACTCACCCGGTCAGCCAGTGCCACCAGCAGAATGAACACGATCAGCAGGGTGGCCACCTCGCCACCGTTGAACATCTTCATGGAATTGTCCAACTGCTGACCCAGCCCACCCGCGCCCACAAACCCGAGCACCACGGACGAGCGGATGGCGCATTCCCAGCGATAGACGGTGTAGCTGGTGAGTTCGGCCGCGTTGGTGGGCAGCAGGCCGTAGAAGAAGGCCTGCAGGCGGCCACTGCCATTGCGCAGCAGGGTCTCGGTGGCGTGGGTTTCGCCACTTTCCAGGATCTCGCCGTACACTTTGCCCAGCATGCCCCCATAGGTGAGCGCAATCGCCAGCACCCCAGCGGTCGGCCCCAGCCCCACCACCCGCACAAACACCAGCGCCCACACCAGCTCAGGGATGCTGCGCAGGACGATCAGCAACCACCGCACAACCTGCCGCAACCAGAAGGGCCCTCGTGCCATGCGGCCTGACAAGGCCGAGATCGACAGCACACGGGTGTTGAGCAGGGTGAGGGGTATGGCCACCAGCAAGGCCAGCGTGACGCCGGCGGTGGCCATGGCCACGGTGCGCCAGGTTTCACGCACCACCATGGCCATGAATTCGGCGTCGTGGGCCAGCGGCCAGAAACTGCCGACGAAATGAGCCGTGACGCGCAGGTTGTCGGGCTCAAAGAACACCCAGGGCTGGAATTCGGTGGCCACCAGCAGCGGCCACATCAGCACGGCGGCGGCACCCATCCAGAACAGGCGCCCCAGCCAGGCCGGATCCCGATCCGGCGCACGGTTCGGCTTGGCAACTGATGAGGCGGAAGTCACGCTCATGGCCACCTTCAGCGGCAGTGCATGACCACCGGCGCCGGTGCCGCTGGGGCACGGGAGACCGCAGCGACCGGCACCTCGCCACGGAGTTCGTGCTCGAACTGGTCGTATAAACGAGCCAGCCTTTCGCGCGTGACTTCCCCCGATGGCATGTCGAAAACCACCAGCCCGTCGCGCATGCCGATGATGCGCGGGAAGTGTGCCAACGCCATGTCCACCTGGTGCAGCGTGGCCACCAGCGTCACGCCTCGGGCGCGGGCTTCCTGGGTCAGCGTCTCGATGGCCTGCCGGGCACGCGCAGGGTCCAGCGCCGACAGGGGCTCGTCGACCAGCCAGAAGCGCGCCGGCGCCAGCAAAGCCCGGGCCAGGCCCACCCGCTGGCGTTCTCCGCCCGACAGCCGATCCACCCGCTCAAACAGCTTATCGCCCAGATCAAATCGGTCCAGTGCCTGGAAAGCCGCCGGGATGTCAACCGGGTAAAAGAGCGAACGGACACTGGCCCAGAACCCCATGACGGGCAGGCGGGCCGCCAGAACCGACGTGACCACCCGTTGGCGAGGCGGCAGGGGCGGGACCTGAGGCGCCACAAACAGCTGACCCCGCAACCGTTGCAAGGAACGCCGCGACAGGGTCCAGGGTGACTGACCATCGAGCACGAAACGACCCTGTCTGGGAGGCAGTCCGCAGGACAGCACCTGCAGCAGCGTCGTCTTGCCTGCGCCCGAAGGCCCGATGATGGCCACTTGTTCGCCCGACGCGATGGACAGTCGGATCTGCTTCAGCGCCGGTGCCACACCCGGGCGTGCAGAAGGGTGGCTGGCCGTGACCTGGTCGAGTTCGATGTTCAAGCGTCAGACCCTGGCTTCACAGGAGACCCGCACTTTTCGCAGCCGCTTCCAGGCCCTTGTAGTTGTCGGGCTGCGTGGGCACGTAGCGGGAGGCACGGTTGAGCCTGAGGATTTCGGCATGATCCGGCTTGGCCGGGTCCAGCGCCAGCAGCGCGTTCTTGATGCGCTGCTGCAGATCGGCGGGCATATCGGCATGCACCGACCAGTTGTAGTTGAAGAAAGGCGGGGTGGTGAAGAACACATTCACCGCCTGAGTGTCCACCTTCTTCTCCTCGACAAACTTGCGCCAGACGGTGATATCGAGCGCTGCAGCATCCACCCGGCCGCTCACCACCGAGGCAATGGTGGCGTCGTGCGCACCACTGAAGGCCACGCGGCGGAAGTCGCGCTCAGGCTCGATACCGGCATTCAGCAGGAAGCTGCGCGGCATGAGGTGACCCGAGGTGCTGCTGGCCGAACCGAACGACACCTGCTTGCCCTTGAGGTCGGAAAGCGCCTTGATGCCGGAGTCGGTCTTGGCGATGAACACGGACTGAAAACGGGTGTCCTCTTCACGCTGAGCCAGCGGCACGATCTTGCCGCCCGAACGGCGGTTGGCCTGCACGTGCGTGAACCCCCCGAACCACACCAGATCGACCCGCTTGTTGACCAACGCCTCCACAGCGGCCGGGTAATCGTTGACGGGGTTGAATTCCACTTTCATGCCCAGCTGCTGGCTCAGGTAATTGGCCAGCGGGGTGAACTTGCGCACCTGCTCGGTGGCGGCCTCTTCGGGGATGGTGGTGACGCGCAGCACGTTCTGGGCTTGCGCCAGACCGGAAGCGCCCAGTGCGAAAGCAGCACCCAGAGCCATGAGGGCCCGGCGGGTGGTGGAATGCTTGAAAACAGACAGCATGAGATCTCCAGAATTGAAGGAGGAATCGGTGAAGGGGATTCCAGTTACCATTAAATCGCAAATCCCGCAGGTCCTGCGCCGCATGGGAATAATCTGGAAACCGTTTGCATCAGATGGCATGCAGCCGACCATCCCATCATCCCATGACTGTCACACCCGCATTCCTTCAACTTCAAGAGAGCAATGGCACCGCCGTGCGAGAGGAACTGGCTGCCGGCCTTCGGAAACAACCAGCCAGCGTGTCACCTAAATTCCTGTACGACGCACTGGGTTCACGTCTGTTCAGCGCCATCACCGAACTGCCCGAGTACTACCCCACGCGCACCGAAGCAGCGATTTTTGCCGCCCACGGGGCCAACATGGCCCGCCAGGTGTCGCCTGGCGCCCTGATGCTGGACCTGGGCGCCGGGTGCTGCGCGAAAGCCGCCCGACTGTTTCCGGTTCTGCAACCCGCCGGCTATGTGGCGGTGGACATTTCGGTGGACTTTCTGCGGGACACCCTGGTCACGCTCCAGCAACGCCATCCAGCCCTGCCCATGCTGGGTCTGGGCTTGGACTTTTCGTCCACGCTCACGCTTCCCGATGACGCCCTGCCCTGGTTGGCCCAGCATCGCCTGGAAAACCGGCCACGGGTGGTGTTCTACCCGGGTTCCAGCATCGGCAATTTTTCGCCGCCCGAGGCGCTACGTCTGCTCCGGCAAGCCCATGCGGTCTGTCAGGCAGGCGGTGCCGGGGGTGGGCTGCTGATCGGGGTGGATCGCGTCAAGCCGGTCGATGTTCTGGAACCCGCCTACGACGACAGCCTGGGCGTGACCGCTGCCTTCAACCGAAACCTGCTGCTGCACGCCAACCACCTGCTGGGCACCGACTTTCAGCCACGGCAGTGGACGCACGTGGCGCTGTACCGTACCGCCGAGTCGCGCATCGAGATGCACCTGGAAAGCGCCATCGACCAGACGGTGCGCTGGCCCGGTGGTGAACGCCACTTTGTCGCTGGCGAGCGCCTGCACACGGAAAATTCCTACAAGTGGACACCCGACGCGTTTGCCGCCCTGCTGGAACAGGCCGGTTTCCGGCCCACCGCGCACTGGACGGACGAGCGTGCATGGTTCAGCGTGTTCTGGGCCGTGGCCCAGACCTAGAGCGCCACGCTACGGAAGCCTGAAAACAGATCGCTGCGATCGGGCGTGAAGTAATTGCGGTACACCGGGTGGCGCATGCGCGGGTGAGTCCCGCGGCTGGCCCCCTTGAGCACGGGCCGGCCGTCAAACCAGGGCTGTGAATAGTCCCGATAGGGGTGGGCCACAAAGCCCTCAAACGGCGCAAAGGGGCTGGACGTCCATTCCCATACCTGCCCCCACATGAAACCCGAAGGGCTTGGTGCGGCAGCCACCCACTCGGCTTCGGTGGGCAGGCGTCGCCCCGCCCAGCGACACCAGGCTTCGGCCTCGTGATCACTCAGGTGACAGGCTGGCGCAGTCAGGTCCATGGTTTGCCAGCTGCTGCCCTGCCGGGTCTGCCACCTACCAGACTCGCGCCTCACGTGCCGAGGGGTCTGCCGGCCGGCTTCCAAACGCCACGCCCAGCCTTCTGTGCGCCACCAGCGGGGGTGGTCGTAACCGCCGGCTTCCACAAACGGCATCCAGTCGCCCCAGGTCACCACCTCGGCGTCGATCTCGAACGCCTGCACCGCTACCTGGGCCTCACCCAGCTCGTTGTCAAAGGCAAAACCACCACCCGCCCAAGCCAGCTGAACCACCTGCGCCGGCACGTGAACCGTCTGCCGCACATTGCCAGCACGAGAGACCGTCTGGACCCGATCGGGCCACACATCGTCCGGCAAGTCGATGGCCAGCGTCTGGGCCATGTACAGCGCCGCTTCGGCGTGCATGTCTTCGTGGAACAGCGCAAGGCGGAAAAAGTACAACCCCTGATCGTCCTCTGTCGCCTGCTGCAGGGCATGCAGGGTGTCCTCCAGGCTAGAGAGAAGGTCGTCCCTGACCTGGGCCAGTGTTGGCAGGGGCAATGCCCAGCGGGAGGCATGCGTCACCGTGCTGGAGTTGTAGAGCGAGTCGGCATCCACCCCACGACGGGCTTGGCGCGCCGGGGGGCGACCCACCTCCGGGTTGGCCTTGCAGCCCAGCGCCCGTTCGGGGTTGCGGGCGATCCACCAGTCGGCAAACCAGCCGATGTGCCCCGCCTCCCAGAGCGGCGGGTTGAGTTCGGGCGCATAGGGCACTTCCAGCGACTCGCCGAGCGCAGCGGCATAGGCCGCCAGCAGGCGCAGGGTGCGGGCACGGGCGTCGCGCAGGGCATGGGCCAGCACCTCCCTGCCACCACAGCGGGCCAACACAGCGGGGCATGGTTCGGCGGATTCGGACACAATGCCCTTCATGGCTACCAAAGCGCTTCCCTCCATGTGCATCGTCACACCGGCGCTGGCCGACGCCAACAACGGCAACTGGCAGACCGCGCGCCGCTGGGCGCGCATGCTGGGTGGAGTGTACCGGGTGCGCCTGGTGCGCCAATGGCCCGACAGCAACAGCCCCCCGCCGGCTGACGACCTGATGCTGGCACTGCATGCCCGCCGCTCGGCAGGATCGATTGCCGCCTGGCATGCACGGCACCCCGACCGCCCCCTGGTGGTGGCCCTCACTGGCACCGACCTCTACCGCGACATCGACCACGATGCCTGCGCCCAGCATTCACTGGTCGTGGCCGACCGCCTCATCGTTCTCCAAGACGTCGGTATCGAACAGGTGCCGGCCTCTGTGCGCGGCCGGTGCCGGGTGGTGTTCCAGTCCAGCCCATCGCGCCAGCCCGTGCCCAAAACCACCCGGCACCTGCGCGTGGTGGTGGCGGGGCATTTGCGAGAAGAAAAGTCGCCACAGACGGTATTCGACATCGCCCGGCGCCTGCGGCCGGAGGATGGCATCCGCATCGACCACCTGGGCCACGCGCTCGACCCGGCCCTGGGCGAAGCGGCGCGTGCCACCGAACTGGCTTGCCCGCATTACCGCTGGCTGGGCGGGGTGACGCACGCGCAGGCCCGCCAGCGCATCCAGCGGGCGCACCTGCTGCTGCACACCAGCCGGATGGAAGGCGGCGCGCACGTCATCATGGAAGCCGTGACCAGTGGCACTGCCGTGATTGCCTCGAACGTATCGGGCAATGTGGGCATGCTGGGCCGCGATTACCGAGGGTTTTTCCCCTGGAACGATGCCGCAGCCGCCTGCGCGCTGCTGCGCGAGTGCCACGGCAGCCTCACCGGGGGCTTGACGCCACCGTCACACCTGCTGGAGCGTTTGCACGCACAATGTGCGCTTCGGGCACCCCTCTTTGCCCCCGCCGCCGAAGCCGCCGCCCTCAGGACGGTCCTGGCCGAAGCCCAGAGTCTGAAACCGATCCAACGCCCATGAACACACCCTCCTCTGCCACCCAGGTCGCCGTCCCCCGCCTCACCAGCCTGTCCCACGGGGGCGGCTGTGGCTGCAAGATCGCCCCAGGCGTGTTGAGCGAAATCCTCAAGGGCACAACGGCC
>CAZEZY010000076.1:0-11422 GCA_964516635.1 uncultured Tepidimonas sp. | reverse complement strand
CTGGGCGGCAAGTCGCCCAACATCGTGTTCGCCGATTGCCCCGACCTGGACCGCGCCGTGGAAGCCGCCGTGGGCAGCATCTTCTTCAACCAGGGCGAGAGCTGCAACGCGCCATCACGCCTGTTCGTGGAAGCGTCCATCAAGGACGCGTTCCTGGAAAAGGCCCTGGCCATGGTGCCCGCCTACCAGCCGGCCAATCCGCTGGACAAGCACACGGTGATGGGCGCGCTGGTGGACACCACCCAGCTCAACACGGTGATGCGCTACATCGCATCCGGCAAGGCCGAGGGGGCGAAACTGCTGGCCGGCGGCGAGGCGGTGCAGCCGGTGGCGGGCGGCTGCTATGTGCAGCCCACCATTTTCGACGGCGTGAACAACACCATGACCATTGCCCGCGAGGAAATCTTCGGCCCGGTGCTGAGCGTGCTGAGCTTCACCGACACGGCAGACGTCGTGCGTCAGGCCAACCAGAGCGTGTATGGCCTGCAGGCGGCGGTGTGGACTCGCGACATCAACAAGGCCCACGGCGTGGCTCGGGCCCTTCGCGCGGGCACGGTCCACGTCAACCAGTACGACGAGGACGACATCACCGTGCCCTTCGGCGGCTTCAAGCAGAGCGGCATCGGGCGCGACAAGTCGCTGCACGCCTTCGACAAGTACACCGAAACCAAGACCACCTGGATCCGCATTGACTCGCCGCTGTGAGCGGGGCCTCTCTCAGGGCAGGGCCGGGTAGTCGGTGTAACCTTTTTCGCCACCGCCATAGAAGGTGCTGCGGTCAGCCGGGTTCAGGGGGGCGTCTTCCCGCAGGCGCCGGGTCAGATCGGGATTGGCGATGAAAGCCTTGCCAAAGGCCACCAGATCGGCCCCTTGCTCCAGGGCCTGATTCGCCAGTGCACGGTCATAGCCATTGTTCACCATCCAGGCCCCCTGGCCGCCGGCCTGGCGATAGGCCTGTTTCAGGGCCGCATAGTCAAAGGGCGCGGGGCCTTGCTGGTAGTCTCTCGGGCCACCGGTCTGTCCTTCGATCAGGTGCAGATAGACCAGACCCAGTGGCGCGAGCTGCCTGACCACGTGCTCGAACAAAGGTTGCGGGTCATCGTCCTGGGCATCGTTGGCCGGGGTGACCGGTGACAGCCGCAGGCCCACCCGGTCGCCCCCGATCTCGTCCACCACCGACCGCATGACGTCCAGCAGCAGCCGCGCGCGGTTCTCGATCGATCCGCCATACGCGTCCGTGCGGTGGTTGCTGCCTTTGCGCAGGAACTGGTCGAGCAGATAACCGTTGGCCCCGTGGACCTCGATGCCATCAAAGCCGGCCTCCATGGCCCGCCGAGCGGCGTCCCGGTACGCCTGGACGATCCCAGCCAACTCGTCCGTGCGGAGGGCTCGGGGTTCCGAGGTGTCCACAAAGGCGCCGACGCGCTGTCCGTTGGCCTCGGTGAAGATGAAGGTTTTGGCCTGCGCCCGGATGGCCGATGGCGCCACCGGTGGCTGACCGCCAGGCTGAAGGCTGGTGTGCGACACCCGGCCCACATGCCACAGTTGAACCACGATGCGCCCCCCCGCAGCATGCACGGCGTCGGTGACCCGTTTCCAGGCCTGAACCTGTTCGTCGCTGTGGAGGCCCGGCGTGTCGGCGTAGCCGTGCCCCTCCGGACAGATGGGGGTGGCTTCGGTGATGATCAGGCTGGCGCCGCGTTGCGGATCGGCCCGCTGCGCGTAGTAGGTTGCCATCAGTGGTGTCGGGATCTGGCCCGGTGCCCGGTTGCGTGTGAGTGGTGCCATGACCACACGGTGGGGCAGGTTCCAGTGACCGATCTGCAGGGGTGAGAAAAGGGTGGGTGTGTCCATGGTTGGATGATAGTGTGACCCCCGCGATGCATCGGTGCACTGCTGTCGCACGGGTGAACATCGGGCTGCGATAATCGGCCTTGACTGACATGTCTTCCCATCACACCCCTTCATCGCCGGCATCCTGGTGGTTGCGAGCTCTCGCTCGTCTCCCTTTACCGTTGTTTCGAGCGACCGGTTGCTTGATGGCTGCGGGCCTGATGGTGCTGGCGCCACGCCGTCGCCGGATTGTTCAGCGGAATCTGGCCCTTTGCTTTCCCCTGGCGAGTGGCCAGCAGCGCTGGCGCTGGACATGGCAGACGTTTCTGCATTTCTCCCAGTCCTTTCTGGACCGGATCTGGCTCTGGCATGGCAGCGAAGACCGGGTGCGTGAGCGCATTCGTGTTCACGACCCACAGGGTGTCTTGTCCACCTCCGGTCCGGTCATCTATTTTGCCCCTCATTTTTTCGGCCTGGATGCGGCATGGGCTGGCCTGACCCAGCAACACCCTCGTCGATGGTTCACCCTGTATGCCGCGCAGGACAACCCTCGAATGGACCGCTGGGTGAAAGAGGGCCGACGCCGTTTTGGCCATCCTCGGCTGGTATCCCGCCGCGAGGGCGTCAGGCCCCTGCTGAAGGGCTTGAAAGAGGGGGCCTCGTTGTACCTCTTGCCAGACATGGACCTGGGTGCGCGCAATTCGGTCTTCGTGCCGTTTTTCGGCGTGACAGCGGCGACAGTCACGTCTCTGTCGCGACTGTCACAAGCTTCGTCAGCCCCGGTGGTGACCGTGGTGGCCCGAATGGTGCAGGGAGGGTACGTTGTCGAGCTGAGCGATGTCTGGGACGCTTATCCCTCTGCAAACGACGAGGCGGACGCCATCCGGATGAATACCGAACTGGAGCGGCACATTTTCTCCATGCCGGGTCAGTACCATTGGCTTCATCGGCGCTTCAAGACCCGCCCGGCAGGCGAGCCCCCGTTGTATGCGGACTGAGTGAGGTTTCACGTGAAACGTGACCTTCTGTCATTGCAGTACCTCCTGTTTGAGCGCGTCGAAGATGGTCTGGGTGGTGTCACCCTGGAGGCGATGGTGAGTGTTCGGCCGGAGCGCGTCGAGGCGGTCATGGCTGAGTGGAGGCTGATTCTGGATGGGGCCAGATCAGCGTTCGCCACTCAGGAAGGCCCGCTGGACGAGGGCGGATGGTGGGATCATGCCTGCAGTGGCCGTTTCTCCGGCGATGGGTGGCATGAAATGGTCTTTACCTTGGTTGGCAATGAGGCGTTTGCCGATGCCTTGGCACGTCAATGGGAATGACCGGGGCGGGCGGACTGGGTCTCAATGAGGTGTGCAACCCGGGCGGCAGTTCACGCGCTGTCTGCCTGTTGAAGCGCCTGTGAGGCCCAGATCACCTGGCGAACGACGCCACTGACGGTGTCTCGGGCGCTGCTGGCTTTGAGGGCACCCGTTTCGTCAAAAGCTTCGGACGCTCTCGCCAGGGCAAACTGTCGTGGCGCCACCCAGCACTGCAGGTTCATGAGCAGCGGCGTCAGGTGACTCAATCCCCTGAGGCCACCCAGCGCACCCGGTGAGGCTGCCATCAGCCCCACCACCTTGCCGGCAAACGGCTTGGTGCCACTGCTCCAGATCGGGTCACCCTTGACGGGGCTGGACACCCAGTCGATGGTGTTTTTCAGCAAGCCGGTGTAACTGCCGTTGTATTCCGGCGAGCAGATGATCCAGGCCGGATGACGGAAAAACAGTTCTTTGAGTCGAATCACAGCGGCGGGTGTGCCCCGGGCCTCCAGGTCTGCGTTGTACAGCGGGAGGTCGAAGTCGCCGAGTTCGAGAACGGTCGGCTGGACGCCTTGTTCCTTTGCACAGGCAGCGGTGGCCAGCGCCAGGCGGCGGTTCCAGGATTGTGTGCGGGTGCTGCCCGCAAAGATCAGAAGCGAATGGTCATGCATAAACGCCATTGTCGCTGGATTGGAAAGGCTTGTTCCTGTCAGGGCTGCCTGGCGGCTGTTTGTGATCTCGCGATGGGTCAAGTAAAATCAAACACTTACCGGTGCCTGATGCGCTGGTTTTTCTGTTTTTGGGCCATGGTGGCCGGTTGCAGGATGCATGGATGTTGTACCCCCAGGAATTTGATGTGATCGTGGTGGGCGGTGGTCACGCCGGGACGGAGGCCGCCCTGGCGGCCGCCCGTATGGGTTGCCAGACCCTGCTGCTGAC
This sequence comes from uncultured Tepidimonas sp., assembly GCA_964516635.1. Taxonomy (GTDB): domain Bacteria; phylum Pseudomonadota; class Gammaproteobacteria; order Burkholderiales; family Burkholderiaceae_C; genus CAZEZY01. Next base: position 7,352 of record CAZEZY010000076.1, on the reverse strand, counting down.
CCACAACATCGAGACGCTGGGTCAGATGAGTTGCAATCCTTCCATTGGCGGAATCGGCAAGGGGCATCTGGTCAAGGAGGTGGATGCGCTGGGCGGGGCCATGGGCATCGCCACCGACGAGGGCGGCATCCAGTTTCGCATTCTCAACAGCTCCAAGGGACCTGCGGTGAGAGCCACCCGTGCCCAGGCCGACCGCATCCTGTACAAGGCCGCGATCCGCCGACGCCTCGAGAACCAACCCAATCTCACCCTGTTTCAGCAGGCCGTGGACGATCTCATGGTGGAGGGCGAGCGGGTGGTGGGCGCCGTGACCCAGATCGGCATCCGTTTCCGGGCGCGCGCCGTGGTGCTGACGGCCGGCACCTTTCTCGATGGCAAAATCCATGTGGGTCTGGAAAACCATGCCGGCGGTCGGGCGGGCGATCCCCCGGCGGTCAGCCTGTCGGCGCGCCTGAAGGAGCTCAAGCTGGCCCAAGGACGGCTGAAAACCGGTACGCCCCCGCGCCTGGACGGGCGCACCATCGATTTTTCGAAGTGTGTCGAGCAGCCTGGCGATGGCATGCCGGGTTCGGACACCGCCGACCACCCGGTCCCTGTGTTCAGCTTCATGGGCCACGCCGGCATGCACCCGAAGCAGTTGCCTTGCTGGATCACCCACACGAACGAACGCACCCACGAAATCATCCGATCCGGCTTTGATCGCAGTCCCATGTTCACGGGCAAGATCGAAGGTGTCGGGCCGCGGTACTGCCCCAGCGTGGAAGACAAGATCAACCGCTTTGCGGACAAAGACAGCCATCAGATCTTTCTCGAACCCGAAGGGCTGACCACGCACGAGATCTACCCGAACGGGATCTCCACCAGCCTGCCTTTTGACATCCAGTACGCGCTGGTCCGCAGCATTCCTGGCCTGGAACGGGCGCACATCCTGCGTCCCGGCTATGCCATCGAATACGACTATTTTGACCCTCGCGAGCTGAAAGCCACCTTCGAAACCCGGGCCATCCAGGGCTTGTTTTTTGCCGGCCAGATCAATGGCACCACGGGTTACGAAGAGGCGGCAGCGCAAGGCCTGTTTGCGGGCATCAATGCCGCCCTGCAGGTGCGAGGCCATGCGCCCTGGCTGCCCCGTCGTGACGAGGCTTACCTGGGCGTGTTGGTGGATGACCTCATCACCAAGGGCGTGACCGAGCCTTACCGGATGTTCACCAGCCGTGCCGAATTCCGCTTGCAGTTGCGCGAGGACAATGCCGACATGCGCCTCACAGAGCAGGGGCGCCGGATGGGCCTGGTGGATGATGAGCGCTGGGATGTGTTCAGCCGCAAGCGCGATGCGGTTTCACGTGAAACCGAGCGGCTCAAGCGCACCTGGGTCAATCCTCGCATCCTGAGTGCCGCAGAGGCCGAGCGGGTGCTGGGCAAGGCCATCGAGCGAGAGCACAGCCTGTTTGATCTGCTGCGCCGCCCCGGCGTGACCTATGAGGCGCTCATGTCGATGGAGGGCGGTCGCTTTGAGGGGGTCGAGGCGGCTGCAGGCACGCAGACGGGGCGACTTGTTTCACGTGAAACGCTGGGCGACTTGCTGGAGGGCGTGCTGGAGCAGGTGGAGATTGCGGCCAAGTACGCGGGCTACATCGATCGCCAGCGCGACGAGGTGGAGCGTGCGGCCCATTATGAAAACCTGAGGTTGCCGCTCGATCTCGATTACATGCAGGTGGCGGCACTCAGTATCGAGGCGCGTCAGAAGCTGAACAGGCATCGCCCGGAAACCCTGGGCCAGGCATCCCGCATTTCGGGGATCACACCCGCCACCATCTCTTTGTTGCTCATCCATCTGAAGCGAGGCAAGTTCAAGGGTTTTGCGGGGCCGACAGAGGCGGGTGAGGCGGTCGCGGCATGACCCATCCGCTGGAAGAGGGTTTGCGCGTCGGGTTGTCGATGCTGGATTTGCCGCTCGAAGCGCCGCAGATCCAGACCTTGCTGGCCTATCTGGACTGGATCGCCAAATGGAACCGGGTCTACAACCTGACGGCGGTTCGTGAGCCACAGGACATGCTGACTCACCATTTGCTGGACAGCCTGGCGGTGGTGCGACCTTTGCGGCTTCGGTTGAGCCAGCAACCGCCCGTTGGTCGGCCTGCGTTGCTGGATGTGGGCTCGGGGGCAGGGTTGCCCGGCGTGGTGCTGGCCATTGCCTGCCCTGGCGTGGACGTGACCTGTGTGGACACGGTGGCCAAGAAGGCACTCTTCATCGAGCAGGTGGCTGCCGCCTTGCGCTTGTCGAACCTGCATGGCTTGCATGCCCGGGTGGAGTCGCTTCAGCAGGGTTTCGATGTGGTGACTTCTCGCGCCTTTGCTTCGCTGGGGGATTTCACACGCTGGTCTTCGGGGGCTTTGGCCGAACAGGGGGTTTGGATGGCCTTGAAGGGCAAGGTGCCGAACGATGAGATGGCGGGGTTGCCGGCCGACATCGACGTGTTTCACGTGGAACCGCTGAATGTGCCCGGGCTTGGGGCCGACCGCTGCATCGTCTGGATGCGTCGACGCCACAAAGAAACCACGTAAACTCAGGCTCTGCTGTCTAAAGAGTCTTCATCATGTTTGGTGTCGCCGATTACGGCGCCTTTGTGGTTGCCATCATCGTTTTCCTGGCCATTCCTGGGCCGGGCAATCTGGCCCTGATCACGTCCACGGGCAAAGGTGGCGTACCGGCAGGTCTGGCGGCCACGCTCGGGGTGATTGCCGGCGATCAGGTGCTGATGTGGCTGGCGGTGGCTGGCGTGGCCGCGCTGCTGGTGGCGTACCCGGCGGCTTTTCATGCGGTCCAGTGGCTGGGGGCTGCCTATCTCGCCTGGCTGGGCTTTCTCATGATCAAGGCGCGTCCTGGCGATGCGCCGGTCCTGAACATCCGTCCGCGCCATTATTTCCGTCAGGCCTTGACCATCACGCTGCTCAACCCCAAGGCCATCGTGTTCTACATGGCTTTCTTCCCCTTGTTTGTGGATCCGAAACGACACCTGGGTCTGGTCACCTTCGGCTTCATGGCGGTCACCATCGCGATTCTCACCTTTCTCTATGGTCTGGCCGTGGTTCTCCTGACCCGTCAGCTGGCTCGCCGGCTGGATGCCAGTCCTCGCATCGGTCAGGCCTTCAACAAGCTGGCCGGGTTGTTTCTGATCGGCTTTGGCATCAAGCTGGCCATTTCCCGTTAATCGAGCGGCAACACCATGGCAAAAATTTTCTGTGTGGCCAACCAGAAGGGCGGGGTGGGCAAGACGACCACCACCGTCAATCTGGCGGCGGGGCTGGCCAAAGTCGGTCAGCGCGTGCTGATGGTCGATCTGGATCCGCAGGGCAATGCCACGATGGGTTCTGGCGTGAACAAGCGTGAATTGCCCCTCACGGTTTACGATGTCCTGCTGGGGTCTGCGCTGATCAGCGAGGCCGCTGCCAAGGCGGAGGCTTGCGGCTACGATGTGCTGGGTGCCAACCGCGAACTCGCAGGCGCCGAGGTGGAGCTGGTGGATTTGCCGCAGCGCGAAAAGCGACTGAAGCAGGCGCTCGCGACCGTGGATGCCGATTACGACTTCGTGCTGATCGATTGCCCGCCTTCGCTGAGCATGCTCACCTTGAACGGCTTGTGTGCCGCACATGGTGTCATCGTGCCGATGCAATGCGAGTATTTCGCCCTGGAGGGATTGTCCGATCTGGTCAACACCATCAAACAGGTGCACGCGAACCTGAACCGCGACCTGAAAATCATCGGCTTGCTGCGCGTGATGTTCGATCCGCGCATCACCCTGCAGCAGCAGGTGAGTGAACAACTCAAGGGCCATTTCGGGGACAAGGTGTTTGACACGGTGATTCCCCGCAACGTGCGCCTGGCCGAGGCGCCCAGCTACGGCTTGCCGGGCGTGGTCTTTGATCCGTCCGCTCGCGGCAGCAAGGCGTTCGTGGACTTCGCCCGCGAGATGGTCGCGCGCATCGGGCAGATGGGATGACCCCCCCGATCGTCCTTCAACTCCCGGGCTGGCTCGGCAGCGGCCCGGACCATTGGCAAAGCCACTGGGAGCGTCGCCATGGCGATGTTCGTGTCGATCAGCACGACTGGGAATTCCCCAGGCGCGGTGACTGGATGGCGCGGCTGGACGAGGTGGTGCAGGCGCAGGCCCTTCCGGTGGTGCTTGTGGCGCACAGCCTGGGCTGCCTGCTGGTGGCCGCGTGGGCCAGTGTGTCCTTGCACACCGCCGGCGTGCGCGGCGCCCTGCTGGTCGCCCCCGGTGACGTGGAGGTGGAGGGCGGGCCGGTCCCGCCATTGCCCGGCTGGCGGCCGATCGTCCGGCAGCGCTTGCCTTTTCCGTCGGTGCTGGTGGCTAGCCGCAACGACCCCTATTGCACCCTGGCGCGAGCCCGGGACATGGCGCACGACTGGGGCGCTGAATGGGTGGATCTGGGGAGCCGAGGGCATCTGAATGCCGAATCCGGGCTGGGTGACTGGCCCGAAGGCCGTCAGCTGATCCAGCCCTGGCTGCAAGCCGGCTTCAACCCCGAGATCCAGTCACAAGAGGAGGAACCGCATTCATGGTGACCAAGAAACCCAAGGGCCTGGGACGTGGCCTGGAGGCCCTGCTGGGCCCGAAGCTCGACGATGCCGCCCCTCTGGACCCGGCCCAGCGAGACCTGCCGTCCTCTCTGGCCCTGACCGACCTGGTGCCCGGCACCTACCAGCCGCGCTCCCGGATGGATGAAGGGGCTTTGTACGAACTGGCCGAAAGCATACGCAGCCAGGGCATCATGCAGCCTATTCTGGTTCGCCGGCTCGACGATGCCGATGGCGAACGACGGCTGGGAGAATGGTGTGAGGCGCAGGGCCTTCCCGTGGTGTCTCGCGGGGCCCGCCCGGTTTATGAAATCATTGCGGGCGAACGGCGTTTCCGTGCCGCCCGTCTGGCCGGTCTCGAGAGCGTGCCCGTGCTGGTGCGCGATGTGCCCAACGAGGCCGCGGCGGCCATGGCGCTGATCGAGAACATCCAGCGCGAAGACCTCAACCCGCTTGAGGAAGCCCAGGGTTTGCAACGCTTGGTACGTGAGTTCGGACTCACTCACGAACAGGCTGCCCAGGCTGTCGGGCGATCCAGGAGCGCTGCCAGCAACCTCTTGCGATTGCTGAATCTGGCCGAGCCGGTGCAGACCATGCTCATGGCCGGTGACATCGACATGGGCCACGCCCGGGCCTTGCTGGCCCTGGACAAGGCGACCCAGATCACGGCCGCCCATCGGATCAGCGCGAAATCGCTCTCGGTGCGGGAAGCCGAAAGCCTGGTCAAAAAGCTGGGCGCCGAGTTTGCCCTGACCCCCCTGAAACCCAAAAAGGAAAAGTCTCGCGATATCCGGCGGGTGGAAGAGGAGCTGTCGGACCTCCTGACCGCCACTGTCGAGGTGCGGGTGAAGAAGCGGGTCAAGCGCCATGGCCGAGTCGAGGAACAGGGGGAGCTGGCGATCCATTTCGGTTCGCTGGAAGAAATCAATGGCCTGATCGATCGCTTGCGCGGTCAGTGATGGCGGGTGGCGGATGATGCGCTCGCTGCCCCTGCCCTGGCCTTTGCCGGCGGTGTTGGTGTGGGTGGGCGCCTGGGGCGGGTATGCGCTGCTGCTGACCCTGGGGGCATCCGTTGCGTGGGCTTTCGCGGGTGGCCTACTGGCCAGTGCCCTTGCGGGGTGGTGGAGCGGTTCCCGCTGGCGCCGTGCCATCATGGGGCTCGGCTTTCCGCTGTCCTGGGTGCTGCTGCAGGGAGTGGCGAATGTGCCCACCTGGGCCTGGTTGCTGCTGGCGGTGGTGCTGCTGCTGCTGTACCCACCGTCTACCTGGCGCGATGCCCCGGTGTTTCCCACCCCGCCTGATGCCCTGCAAGGGCTGAGGGAACGGGTGCCGCTGCCCCCCATGGCCGTCATCCTGGACGCCGGTGCCGGCGCGGGGGACGGGCTGATCGCCCTCGAACGCGCCTTTCCGGACGCCAGGCTCGAGGGGGTGGAGCGCAGCTGGCCGCTCACCTGGGTGGCGCGAACCCGCTGTCCGGCGGCCCGAATCCAGCGTGGGGACATGTGGCAGACCCGCTGGCAGGCTTGCGACATGGTCTACCTGTTTCAGCGCCCGGAAACCATGCCGCTGGCCGCGCACAAGGCGGCACAGGAGCTGAAGCCTGGCGCCTGGCTGGCCAGCCTGGAATTCGATGTGCCTGGCTGGACGCCCACCATGACATGGAAGTGCCCCGATGGCCGCACGGTCTGGCTGTACCAGGCGCCTTTCAGCGATCCCCCAGCCAGCGCCTGATGCAGGTGTCGGACAACAGGTCACACCGTGCGCCGAAGTCGGTGCAGACGAGTGCCGTGGTCAGGGCCAGGCGATGCCCGGTAGGCTTTGGTGCAGGGGCATGCTGCGGTGGCAGACGGCTCGGTCACCTGAAAATCTTGCCGGGATTGAGGATGTTGTCGGGATCCAGCGCCTGCTTGATCGTGCGCATCATGTCGATGGCGCCGTCACCGGCTTCCGTGCGCAGAAAGCCCATCTTGTGCAGTCCCACGCCGTGTTCACCGGTGCAGGTGCCTTCCAGCGCCAGGGCGCGGCTCACCAACTGGTGGTTCAGCCCCTCGGCGGTTTCGCGTTCCTGAGCGTTGTCGGGGTCAATGAGGTAGCCGAAGTGAAAATTGCCATCCCCCACGTGGCCGACCAGGAAGTAGGGCAGTCCGGAGGCATCGGCCTCGGCCACCGAGTCGAGCAGGCAGTCGGCGAGGCGGCTGATCGGCACGCAGGTATCGGTGGAAATGGCACGACAGCCCGGCTTGCTCTGGATGGCGGCAAAGTAGGCGTTGTGTCGGGCCGTCCACAGGCGGGTCCGCTCTTCGGGGGTGGTCGCCCATTCGAAGGCCTGTCCGCCGTGCTCGCTGGCAATCTCCTGCACCAGTTCGGCCTGTTCCTGCACGCCGGTGGGCGAGCCGTGGAATTCCATCAGCAGCATGGCTTCCTCGCGCAGGCCCAGCTTGGCGTAGGCGTTGACCATGCGCACCGTGCCGGCGTCCAGCAACTCGCAACGGGCAATGGGCACCCCCATCTGGATGATGGCGATGGTGCTGCGCACCGCCGCTTCGATGCTCGGGAAGGAACAGACGGCTGCCGAGATGGCCTCGGGCAGCGGGTAGAGCTTGACGGTGATTTCCGTCATGATGCCCAGCGTGCCCTCGCTGCCCACCATGAGGCGGGTCAGGTCGTAACCCGCGCTGGATTTCCTGGCACGACTGCCAGTACGGATGACGTGACCCTGTGCGGTGACCACTTCGAGTGCCAGCACGTTCTC
>CAZEZY010000075.1:0-11828 GCA_964516635.1 uncultured Tepidimonas sp. | reverse complement strand
CTCGGGGTGGCCCTTGTGGCCGATCATGATGAACTCGAAGCCCTCTTTGGAGAGCTTGGCCACTTCCACGTGCACCTTGGTCACCAGCGGGCAGGTGGCGTCGAAGATGCGGAAGCCACGACGTTCGGCCTCACGCTGGATGGCCTGGCTCACCCCGTGGGCACTGAACACCAGGGTGGCCCCGGCAGGCACTTCGTCCAGTTCCTCGATGAAGATCGCGCCACGCGCCTTGAGGTCGTTGACCACATGGGTGTTGTGCACGATCTCGTGCCGCACGTAGATGGGCTGGCCGAACTTCTGCAGCGCGCGCTCCACGATCTCGATGGCCCGGTCCACGCCGGCACAGAAGCCACGCGGTTCGGCCAGCAGGACTTCCTGAACATCCGACATCACAACACCCCGATGATCTGGACTTCGAAGCGCACCGGCTGGCCAGCCAATGGGTGATTGAAGTCGAACAGCACGGCACCGTCATCGCGCACCTCTCGCACGGCGCCGGCGTAGCTGCCCAATCCATCGGGCGTGGGGAACTGCACCACATCACCGGCCGCGTACCGCTCATGCGGGTCACCGAGTTCATTGAGCAGCTTGCGCGCCACCCACTGCACCATGTCGGGCTGGCGTTCGCCAAAGGCTTCTCCTGCGGCCAGCTCAATCACCGTGTGCGTGCCCTCTTCCAGCCCGAGCAACCGTTGCTCGATGGCAGGTGACAGTTCACCCCCCCCCAGGCTGAGCGTGGCGGGCTGGGCCTCGAAGGTGTTGATGAAGTCACGCCCGTCGGGCCCCGAGAGGCGGTAGTGCAGGGTGAGAAAGGAACCGGTTTCAACTTGGGGCATGACAGGCGGCCTTGAAGGCACAATGGCGACAAACGCGTATTGTAAAAACCAGGGAGTGAGAAATGACGACGGTTCCCCTGCCCCTCAAAGGGCTACCGGCCGATGCACGGCCACGCGAGAAACTGTTGCAGCGTGGCCCCGCGGCCCTCAGTGACGCCGAGCTGCTGGCCTTGCTGCTGCGCACCGGCATTCAGGGCAAGAATGTGGTGTTGCTGGCCCAGGAACTGGTGGACCGCTTCGGCGGCATCGCCGGGCTGCTCCATAGCGGCGCCGATGCCCTGAAAACCGTCAAGGGGCTGGGGCCCGCCAAGCAGGCCGAGCTCATGGCTGTGGTGGAACTGGCCCGCCGGGCGCTTTCACAGGAGCTGAAAGAACGACCCTTGTTCGATGCCCCTCAGGCGGTGGCCCATTACCTGCAACTGCACCTTGGGCACAAGCCGCACGAGGTGTTTGCCGTGCTGTTTCTGGACAGCCAGCACCGGCTGCTCGCGCTCGAAGAACTGTTTCGGGGCACCTTGTCACAGACCAGCGTCTACCCGCGCGAGGTGGTGCTGAGGGCCCTTCATCACCACGCGGCAGCGGTGGTCCTGGCTCATAACCACCCGAGCGGTGTGGCCGAACCCTCGCGAGCCGATGAAGCACTCACCCAGACCCTGAAATCGGCGCTGGCGCTGGTGGATGTGCGGGTACTGGACCACTTCATCGTGACCTCGAACGCCTGCCGCTCCATGGCCGAAATGGGCCGGGTCTAGGCAATGCCCTGACGGCGGCACCTGCCCATCAACTGCGCCACAATCGGCTGCATGAAAGTGCACAGCCTGTCAGAACTCAAGGCCCTCAAGAAGGCCATGGCAGCGCGTGTGGCCCAGACTGCTGCCGAACGCGCCGCCATGGAGGCGGCACGGCGTGAGGCCCATGAGCGCCTGCACCGCGATCGCCTGCTGTTTGAGCGCACCATCGGCCGGGTGGAGCGCCTGCCCGAGCACGGCCGCCACCTCGTTCAGCCCGCTGTGCCGTTGCCCCATCCGGTGCAGCGCCAGCTCGATGAAGAAGCCGTGATGCGTGAGGCACTGAGCGACGAATTCGATGCCGAGACGTTGCTGCACACCGACGAACACCTGAGCTTTCGGCGCCCTGGCGTCGGGCCTGAGGTGGTGCGCAAGCTGCGCAAGGGAGACTGGTCGATCCAGGCCCAGGTGGATCTGCATGGCCTGCGCACCGATGAAGCCCGGGAAACCCTGGCCCAGTTCATTCGTGAAGCCTGGCGGCATGGCCTGCGCTGCGTGCGCGTGGTCCATGGCAAGGGTCTGGGCTCACCCGGCAAGACACCGGTCCTCAAGGGCAAGGTGCACAGCTGGCTGGTTCAGAAAAGCGAGGTCATGGCCTTTGTGCAGGCCCGTCCCGCCGAAGGAGGTGCGGGTGCGCTGGTGGTGTTGCTGCGGCCCTCTGCCCGGGCGGCGCACTGAGCTGAAAAACACACGGCAGAGGGCATCAGCCCGGCGTGTTGCGCATCCAGTCGGCCGTCTGGAAAAAACTTTGACGCAGCCGCTCCCGCAGGTCGGGCGGTACGCCGGTATCGCCCATGGCCTGGTCCATGCAGGCCAGCCACTGGTCTCGTTCGAGGATGCCGATCCGGAAAGGCATGTGGCGCATGCGCAGGCGCGGATGGCCAAAACGGTCCTGGTAGTGCTGGGGGCCACCCAGCCAGCCACACAGAAACCAGTACAGCTTCAGGCGGGCATCGTCGAGCGAGGTGCCGTGGCTGGCACGCAGTTCGCGGTACGCCGGCTCCAGATCCATCAGGTCGTAAAAGCGATCCACCAGAGACTGAACCGCGCCTTCGCCCCCGATCCATTCAAAGGGAGTCGCGAAAGAGCCCTGATCGCTTCGGGGTGGGGGTTCCTGAATTGCCATGGTTTATTGTGCCGCCTTGCGCAGCGTTTCCACCACCGGGGTGCGCAACACACCGCGCAGCCCCCACCAGCCGGCCGCCAGCGCCAGCCAGGCCCCGGCCAGCGACCCAGCCACCGGCACCCACGAGGCGGCGTTCCATTCGAATTCGAAGGCGTAACGGGCCAGGGCCCAACCCACGATGACCGCCACCACCGAGGCCAGAAAACCCGCCAGCAGCCCGACCCCCAGCAACTCGGCACGCTGCACCTGACGCAGCAGCGATGCCTGAGCGCCCACCGCTCTGAGAATGGCGTACTCGCGCTCGCGTTCGGTTCGGGTGGCGGTGACGGCGGCAAACAGCACCACCAGACCCGCGGCCAGCGTGAAGGCGAACAGGAACTCCACCGCCCGGATCACCTGACCCAGCACCCGCTGCACCTGGGCGATGGTGCTGCTCATGTCCACGTTGGTGATGTTGGGGAAAGCCCGCACCAGCGCGTTGTCAAAGCCCGGGCTCTCAGGGGCCCGGTAGGCGCTGATGTAGGTCAGTGGGACGTCCTCCAGATGCGACACCGGGAACATGGCAAAGAAATTGACTCGCATGGACCCCCAGTCCACCTTGCGCAGGCTGGTGATGCGGGATTCCACCGGAATGCCCGCGATGTCAAACGTCAGGCGATCGCCCAGCTTCAGGCCCAGTTCGACAGCCAGGCCGTCTTCGACGGAAATGGCACCGGCTTCTTCGGCCTGCCAGCGACCCGCCACCACCTGGTTGTGCGGGGGGGCCACCGGGCTGTTGGACAGGTTGAATTCGCGTTCCACCAGGCGCCGGGCACGATCGCCCTCGAAATCCTCGGGGACGATGGTGCGTCCATTGATGGCCACCAGCCGGCCACGGATCATGGGGTACCAGTCGTAGCGGTCCACGCCCTGCTCACGCAGGGTCTGCTGGAAGGGTTCGGCCTGTTCGGGCTGGATGTTGATGACGAAGCGGTTGGGGGCATCGGGCGGGGTGGCCTGCTGCCAGCTGGTGATGAGATCGGTGCGCAGCAGCACCAGCAGGATGAGCGCCAGCAAGCCCACCGACAATGCGCTCACCTGCACCACCGCATAAGCGGGACGTGCGCTCAGTTGCCGGGTGGCCAGACGCAGCCAGCGAGGAGCCACCGACTCGTTCACCACGGCCCGCAGCACCCGAACCGCCACGTAGCTGGCCAATGCAAACACGGCCACCGCCGCCGCAAAACCGCCCACCGCAATGAGACCCAGGGTGAGGTCGCGGCTGGCGGCCAGCAAGAGCGTGGCAAATCCGGCCGCCCCCAGCCCCAGCACCGCCAGCGAAGCGGGCTTCAGATTACCGACCTCGCGGCGGATCACCCGCAAGGGCGGAACCCGCGCGAGTTGCAGCACGGGCGGCAGCCCGAAAGCCAGCATCAGCGTCAGACCCACCCCCAGACCAAACAGCGCCGGCCAGGCACTGGGTGCAGGCAATTCGGTCTGGACGATTTCCGAGAGCAGCACCACGAAACCATGATGCACCAGATAGCCCAGCACCACGCCCGCCAGACCCGCAAGCACCCCCACCACCACAAATGACAAGGTGTAGGCCCGGGCCATGGTGGCCTGCGAGAGGCCCAGCACCCGAAGCATGGCGCAGTCGTCCAGATGGCGGCTGGCATACACCCGGGCCGCAATGGCCACCGCCACGGCACTCAGCAAGGCGGCGAGCAAAGCGACCAGATTCAGAAACTTCTCGGCCCGGGCCAGCGTTTGCTGCATCTCCGGACGGCCACTCTCGAACGATTCCAGACCCACCCCGCGGACCTCGGGCTTCGCCAGTTCGGTTTCAGCCCATTGGGTGAAGCGGCGCACGGCGGCTTCGTCACCCGCCACCACCAGCCGGTAGCTCAGGCGGCTGGCCGGTTGCACCAGGCCGGTCGCCGCCAGATCATCGGCATGAATCATCACCCGCGGCGCGAAACTCATGAATCCGGCGCCGCGGTCGGGCTCGATGGTGATGACACGGTCGATGAGGAATGGCCGGTCACCCAGCCACAAGGTCTGCCCCACCTGAAGGTCCAGCGCCACCAGCAGCGGCGCATCGACCCAGGCCGTGCCGATCGCGGGCACTTCCCGGGTGGCTTCATCCGTGCCGCCAATGGTGCGGGTGACCCTCAGTTCGCCACGCAGGGGGTAGTTGCTTTCCACCGCCTTGAGGGCCACCAGACGAGTCGCCCCGCCTTGGGCGTCGTCGGCGCGCCCCATGGTGGGGAAGCCGACGTGTCGAGTCACCTCCAGGCCAAGGGCCCGTGCCTCGGCCTCGAACGAGGGTGGAGCGGGCTGGTCGCTGCGCACCACGGCATCGCCCCCCATCAGTTGTCGGGCATCGCGGTTGAGGCCGCTCTGCAGGCGGTCGGCAAAGAACCCCACCGCGGTCAGGGCAGCCACCGCCAGGGCAATGGCGAGCACCAGCACATTCAGTTCACCGGCGCGCCAGTCGCGAACCAGTGAACGCCATCCGATGGACCAGAAGGAAGCGGTAGGGGTTGTCATGCGCCAAGGTTAGCGCAAACCCCGATTCCGTGCCGCGAGCCGCCTTTATCGGGTCCCGAAGATCCGGTCGCCGGCATCGCCGAGGCCCGGAACGATGTAGCCGTGTTCATTCAGGCCACGGTCCACCGCGGGCGTGTAGATGGGCACGTCAGGGTGGTGCCGGTGAAAGGTGGCCAAGCCTTCCGGGCAGGTGACCAGGCACACGAACCGCAGGGAGCGGGGCTTGCAGGCCTTGAGCCGGTTCACCGCAGCCACCGCAGAATGGCCGGTGGCCAGCATCGGGTCGAGCACGATCACATCGCGCTCCTCCATGCCGGACGGCATCTTGAAGTAGTACTCCACCGCCTGCAGCGTATCAGGGTCCCGGTACAGGCCGATGTGGCCCACGCGGGCGCTGGGCAGGACTTGCAGCATGCCATCGAGGAAACCGTTGCCAGCCCGCAGAATGGACGCCAGCACGATCTTCTTGCCATCGATCACGCGGCCGGTGGTCCGCTCCAGCGGGGTTTCGATTTCCATCGCCTGCATGGGCATGTCGCGGGTGACCTCGTAGGCCAGCAGCACGCTGAGTTCGTGAATCAGTTGTCGAAACTGCTGGGTGCTGGTCTCCTGGCGGCGCATCAGGGTGAGCTTGTGCTGAACCAGCGGATGTTCGATCAGGTGGACTTGTGCGTTCATGCGCGTATGCTAACGGTGTTCGCGCTGTGCGTACCTCCCCCATTCCGTTCAGGACCCTTGCCCATGCCCCGTCACTCGATCGCATTTCTGGAACAGCAATGGCGAGCATCCAGCCACGCCCGCTTTTTCATCACCGACATCGACGGGGTGTGCCGGGGGAAATCCCATTCGGGCGAGAAGATGGCCGAGTTGCTGGACAGCGGCGGGACCATCGCGAGCGCCGCCTTTGGCTGGGACATTGCCGACGACCTCTACACCCACACCGTGACCTTTGCCGGCCTGGGGACGGCGCTCGGTGAGGTGGGCCTGCGGCTGGACCCCGCCACCGCGCGGCAACTCCCCTGGGACGAACAGCGATGGGTGGTACTGGGCGAGCACCTCATGCCCGATGGCACGCCCCTGCCGATGTGCCCGCGACAGGTCCTCAGGCGCGTGCTGGCTGAGGCCTCGGCGATGAATCTGGACGTGCAGGTGGGCGTCGAACTGGAGTGGTTTGTGTTCCGGGAGGACGAACGAACTGTGCGAACCAAGGGTTTTCAGTCACTGGAACCCGCGACCCAGTCCGTGACCAACTATTCCCCATTCCGCATCGATGCCGTGGCCGGCTTTGTCAACGACCTCTTTCGCTGGCTGCCCGAGGCCGATGTCCCGATCGAAACCCTGCACACCGAAGCGGGCCCAGGCAACCTGGAGGCAGCGCTGAGACACGGCCCCGCCCTGGAAAGTGCCGACCGGGCGGTGCTGTTCAAGCAGGCCTGCCGGGAAATCGGCCGACGCCATGGCCTGCTCAACACCTTCATGGCCAAATGGTCCACGCAATACGCCGGCTGTGGACAGCATCTGCACCAGAGCGTCTGGGAAAACGGGCACAACCGGTTTCACGAACCCGATGCCCCTCATGGCATGAGCCAGACGATGAAACACTACATCGCCGGTCAATTGCATGCCCTGCCCCACCTTTTTGCGGTCTATGCCCCATTCGTGAACAGCTACAAGCGACTGACCGCAGGCATGCTCGCGCCCGTGAATGCCGGCTGGGGGGTGGACAGCCGGCACGTGGCCTTGCGGGTGATCCCGGGCAGTTCGCGATCACAACGCCTCGAAACCCGTGTGCCTGGCGCAGACGCCAATCCTTACCTGGCCATCGCGGCGGCCGTTGCTTCGGGTCTGTATGGCATCCGGCACCGGCTCGAACTCGACGCGCAAGGGGATGGACCACCGCTCCCCAGCAGCCTAGAGGAAGCCACCCGGAACATGGCCGGCTCAACACTGGCCAGAGAACTGCTGGGTGAAGGATTCGTCGAGCACTTCGTTCAAACCCGCCAATGGGAAGTGCAACGCTTCCAGCAGGCGGTCACCGACTGGGAACGGGTTCGTTACATGGAACTGGTGTAGAGCGACCGAGCCGGCTCGACGTCTCGCAGCAGACGCTGCGGATGGGAGAAACACAGGAAGCGCTGGTTGGTGGCCCGTCCGATGGTGCACAAGCCCACGCGCTCCGCCACTTCCAGACCCATCTGGGTGGTGCCGCTGCGCGAGACCACCACCGGCACGCCCATCTGGGCCGACTTGATGACCATCTCGCTCGTCAGTCGACCGGTGGTGTAGAAGGTCTTGTCAGACCCTTCCATCTCGGCCGGGTTCTGCAGCCACATCCAGCCGGCAATCGTGTCGACGGCATTGTGACGGCCCACGTCTTCCACGAAGATGAGCATCTCCGAACCCCGAAACAGGGCACAACCGTGCACCGAACCGGCCGATTTGTAGGTGGAATCCTGTTCCCGGATGGCCTTGACGATCTGGTACAGGTCGGATTGACGAAGCTGCGCGGTGGGCGACAGACGGATCCGCTCCAGTTCGTCCAGGATGCCACCGAAAACGCTGCCCTGGCCACAACCCGTGGTCACCACCCGCTTGGCGGTGCGCTCTTCGATGTGGTCGACCCCACGACGGGTCTTGACGGCGGCGGCACCGACCTCCCAATCCACCGTGATGGATTCGATGTCGTGGACCGAATCGACCAGACGCTGGTTGCGCAGATAACCCAGCACGAGCCACTCGGGATGACCACCGAGCGTCATGAGGGTGACCAGTTCACGCTTGTCGACGTAAACGGTCAGATCCCGCTCGGCCGGGATGGCAATCTCCCGCACCTCGCCGAACTCATTGACCACACGGACCTCGCGCGTCAGCGGCACCCGTGCAGCCGACAATCGCGGCAAGGGAGGACGAAAAGCCGATTGCTGGGGTTCAGTCAACAGCATCCCCGTCTCCCGTGCCGCACAGGCGAATCAGGCCGCTTTGGCAGCCGCCACACCGGGCTTGCCCGACGGGCGCACACTGCGCTCGGCCGGGATCTTGCCCGCCTTGATGTCGTCGTACCAGAGCTCGTGGTGTTCCTTGGCCCATGTTTCGTCTACGTAACCGGTCTTCATGGCGTTCAGAGCGCCTTGCATGCCCAGTGTACCCATGTAGATGTGACCCATGAACATGACCATCATGAAGACCGCGGCGGAAGCATGGATCATGTGAGCGATCTGCATGTCGGCACGCAGGTAGGCGAGTCCGGGAATGAGTTTGTCGAGCACCAGACCCGATGCGACCACGATGAAGCCCAGGAAGAAGACGCCTGCCCAGAAGATGAGCTTCTCACCCGCGTTGAAGCGGTGCGATGGCACTTCATGACCACTGAGCAGACCCCCACCTTTTAGCATCCAGGCAATGTCTTCCTTGCTGGGCAGGTTGTCACGGGCAAAGGTGAAGAAAACGATCACCAGCGACACGGCAAACAGCGGGCCCACAAAGTTGTGCAGGTTCTTCATGGCATAGGCCAGCCAGCCAAACAGCGTGCTGCCCATGATCGGAAGCAGGAAGAACTGCCCGAACGCCATGATGATGCCAGATACCGCCAGACCCACGAAGGCAAAGGCATTGGTCCAGTGGGCGGCCCGTTCAAAGGCGGTGAAACGCTCGATCTTGCGCCCCGTTTCCTGACCGTGCAGCTTGATCGTGCCCTTGCCGAAGTAGAACAACGCAATCGCCACCGCCACGATGATCAGCAGGGATCCACCGTAGGGAATGATGATGTTGTTGCGGACCTGACGCCAGGCTTCACCGGCATTGGTGAGCGTGGCGCCCGGGTACTGCACGAACGGCTGGATCAGATTGCCATACTCGGGGTATGGGAAGTTGGTGACGCCGGTGACCCCTTGTCCCACCTGCCGCCAGGCGGGCGCGTTGTTGCCCGGCTGAACCTCGCGACGCTCGGCGTTCGACTGGTTCATGTAGTTCGGGTCGGTATCCGCCGAGGGCGCAATCTGGAAAATGTTTGCGCTCTGGATGCCGCCACCTGCGGGCGCTTCCTGGGATGTGCCGGCACCCTCGGGTACCGGATCCAGCTTGAGGGTCTGCGCCGACGCCACCCCCAGCCCCACCGCCATCAAGGCAGCCACGGCCCAGGCACGAAGGCCGGCTCCCGAACAGGAAATGAGAGGCCAATGCATGATGAACCTCCTTGTTAGCGAATTCGGGTGTATTCGTTCTGACCGTAAGCAGCGCGGGCCTTCAACTGCTGCTCCCAGCTTGCCCGATCGCCTGGCTGCCAGCCACGCTGAACAAACTGACCCTGGGTAGAGCCCTCATAAGCCGGGGTGTCGGACTTGACACCGGCGGCATTGAGTTCCTGCGGTTTGTCACCGCAGGCGGCGAGTGCCGAAACGGCAACCACCGCAGCGGCGATCTGGAGTGTGCGGGCGCGCATCATGATTGTGCTCCCTGAGCACTGCCGTAAGCCGTGCCCCAGCCCCAGACTTCGGCGCCCTTGCCACGCTGCAGCACGCGGTTGCGGAAGATGTCGGACAGGGTGTCGCTGTCACCGGCCAGCAGAGCCTTGGTGGAGCACATTTCGGCGCAGGCCGGGAGTTTGCCCTCGGCCAAGCGGTTGCGCCCGTACTTGACAAATTCGGCCTGGCTGCCACTCGCTTCAGGACCACCCGCACAGAAGGTGCACTTGTCCATCTTGCCACGCACACCAAACGTGCCCTGACCCGGGAACTGCGGTGCACCGAAGGGGCAGGCGTAGCTGCAGTAACCGCAGCCGATGCAGACGTCCTTGTCGTGCAGAACCACGCCTTCGGCCGTGCGATAGAAGCAGTTGACGGGGCAGACCGCCATGCAGGGCGCGTCGGAACAATGCATGCAGGCCACCGAGATCGACTTTTCGCCGGGCACCCCGTCGTTCAGGGTCACCACCCGGCGGCGGTTCACCCCCCAGGGCACTTCGTGCTCGTTCTTGCAAGCGGTCACACAGCCGTTGCATTCGATGCAGCGCTCTGCATCACAGATGAATTTCATGCGTGCCATTTGTTGCTCCTCATGCGCGTTCGACGTTGCAAACGGTGGTCTTCGTTTCCTGCATCATGGTGATGATGTCGTAGCCGTAGGTGGTGGCGGTGTTCACGGATTCACCGCGAACGATGGGCGCAGCGCCTTCCGGATAGCTCTTCAGCATGTCGGCACCCTGCCAGCGGCCGGAGAAGTGGAAGGGCAGGAACACGGTGTGTTCGTCCACCCGTGGCGTGACCAGTGCCTGAACGCGAAGGCGTGCACCTGTCGGGGTGGACACCCAGACCTGCTCGCCGTTGCGAATGCCACGCTGGGCAGCCGTGGCCGGGTTGATTTCCACAAACATTTCCTGCTGCAGTTCGGCCAGCCAGGGGTTGGAACGGGTTTCCTCGCCACCCCCTTCGTACTCCACCAGGCGACCGGAGGTCATGATCAGCGGATACTTCTCGTGGACCTTGTCGGCCACGTTCTTGTCCTGCAGTGTCTTGTACAGGATGGGCATGCGCCAGCGGTTTTTCTGGTCGTCGTGCGTCGGGTACTTGGCGATGAGGTCCGGGCGGGTGCCGTACACGGGCTCCCGGTGCTGGGGCACGGCGTCCGGGAAGTTCCAGACCAGAGCGCGGGCGCGGGCGTTGCCAAAAGGATGGCAACCGTGCTTCATGAAGACCCGGATCATGGCGCCGGTGGGGTCGGTCGTCCAGGTCTTGCCCTCGGCAGCCACCTGCTCCTCGGGGGTGAGTTCTTCCCACCAGCCCAGCTTCTTGAGCAGTTCGGAGGTCAGCATGGGGTAGCCGGTGGTGATCTCGGCACCCAGGGAGTGCGAGCCATCTGCGGCCAGCAGGCTGACACCATCGCGCTCGACGCCGAAGTTGGCGCGGAAATTGCCACCACCATCCATCACGTGCTTGGAGGTGTCGTAGAGGTTGGGCGAACCCGGGTGCTTGAGTTGCGGGGTGCCATAACAGGGCCAGGGCAGACCGAAGTAATCGCCGGTCATGTCGTAGCCATTCACGGCATCGACCACCTTGCCATTGCACTTGAGCGTCTTGATGTCGAAGGCGTGCATGTTGCGCATGTGGGCCTGGATGCGCTCCGGGCTGATGCCGGTGTAGCCGATGGTCCAGACGCACTTGTTGATTTCACGCAGGATGTCTTCGGTGGAGGGTTCGTCCATCCCACCTTTGCCCTTGACCATCTTGAAGTTCTTGCACAGCTCTTTGTCGAAGCCCAGGCGCTGGGCCAGCTGGTACATGATCATGTGGTCGGTGCGGCTCTCCCAGAGAGGCTCGATCACCTTTTCACGCCATTGCACCGAGCGGTTGGAGGCGGTGATGGAGCCGCTGGTCTCGAACTGGGTGGTGGCGGGCAGCAGGTAGACCGCCCGCTTCGGGTTGAGGTCACCCGGCTGACTGGGCATGGCCGCCATCCCGGCGGTGGCCGAGGGATAGGGGTCCACCACCACCAGCAGATCCAGCTTGTCCATGGCCTTCTTCATCTCCAGACCACGAGTCTGAGAGTTGGGGG
>CAZEZY010000074.1:0-11897 GCA_964516635.1 uncultured Tepidimonas sp. | reverse complement strand
AGACATGATGATCCTGACCTAAAGACTCCCCCTATGAAGGGGCAGGGAAGCGCTTTCATGAGACGAGTGAACGAATCAGCGCGGGAAGGGTGGAACAACTCCCATCGAGTTGAAAAGGGACGGCGATTGTACCCCGGGGTTGGAGCGTCCGCTCCAAAGCCAGAGCACCCCCTACCTTAAAATGGCGCATGGTCCCGACTCCTTCATCCATGAAAAAAAATCAAGCGTCTGGCCAGGGGGGCGGCACCCCGGTCAGCTACGAAGCGGCCGTGCAGGAACTCGAATCTCTCGTGGCCCGGCTCGAAGCCGGTCAGTTGCCGCTCGACGATCTGCTGTCTCAGTACCAGCGGGGTGCAGACCTGCTGGCTTTCTGCCGGGCGCGACTCGATGCCGTGGAGCAGCAGATCCAAGTCATGGAAAACGGCAGCGCCCGGCCCTGGGTGGAGGGCGCATGACCGGTTTGTCAACGGGTACCGAAGGGTTTGCGAAATGGGTGAACCAGACCCTCCACACGGTGGAGGCCTCGCTGGATGCCTGGGTGCCCGATCACGGCCCTGCCGGGCTGGGCGACGCCATGCGCTACGCCGTGCTCGATGGTGGCAAACGTCTGCGGCCGCTGCTGGTCTGTGCCACGGCCGAAGCCGTTGCCGGCAGGGCCGAGATGGCGCAGGCCGACGCCACGCTCAGGGCTGCCTGTGCCGTCGAACTCATCCATGCGTATTCGCTGGTCCATGACGATCTGCCTTGCATGGACAACGATGTCCTGCGTCGCGGCAAACCCACGGTGCACGTCCGCTATGGGGAGGCTCAGGCACTGCTTGCTGGCGACGCTTTGCAGGCCCTTGCTTTCGAACTCCTGTTCCACATCCGGCCGGCCGAGGTGGCCATTGCACTGGGTCGCCAACTGGCGGTCGCGTCCGGGTATGCCGGTATGGCTGGCGGGCAGGCCATCGATCTGGCCGGCGTGGGCAAGGTGTTGTCCCAGGCCGAACTGGAAGACATGCACCGCCGCAAAACCGGTGCACTGCTGCTGGCCAGCGTCACGATGGGGGCTGCCGTTGCGGGGGCCTCGCCGGAATCCATGAGCGCGTTGCGGGATTACGGGCAATCCCTGGGCCTGGCCTTTCAGGTGGTGGACGATGTGCTCGATGTGGTGGCCGATTCGTCCACGCTGGGCAAGACGGCCGGCAAGGATGCCGCTGCCGACAAGCCCACTTTCGTATCGCTGCTGGGTCTCGATGGGGCCCGTGATTACGCGGCCATCCTGTTGCGACAGGCTCACGAGGCCCTGGATCGTGCCCGGTTGCACCGGCCCGACGGCTTGCGCCACCTGGCCGACTGGGTGGTCGGTCGCACCCACTGAACCCGGTGACACGGTCGCCAAAGGAAATGTTCGACATGACAGGTTTGCTCGATACCATCCAGACGCCCGCCGATCTGCGGCGGCTGGGCCGTTCCCAGCTCAAACCGCTGGCCGACGAACTGCGCGAATTCCTGCTGCACAGTGTGGCCCGAACCGGCGGACACCTCAGCTCGAACCTCGGCACGGTAGAGCTCACGGTGGCCCTTCACTATGTTTTCAACACCCCGGTCGACCGGATCGTCTGGGATGTCGGGCACCAGACCTACCCCCACAAGATCCTCACGGGTCGCAAGAACCGCATGCACTCCTTGCGTCAGCTGGGTGGCATCAGCGGTTTTCCGGTGCGTACCGAGAGCGAATTCGACACCTTTGGCACGGCCCATTCGTCCACCAGCATTTCGGCGGCATTGGGCATGGCCATGGCCGCCCAGCTGAAGGGCGACAGCCGTCATTCGATTGCCGTGATCGGCGATGGCGCCATGACGGCAGGCATGGCCTTCGAGGCACTCAACAACGCCGGGGTGTCGGATGCCCGTCTGCTGGTGATCCTGAACGACAACGACATGTCCATCAGCCCGCCGGTGGGGGCACTCAACCGGTACCTGGCGCAACTCATGAGCGGGCGTTTTTACGCGGCCGCCAAACAGATGGTCAAGCAGGTGCTGAGCGTGGCGCCGCCCCTCTTCGAGCTGGCCAAGCGTTTCGAGGAGCACGCCAAGGGCATGGTGGTGCCGGCCACCCTGTTTGAAAAGTTCGGCTTCAATTACATCGGCCCCATAGACGGCCACGATCTCGACTCGCTGATTCCCACGCTGGAAAACATCCGCGATCTCGAGGGGCCTCAGTTCCTGCATGTGGTCACTCGCAAAGGCCAGGGCTACAAGCTGGCCGAGGCGGACCCGATTGCATACCACGGACCCGGCAAGTTCGACCCCAGCATCGGTTTGCAGAAACCCGCTCAGCCGCCCCGGCCCACCTTCAGCCAGGTGTTTGGCCAGTGGCTTTGCGACATGGCCGAGCACGACCCGAGGCTGGTGGGTATCACCCCGGCCATGCGCGAAGGTTCCGGGATGGTGGAATTCCACCGGCGCTTTCCCACCCGTTACCACGACGTGGGCATCGCCGAGCAGCACGCCGTGACTTTTGCGGCCGGCATGGCCTGTGAAGGCCTCAAACCGGTGGTTGCCATCTATTCCACTTTCCTGCAGCGCGCCTACGATCAACTCGTTCACGACGTGGCCCTGCAGAACCTGCCGGTGGTGTTTGCGCTGGATCGTGCCGGGATTGTGGGGGCCGATGGGCCCACCCACGCGGGTGCCTATGACATCCCGTTCGTTCGCTGCATTCCCAACATGGCCATGGCCTGCCCGGCCGACGAAGCCGAATGCTACCGATTGCTGTCCACCGCTTTCGAGCAAAATCACCCGGTTGCGGTGCGGTACCCCAGGGGGAGCGGGGTGGGGACGCCCTTGCCAGCCGATGTGAAGGGACTGCCGTACGGCCAGGGTGAGGTTCGGCGCCAGGGGCGTGGCGTGGCCATTCTGGCCTTTGGCACGCTGCTGTATCCGGCGCTGGAGGCAGGCGACATGCTCGACGCCACCGTGGCCAACATGCGCTGGGCCAAGCCGCTGGATGAAGCCCTGGTCCTGTCCTTGGCCCGTTCCCACGGCGCGCTCGTCACGCTGGAAGAAGGCGCGGTGGCGGGTGGGGCGGGTACAGCGGTTCTGGAGTGTCTGCAAGCCCAGGGCATCGCCATGCCCGTTCTGACGCTGGGACTGCCTGATCGATTCATCGAGCATGGCGATCCGGGCAAGCTGCTGTCAATGCTGGGGCTTGACACGGCAGGCATCGTCAATGCCATCCGCCGCCGCTTTGCCGACGAAGTGGGGCAGACAGTTCCCCTGAAAGTTGTGAATACCGATCACGGCTGATTGATTTTTTTTCACGCGTTCTGGACCCTTTATCAGGGTTAACACGACCGTTTTTTACCTGACACGAAGCCTACAATGCCGGTGCCCACAGGGTTGGCACGGTTGCTGGCTTTGTGGTCATTCATAACCAATCAAACGGAGTCAAACATGGATCGTCGCTCATTGATGAAAAACGCTGGTCTGGCCGGTGTGCTGGCTGCAGGTGCCGCCCCCGCCATCGTCAGCGCTCAGGCCGCTGTGCGCTGGCGTCTGGCATCCAGCTTTCCCAAAGCTCTGGATACCATTTATGGCGCTGCAGAGGTGTTTGCCAAGACCGTGTCCGACGCCACTGGCGGTCGTTTCCAGATCTCGGTGCACCCGGGTGGTGAACTGATGCCTCCCATCGCCGGTATGGTCGATGGCGTGAAGGCTGGCACGGTCGAGTGTGTCCACACAGCCCCCTATTACTTCTTTGGTGTTGACGATACTTTCGCCATGGGCACGGCCATCCCCTTCGGTCTGAACAGCCGCCAGCTCACCGCCTGGTACTACGACGGCAATGGCTTGAAGCTGTTCCGTGAGTTCTACGACGCCTACAACATCGTCAACTTCCCGATGGGCAACACCGGTGCCCAGATGGGTGGCTGGTACCGCAAGGAAATCAAGTCGCCAGCCGACCTGCAGGGTCTGAAATTCCGGGTTGGCGGCTTCGCCGGCAAGGTGATGAGCAAACTGGGTGCGGTTCCCCAGATGATCCCCGGCGGCGAAATCTACCAGGCCCTGGAGCGTGGCACCATCGACGCCGTGGAATGGGTGGGTCCGTACGACGACGAGAAGCTGGGCTTCAATCGTGTGGCGCCCTTCTATTACTACCCCGGCTGGTGGGAAGGTGGCGCCCAGCTCGACCTGTACATCAACAAGACGGCCTACAACGCACTGTCGCCTGAGTACAAGGCCATCGTGACAGCGGCAGCCTCTCATGCCCATACCACGATGCAAGCCATGTACGATGTGCGCAACCCACAGGCTCTCAAACGCCTGGTCGCCGGTGGCACGAAGCTGGAGGCCTTCCCGCGTTCGGTGATGGATGCTGCCTTCCGCGCTTCCAACGAGCTGTACAAGGAACTGAGCGACACCAACCCTCGCTGGAAGAAGATCTACGACGACTACTCTGCTTACCGCCGCGACGCCAACCTGTGGTTCCGCTTCACCGAAGCGCGTTTCGACAGCTACATGCAGGCCGCTCGCCTGTAATCGGCCGTCGACAGGCAATCAACGCCCCGCTTGCCCGCGGGGCGTTTTGTTATCGGTGGAGATCACACGAACCCTTTGCCTTTTCTTGAATCACGGACCTGTCCCGTCTGTGCAGGGATGCTGCTATGAAATTCCTCCTGCTTTTTTCGCGCGCAGTGGACGCCATGAATGGCGCCATCGGCAAGCTGGTGATGTGGTTCATCCTGGCCGCGACCCTCATCAGCGCAGGCAACGCCATCAGTCGCTATGCGTTCAGCATAAGTTCGAATGCCTTTCTGGAAATCCAGTGGTATCTGTTTGGGGCCGTCTTTCTGCTGGGCGGGGGGTATGCCTTCCTGCGGAATGCACATGTCCGCATTGACGTGGTCTCGAGCCGACTGTCGGCGCGCACGCGCAACTGGATCGACGTGATCGGTATCGTGGTGTTCCTGTTGCCTCTGTCCTACATGATGGCGAATATGGGCTGGCCCGTTTTCGAGCGCGCCTGGCAAGGTGGCGAGATGTCGTCCAACGCGGGTGGCCTGATCCGCTGGCCTGCCTACCTGCTGATTCCGGTGGGGTTCATTCTGCTGGGGCTGCAGGGCCTTTCTGAACTGGTCAAACGACTGAATTTTCTCTTTGCCGGTGGGCCGGATCCCCTGGATCACACGGGGCCCAGTGAAACCGAAATGCTCGCCAAAGACATAGCTCAATCCGAAAAAGCGGCCAAAGTCGCCTCCACTGGAGGGCAGACATCATGATCGAGTTTCTGACAGGCCAGTTCGTGCCCCTCATGTTCGTGGGGCTGTTTTTCTTCCTGATCATGGGTTTTCCGGTGGCGTTCTCACTGGCCGCCACCGGCCTGTTCTTCGGCCTGATCGGCATGGAACTGGGCCTTTTTCCTCCCGTTCTGTTCAACGCCCTGCCGCTGCGTGTGTTCGGCATCATGCAGAACGACACTTTGCTGGCGATCCCGTTCTTCACGATCATGGGCATCGTGCTGGAACGCAGCCGCATGGCCGAAGACCTGCTGGAAACCATCGGCCAGGTGTTCGGTCCCATCCGGGGCGGTCTGGGCGTGGCCGTGATCTTGGTGGGTGCCCTGCTCGCCGCCACCACGGGGGTGGTGTCGGCCGCCGTGATTTCGATGGGTCTGATTTCGCTGCCCATCATGTTGCGCTATGGCTACAACCGGTCGATTGCCACCGGCACCATCACGGCATCGGGCACGCTGGCACAGGCGCTTCCCCCGTCGCTGGTGCTGATCGTGCTGGCCGACCAGTTGGGCCGATCGGTGGGCGACATGTATGCCGGTGCCTTGCTGCCCGGTCTGATGCTGGTGGGGTTGTATCTGCTCTTCATCGCCGGCGTGGCCCTCTTCAAGCCGCAGTGGGTGCCGGCGCTGCCACCCGAGGCGCGCATTTACAACGAGCCCAACGGCTCCAGCGGACACCGGTCACTCGTGGTGCTGATGGGTCTGTCGGGTGTGGTGGGTTATGTGTGGTCACTGTTCCACAACGACCTGATGAAGCAGTGGTTCGGCCGTACCCGTGACGCCGCGGGCGACGAGACCTTCATCCTGTCGATGATGGTGGGTGCCTTGTTTGCCCTGGCGCTGGCCTTGGCCAACAAGTTGTTCCGCCTCAACCTGGTCTCCCGTCTGGCCCAGCAGGTCACCTTCGTGCTGATCCCGCCGCTGCTGCTGATCTTCCTGGTGCTCGGCACCATCTTTCTGGGCATTGCCACCCCGACCGAGGGCGGTGCCATGGGCGCACTGGGTGCCCTGATCATGGCGCTGGTCCGTGGCCGTCTCTCGTTCACCGTGCTCAAGCAGGCCCTGGAGAACAGCACCAAGCTTTCCATTTTCGTGATGTTCATCCTGATCGGCTCCACCGTGTTTGCGTTCACTTTCAACGCGGCCGATGGACACATCTGGGTGGAACACCTGTTTGACAAGCTGCCGGGGGGGCAGATCGGCTTCCTCGTCTTCGTGAACATCCTGGTGTTTGCGCTGGGCTTCTTCATTGACTTCTTCGAGATCGCCTTCATCGTGGTGCCTTTGCTGGCGCCGGTGGCCGAAAAACTCGACATCAACCTGATCTGGTTCGGCATCATCATCGCGATGAACCTGCAGACTTCTTTCCTGACGCCGCCGTTCGGGTTTGCGCTGTTCTATCTGCGCAGCGTGGCCGCCCGCAACGATTACGTGGACGAAGTCACGAAAAAGCCGATCAAGCGCGTGACCACGGAGCAGATCTACAAAGGATCCATTGCTTTCATCATCATCCAGCTCATGATGGTGGCCTTGCTGATCTGGCAGCCGACACTGGTGACTGGTCAGCTGCAAGCGCCTGTCGAGGTGGATGCCGATGCCGTGCGAGAGCAGCTCATGAACATGGGTGGGTCGGGCGATGATGGCTGGGGCAGCGACAACCCCTGGGGCGATGAACCCGCCGCTGAA
This sequence comes from uncultured Tepidimonas sp., assembly GCA_964516635.1. Taxonomy (GTDB): domain Bacteria; phylum Pseudomonadota; class Gammaproteobacteria; order Burkholderiales; family Burkholderiaceae_C; genus CAZEZY01. The sequence continues at coordinate 4,930 of CAZEZY010000074.1, read as the reverse complement.
GGCGATGCTGCCAGCGAAGCTGCACCCGAGCCTGATCCGGCCAAGGCACTCGAAGACGCCTTGCGTCGTGCGGGCGATTGAAGCCAGAAAGGACGCTTCGGATGCACATCGATGTCAAGGTGCTGGATGAGCGGCTGCGCGGGCAATTGCCGGCCTATGCCACGGCCGGCAGTGCCGGCCTGGACCTGCGTGCCTGCCTGAATGAAGCCCTCACGCTGGGGCCCAATGAATGGCAGCTCATTCCCACCGGCATGGCCATGCATCTGGCCGATCCGGGTTTTGCGGCCCTCATCCTGCCCCGTTCCGGGTTGGGTCACAAGCATGGCATCGTGCTGGGCAATCTGGTGGGCCTGATCGACAGCGACTACCAGGGGCAACTGATGGTGAGCGCCTGGAACCGCAGCCCGCAGGCCTACACCATCCAGCCGATGGAGCGCATTGCCCAGCTGGTGGTGGTGCCAGTCGTGCAGGCCCGGTTCAATCTGGTGGACGATTTCGAAGCCAGCACCGAACGTGGTGCCGGTGGCTATGGTTCAACCGGGGTCGCCTGATCCCCGGCTGGTTCAACTTTCGAGTCGGAAGAAGCCGGTGCCCAGGGTGCCCTGGCCGATTTCGTCTTCCGTGGCCTCACGCACCTGGTGAATCTTCAGGCGCACCCGCAAGGCCATCCCAGCCAGGGGATGGTTGGCGTCCATGACCACGTGTTCCGGATAGATCTCGCTCACGAAAAACAGGCGGTCTTTGGGGGCATCCGGGTTGCAGCCGGGGGGCAGGCCTTCGAAAGCCATGCCATCTTCGAGTTCGGCAGGAAACGCGGTTCGGGGTTCCAGAAACAGCAACTGGTCGTCGTAGTCGCCAAACGCCTGTTCGGGCTCCAGGTGCAATTCCAGGCTGTCGCCAGCCTGATGATCCTGCAGGGCCTCGTCGATTTTTTCCAGAAGATCGCGGCCGCCGACCAGAAACTCAACGGGTTCCGTTAATTCGTCCAGGGTTTCACCCAGGGTGTCTTTGAGCGTCCAGGTCAGTGCGACGACGCATTGGGGGGTCACTTTCATTGGCACAATTGTCCCATGACTTCCAATGCCTCCCCTCTCATTGCCAAACCGCCTGTGCCGCCCGATCTGTCCACGCCTTTGCTGGGAGGGTTGACGCCCGCTCAGTTCATGCGTCGGCACTGGCAGAAGAAACCGCTGCTGATCCGGCAGGCCATCCCCGGTTTTCAACCCCTGCTCAGCCGGCCTGATCTGTTCGATCTGGCTTCGCAGGAGTCGGTGGAATCGCGGCTGATCGAGCGCAAGAGCGAAGCCGACTGGCGCCTGAGGCATGGGCCTTTTCAGCGTCGTCAGCTCCCGGCCCTCAAGCAGTCGGGTTGGACGCTGCTGGTGCAGGGCGTTGATCTGCACGTGGATGCGGTGCGCGCCCTGATGGACCGTTTCCGGTTCGTTCCGGATGCCCGGCTCGATGACCTGATGATCTCCTGGGCGACCCAAGGGGGTGGGGTGGGCCCCCATTTCGACAGCTATGACGTGTTTCTGCTGCAGGCCCAGGGGCGACGTCACTGGAAGATCGGCCGACAGAAAGACCTCTCGCTGCAGCCCGGGATGCCGCTGAAGATCCTTCAGCATTTCGAACCGGAGGCGGAATGGGTGCTGGAGCCGGGGGACATGCTGTACCTGCCACCCCAATGGGCACACGATGGCATTGCCCTCGATGCGGAGTGCATGACCTACTCGGTCGGGTTCCGGTCGCCTCAGCGGGGCGGGCTGGCGGGCGAACTCGCGTTGCGGATGACCGAAGACCATGAGGATGAAGTCCTCTATCGGGACCCCGCCCAGCAGGCCACCACAAGGCCAGCCGAGATGCCCGCAGGTCTGGTGGATTTTGGGCGTGAAGGTCTTCGCCGTTTGCTGGCCGATGACGAGGCTTTGCGCCTGGCCCTTGGTGAGGTGCTGACCGAACCGAAACCCCGAGTCTGGTTCAGCGAACCGGATGCCCCCTGGTTGCCGGGCCGCGTGGTACTGGATCGCCGAACCCGCATGCTCTACGATGACAGGCATGTCTTCATCAACGGCGAAGCCTTGCGGGCTTCCGGCAAGGATGCGGAGCGTCTGAGAATGCTGGCCGATACCCGTTCACTCGACAACCGAAGTGTGCGGGGTGGCAGCCCCGCGTTGCAACACGTGCTGGCGGAATGGCATGCCGCTGGCTGGTTGCATGTGCAGGAGTCCCAGGATGGATGAGGGATTACCGGAAGGCCGTTTGAACGGCCCCGCTGCCTTTGCATCGCTGGTGCGTGACCTCTTCGGTCAGGCCGAACGCCTCGGCTTGAGCCACATCCGTCTCTGCGATCCGGATTTTGCCGGCTGGCCTCTGGGTGAACGGCCGTTGGTCGACGATCTGACCCGCTGGGCGCTGGCAGGCGGACGCCTCCAGATGCTTGGCCGGGACTATCGACATCTCCGGCTGCACGCGCCTCGCTTTGTGGATTGGCGGCGCCATTTCGACCACCGTTTTGAGGCGCGCGTCTTGCCCAGAGGTGAGGGCGAATCTTCGCGGATTGGCATCCTCACATCGGATTGGGTGGCGATTGCCCTGGATCGTCCTCATGCGGTCTGGGTGAGCACATCAGACCGCACCATGAGGGCCCAGATGAAGCAGGAATGGGACTCGATTTGGCCCGTTTCCTCGCGTGGTTTTCCGGCGACGACTCTGGGCCTTTGACCCTTCTGTTGCAATTTGACAACGATTTACAGGGTTTGGCTCTTTTTTTGTTTCAGGGTTTTCCCGACCTTTTGTGGCGGATTATGATTTGTTCTGCGTTGGTGCACCGATCCTCTTTCTGGTGCAATTTCGCACCCGCATGACGCCCCCCGGGAAAGTGACAGCGGGTCAGTTGTATCTCCCGGCACCCTTAACTTAAGTGATCGAAATGTCTAAATCCGCACTGTTTGCCGTTTTGACGGCTGCATTTGTCCTGGCTGCTTGTGGCAAGAAAGAAGAAGCCCCCGCGCCTGCCCCTGCCCCCGCACCGGCTGTTCAACAGCCTGCTGCTGCCCCCGCACCGGCTGAAGCCGCTCCGGCCGCCGCTCCTGCTGCTGCCGATGCCAACGCGGCCCCTGCAGCCCCCGCTGCCCAGCCGGCAGCCACCGAAGAGAAAAAGCAGTAATCTTTTTTCTCTCGTCACAGGCCACCTGCTCGAAACAGGTGGCTTTTTTTGTGGGTGGAAGGCTGTCATATGCCCTTGGGGGGTACTGGTATGCATGCGCTACAGTCAGCCCTGTTCGGCCTATGACTCAGAAGCATCCTCTGTTCCCTCATCGCACCCTGGCCCTGTTTGCTTACGACTGGAGTGCCATCGGCTTTCAGCGACAGCGCGAGCGCTGGGGCTGCCAGATCGATCACGCCGGATTTGACCTGCACGCATTTCCCAGCAACGCCCGCCTCCCGTTTTTCGATCTGGACCGGTTTGTCGATCGCCTGGCCAGCCAGGCCCGACGCAAGGGCTGGAAGGCCGTGGTTTCCACCCATGAGCAGTTTGGTGGCCTGGCGGCGGCCATGCTGGCCGAGCGCATGGGGTGGCCCGGGACCCCGGTCAAAGCCATTCTGGCTTGTCAGCACAAACTGCATGCCCGTGATGTGATGCAGGCCGTGATACCCGAAGCCAACCTCCCTTACCGGATGCTTGAGGCCACCTATGGCGAAGACATCCCGGAGGGGGTGGACTATCCGGTGTTTGTCAAGCCGGTCAAGGCGGCCTTTTCCGTGCTGGCCCGGACCGTTCATGGCCGCGAGCAACTCAAGCGGCACACCCGTTTCTCACCCTGGGAACGCTGGGTCATCGAGCGGCTGGTGGAGCCGTTTGACCGCATGGCCCGTCGCCATCTGGGGACGGGCCGATCCGCGCACGGCATGATTCTGGAAGAGCCGATCCGCGCACCCCAGTACAACCTGGATGGTTACGTGTTCCGTGGCGAGGTCAGGGCCATCGGCATGGTCGATGCCATCATGTACCCGGGCACGCATGCGTTCATGCGGTTCGAACTGCCCAGTCGCCTGCCCCCCGCCATCCAGCGCAGGGCACTCGATGTGGCCCGGCGTTTTCTGGGGGCCGTGGGTTTCAATCATGGCCAGTTCAACATGGAGTTCTTTTACGACGAAGCCACCGACCGCCTGACCGTGATCGAATTCAACCCCCGAATGGCTTCCCAGTTCTCTGATCTCTACCTGCGGGTGAAGGGCATGGACCTGCATGCGGTGGCCATGGCGCTGGCTCACGGACAAGACCCTGCCGACCTCCCGGTCGCCACGCCCGTGGGTCAGTTCGCAGCCAGCCTGGTGTATCGCGTGTTTCGCCGGGGCGATGCACCGCCGCGCCTGGGCCCTTCGGACCGGGCCGCATTCAGGGACGCGTTCCCTGACGGGTTGCTCTTCGAGTACCCGAAATCCGCGCGCGTGCAGGCACGAGACCTGAAATGGCTGGGCAGCTACCGCTATGGCATCATCCACCTGCATGGTCAGGACCATGACGATCTGCGTCGCCGCAGTGAACAGGCCAGCCGCCTGCTGGGCTGGACGCCCCCTTACGAGCCGGCTGCCACCGCCGTGGCCCTGGCCGACTCCAGCTGGTTCAACCCAGCTTCTTGACCAGCACCCGGCTGCGCCGGTCCCAGTTGTATTTGCGTTTGCGCGCCTCGGGAAGCCAGTCGGCATCCACGGGGGCAAAGCCGCGTTTCAGGAACCAGTGCATGGTGCGGGTCGTGAGCACGAAGATGCTGTCGAGCCCCATGTAGCGGGCCCGTTGCTCGATGCGTTTGAGGATCTTTTCGCCATCACCTTGTCCCTGGGCCTGAGGTGAAACCGTGAGCGCTGCCATTTCAGCCGTCTTGGCTTCGGGGTAGGTGTAGAGCGCTGCACAGGCAAAGATGACGCC